>DASTGU010000118.1:0-66326 GCA_035718845.1 Gemmatimonadaceae bacterium | reverse complement strand
GATACAGTCGCCGTGATGCGATGCCTCGGCGCGTCGAGCGGACAGGTGATGGCGATCTATGTCGCGCAGGCGGCGGGAATGGGTCTGATCGGCGCCGCTGCCGGAGTCGCGCTCGGCGTCGCAGTTCAATTCATTCTTCCGCATGCGCTGACGGACTTTCTGCCCGTTGACGTTCACGTGTCCTTGGTGCCGTCGGCGATATTTACCGGTCTGGCGGTCGGGGGCTGGATCGCGCTGGTTTTCGCGCTGCGTCCGCTGCTCGCGCTGCGTAACGTCTCACCGCTGCAGACGCTGAGACGGGATACCGACGCGGAGGTTTTGCGGCTGCGCTGGAGTGACGCGCCGCGATTGCTCGTCGACGCCGCGCTCGTCGTCAGCGTCGTCGGAATAGCGCTGACGCGTGCCCGCACGCCGAGACAGGCGTTCAGCATGAGCGCTGCGACGGGCGTCGCGATTCTCGCGCTGGCGATCAGTGCTGCGATTCTATCCTGGGCAGCGCGCAAGGGTCTGAGAACTCGTTGGCCCTATGTCGTGCGTCAGGGTGTTGCAAATCTCTATCGGCCGGGAAATCAAACCCGCGCCGTCGTTCTCGCGCTCGGCTTTGGCGCGTTCCTCGTCAGCACGCTTTATCTCGTGCAGCACAACATCCTGCGCCGATTCACGACGGCGCAGGCTGAAGCTCGCGGCAACGTCGTTTTCTTCGACGTCCAGCAGGACCAGCACCTCGGGGTCGACTCGATCATCCGCGCCAATCACTACGACGTCGTCCAGGAAGCGCCGGTCGTGACAATGCGGATCGCGTCGATCAACGGAAAGAGCGTTGCCGACATGACACCCGCACAAGGTCAGCGCGGCGGTCGCGCTGGTTGGGCGCTGCGTCGGGAGTTCAGATCTACGTACCGCGACAAACCAGCGGCCAGTGAGACCATCGTTTCCGGAAAGTGGTTCAGCGCCAGCTCACTCGAGCAGGCGGCTGATACCGGCGAGATCTCGCTCGAAGATGGGATCGCCGAGGAGCTCAAGGTGAAGCTCGGAGATCAGATCACATGGAACGTGCAGGGTGTGGAAATACCCACGCGCATCACCAGTCTGCGCAAAGTGATCTGGACGCGCTTCGAGCCGAACTTCTTTGTGGTCTTTCCACCACCGGTGCTCCGCGGAGCGCCCAATCAGTACATCGTGCTCGCTCAGGTGAAGAACTCGGAGGCGGTACCTCTGCTTCAACGGGCAGTGGTTAACCGATTCCCCAACGTCTCCAGCATCGACCTCACCGCAATCAAAAGGACAGTCGATCGGATAGTTTCGCGAGTGTCGCTGGCGATCCGCTTCATCGCGCTCTTCAGTCTAGCCGTCGCGATACCCGTTCTCTTCAGCGCTGTGTCGGCTACGCGCCGTGCGCGGGTTCGCGAAGGTGTGCTGCTCAAAACCCTCGGTGCGACGCGGGGTCAGATCGCGCGCATACTGCTCGCCGAGTACTCATTGCTTGGCGTGCTTGGTGGACTGACGGGAATGCTGCTCTCGGTTGCGGGTGGCTGGGCGGTTGTTCGCTTCATCTTCAAGGCACCATTCGGAGCTCCAGTCGGGCCTGTAGTCGCCATCGCGTTGGTGGTCGTCGCCCTCACGCTGCTGATTGGATTGCTCGCCGGTCGCGACGTGTTTCGAGAAACGCCTATCGCCGCGCTGCGCGATGCGTGACATCCATACGCATGATGCAAAACGGGCCGCGAAAATCGCGGCCCGTTTCGTTTTTCCGGATCGAGAATTACTGAACTCTCAGCACGTAGACGTGTTCGCCGAGAAAGTTCGCGTTGTTGCCTTGTGCATCGACGATTTTGACAGTTTTGGCAGCCGCGCCAGATGAAACAGTCAATCGGTAATAAGTGCCGCTGCCGGAGTGATTGGTACCGGTGAAGTTGTCAGTCCCTGATCCAATCGACTGAACCGTCAGCGGATACGACGCGGTGGACTGATTTAGTACTGATCGCGCCACCGGAGGCATCACGCTGCGGAAGTTGTAGCTCTTGTACTGGTACTTCGGATCCAATCCTTGAATCCCAAGGTGATCCGCGTACATGGAGACCAGCCAGCCTTTGACCAGGGTGTCGACCGATGCTTTGGTGGCGGCGGTGAAGTTCTTGACCCCGGTGTCGGGGCCCGCTGCGAGGGTGCGAGTGAGCACACGCGGATCGCCGTTCGAATAGTTGTCTGCCGCGTATCGAACAATTGCCCACGCCGCGCCGCGAACGGCGAGACTGGTGTCCGCCATTTTCATGAACGGCCCATACGTATCCGGCTTCACCATCCAGTCCGTGAGTCTCGCCAGGTTCTGGAAAAAGAAAGCGTTGAAGTCGTTGGCCTGCGAGCACGGAGAGTTGCAGGGCAGAACATCGTTGAAGGTCAGGGTCTGCAGATCGCCAAAGCCGCGCGACACGCGCCCAACCGCATCTTCCGCAAAGTGTGCAAGCGCTTCGTCGAGCCAGGTCGCCTCGAAGCTGCTGACCGCCGTATTGAAGTAGCGATTGCCGGCGTTGATCATGTGCTGGAACTCGTGGGCGATGGTGCCGCGGGTTCCCTGACGAACCGAGTTGGTCGAGCGAACGTTGCCGAACCGGCCAGTCGGATCGGGAGACAGAAGGTAGAAGATCTCGCCCTCGTTGCTCTGGGCGCAGAATGAGCCGGCGCCGCCACCCTGGTCAGTGGCGGGGAAAATGTCACCGGCGAAGAAGAAGCCGCCAACGAATCCGCCAGTCGTGTTCGGAGGAGTGAGCTTGTTGATCTGACCCGTGTACAGCATCACGACGTGCCCGTTGTTGTCGATGTCGGTCGGCTTGCCGTAGTAGGAGCTGTCGGTCGGGTAGGTGATGTTGTCGAATTCCGCAGTGATCGAATCGAGGGTCGTCTGCGGGAACAACACGGTCGGTGGCGCGCCCTGCAGATCCAGAGTATCGACGGCGAGGATTGCGCGGCGACTCACCGAGGCGACAACCGCCTGCGTGGTGATGTAGTTGTCGCACAGGTTGTTGGTCGAAGCGTCAGGAACCTTGACGTTGATTACGTCACCGACGTTCGGAGTTGGCGAAGCTACCACCTGCGCATTCCGACGAATCGAAAAGCGCGAGGATGGAATGACGCCGTTGCTCGAGCGCAGTCGCAGATTTGCTCTCTCGAACGCGCGAATCTTGTTGTCGGCAGCCTGTTGCGGTGTACGAGCCAGCGGCACTCCGTCCAGCTGGCGGCTCGATTGGGCAGCCATGTCGGCCGCCAGCTCGATCCCGAAAGTACTCGTCGGTGAACGGTCTGCTTTGACCGTATAGCTCCCGGTGACGTTGTCGGGTTGAGTACTCGTATTGCCGACAATGACGACGTAGTCGCGACTGCCGGCATTGGCGGGCAACGTGATTCCGTTGGTGATGTCGGTCGGGTTCAGAACCCGAACCTCGCCGACGGTCATGCTTCCGATATCGCTCGGCGTCGTTTTTGGCCCGGTCCCGCCATCTCCACCGCCGCCACAGGCGGCAGCCAAAAGCAACGCTAAAGGCGCAAGTTTCTTGATCACTCGTAGCTCCTAAAGTGGTTCCAGCCGGAAATCGAGGCCGAAGTGTCTGCTTTACTACCCATACCAGCAGAAAAAGGGCCTGCCGGATAACCGGTCAAATGTAAGTTGGTAACTGTTGGTAATTGGGACATATCTACGCCGGTAGCACCGAACGCAGCGTGAGCGCCACCATTTGCTTGCTCAATGTCCCAGTCATTTATAGACTCTGAGCATGGCGTCCGCGCAAAAGCCGCATCCAAAGCCGCCAGAAACTTTTCGCTCGCGTGAACAGCAAGCGACGCTTGGACTGTTACGTACAGCGGACGCCATGAAGCGCAGCCTCGCGCAGGTGATCGAGCCGCACGGCATCACACCGCAGCAATACAACGTGTTGCGAATTCTGCGCGGCGCCGGACCTGAGGGTTTGCCTACACTGAGCATCGGCGAGCGCATGATCGAGCAGACTCCGGGAGTCACGCGGCTTGTCGATCGCCTGGAACGCAAAGATCTCGTCGCCCGCACTCCTTGTCCGAAGGACCGTCGTCGCGTGTTCTGTCGCATTACGCAGAAAGGGCTGGACTTGCTCAAGGAATTGGACGATCCGGTCAATCGATGGGATGCGCAGGCGGTAGCCGTGCTGCCGCCCTCAGAGCTCGACTCGCTGATCAATCTTCTCGATCGCGTGCGCTCGTCGAACTACTAGAAGACACTCCTCACGACGCTGGACCCTACGCTAATCGGCTCCCGCGGACTGCGGACTGGCCGAGTTCGAACTGGCCGTGCGGCCGCCCTACAACTGGCGGTCTGAAGTAACGGGTTCCGGGTTGCCGGTAGCACGGTTGCCTGTTCCCCGTAAACTGCGCATTTAACTCTTCTCCCCGGCGTAAAGAAAAGGCAACGGCTAGGTGCCGTTGCCTTTGTTTTTGCTTTTACCATAGGTCACTTCGAACGGTTTCGCACCGTAGTTAACGGACAACCGGCAACCGTGCTACTGGCAACTCGGATCCAGTTACTTCAGAATGCCAATTAGAGGGTGGCTGCACGGCCAGTCCGGACTCGGCCAGTCCGCAGTCTATCGGAGGACCCCGATCCGCCTGCCTGCCTCTTCGACTGCCTGGAATAGCTGCTCGAACGAGTCGACAACGAACAGCACGTCCTGGAAGTGGTCGATCTCGAAGGGCTGGTTGAACACGGCGTCGAGGGAGAATGGGCGGCGATCGCACTTGGGGCCGAGGGCGTTGGCGGCGTCGCCGTGTGAAGAGATGAGGCCGGAGCCGTAGACCTTCACCTGATTGTCTTCGCGAATCAGCCCGAACTCCACCGTAAACCAGAACAAGCGCGCCATGCGCGTAGTGTCTTCTTCGCTCTCGGCCTGCGCCGCAACCTGACCATAGTGCTGGAGAAAATCCGCGAAGACTGGATCGGCGTGCAGCGGGACGTGGCCAAAGACATCGTGGAAGATGTCCGGCTCGGGCAGGTAGTCGAGCTGCTCTTTCTTGCGAATCGTGACTGTGGTTGGAAACTTCCGCAGCGACAGGCACTGGAAGAACGCGTGAGCAGGGATGTAGCCGTTGACGGGCACCGCTTCCCAACCAGTTGGCGGTGCGAGGCGGCGATTCACGTCCGCGAGATCGGGCACTGTCTCTTTCTTCAACCCGATCGTATCGGCGCCCTTGAGGAAGATCCGGCTGCCGTTTTTTCGCAGCTGGTTCATGCGCCGCTCGTACAGCATCCCCCAGACTTCGTGGTCCTCCGTCGTGTAGGAGTTCCAGTCCTGCTTGATGAAGACGGAGGGGTCTTCTACGAGGTCAAAGAGCTCCGCGGTCGAATGCCGTTGCAAGGTTAGCCCCCTTTAGCGGTGCAATTACGAATGCACCCGAAAGCTAATCCTCGGTAACTGGGGCTGAAAGCTTGACGGCGGTGTGTTTGCGCAACGGAAGCGTGAGTGTGAATACCGAACCGACACCGAGTCTGCTCGTTGCGCGAACGTCGCCGCCCATCGCGCGCGCGAGATCGCGACTGATGGCGAGGCCAAGGCCGGTCCCACCAGTGGGAAGCGAGCCCGGAGCGCGCACCTGCACGAACGGCTCGAAGATCTCCTCGATCTTTTCCTCGGGGACTCCCGATCCCGTGTCGCGAACGCGCACGATCACGTTTTCATTCTCGATTCGCCAGTCGAGATCGACGCTGCCACCGGGCGGGGTGAACTTGACAGCATTGGCGAGCAGGTTCACGATGATCTGCTGCACCTTTTCGCGATCGGCGAACACCGTCAGCGCCGGATCTCCAGCGCGATGGATGTAGGTCACACCTTTCTTCGCGAACTGTGGAGATACCAGTGCGTCGGCGCCGCGCAGCGTTTCTTCGATCGGAATCTCGGCCATCGCCAGCTCGACCAGCCCGCCCTCGAGTTTTGCAAAATCGAGGATCATGTTGACGAGCGCCATCAGGTGCTCCTGCGCCTGATGGATGCGATCGACGTCCTTGCGCTGGTCGTCGTTGAGACCACCGTGGATGTTTTGCTGCAGAATCTCCAGGTAGCCGGAGACGGCGTGCAAAGGAGTGCGGAACTCGTGACTAAGCCGCGCAAACAATTCTGATTTGATGCGGTTGGCGGCTTCGGCTTCCTTGCGCGCGGCCTGCTCGCCGGCGAGTGCGATCTCCAGCTCGCGAGTCCGCTGTGCGACGCGCGCGTTGAGCGAGCGATTCAGCGCGAGCATGCTCTCCTCGCTGTCGCGTCTGCTGCTCATGTCGCGCAGCAACCAGAAATACGACTGTGGCCGCTCGGCATGCGCTGGAATCGCGGCGGCAGTCAGCTCGACCGGCACGACGCGTCCATCGCGCACCGCCAGATCGGCCAGCATTCGATCGCGGCGACTCCCGCTCAGCGAACGAATGTGCGAGCGGAATTCGGGACGAGTGCGCAGATCGACGAAGTTGATCATCGGCTTGCCGATCAAGAGCGCGCTCGGGACACCGAGGAATTCCGCCGCCGCGGTGTTGGCCTGTTCAATCGTGCCGTTGGAATCGGTGACGAGATACGGATCCGGCGCGAATTCGAACAGTGTGCGATAGCGATTGCGCTCGATCTCTAACTCATGTCGGGCCTCGGTGATCGCTTCCGCCTGGGCGCGAAGCTCCTCCTCGGCGACGCTCAGCTCTTCGTACGCGGACAACAGCCCCTCGTGAGCCTCCTCTGCCGACAAGCCCGAGGCGTCGTAGCGCCTCCGGCTGTCGCGGCCGAGATCGACGAAATTCGTCAGGCGAGCAATGTCTTCTCTACTCGGGAGCGGCTCTGTCAATTTCCGAAATTCCGACGTGTGACTTAACCGTTATGCCTGCGAAAACAAATGGTTATTGACGCACATCCACGCTAAGCGTCGACAGCCAAACCGCAAGACCCAAGCACCTGTAAAAGGCGTCGTGAGACCCGATTATGACACTTTTCCTACGACAGCCCCTCCCACTGTGATGCAATCACGAATTCGCCCGCGATATGCTGCGGATTACCAGCGCGGACTAACGGCACTGCTGACTGCTGACTGAGTGCGCATTGGTAGACTGGTACGTACTGCGGACTGCGGACAGGCCGGAGCCTAGGGTTCGCATAGTGAACCGTGCGAACTCCGCACGGTTGCCCGCAGTTGTCAGTCCGCAGTACGTCAGCAGTCCACAGCCCAGTTCCGTCCGCGCTGGTAGTGCAGTTCCTATGGGTCTTCACCATCATCTGACTCCGGGCCAAAATCGAAGTTGATGATGTCGCTTACCCGTTCGACGTGCACGATTTGGCGCAGGCTCTGTCCGCCAACATTTATCGTCACCGCGTAGTCACCGGGGTCGACGAGATTCCCCTGGCGACCACCGCCGAAGAAGCCACCGCCTTCCCCTCCCGTTGCAGGTCCGAGCGTGGGCGCCTCGGCGGGACGCAGATTCTCGCCTTGCGCACCGCCGCGTCCGCGACGGGGTCCGGGCTCGGCACCACCGCTGGTATCGGCACGGGCTGCGCGAACTGAATCTTCGCGCGCGCGCCGAATGCGCGCGGTATTAATGCTGTCGCGCAGTGCGGCTGGGCCCAGTGGACGCGGTCTGCCACGGAGATCCCAGTAGGCGCGATGCAGGCCCGGGCCGCCAGCACCGTTGAGTGTGCGGACCGTGTCGCCACGAATGTTGGTCACCACGATTCGTGCACTGTCGCGTGGACTGCCCGACGTCACGCGGTAAACGAGCTCGGCGCCGTACGGCGGATTTGGCGCGACGAAATTCTTCTGACCCGGGAAGTTCTGAGTGTTGCCGATCGAATACTCGTACGCCGTCTTCGGAGTGAAGAAGTTGACAGATCGCGCCATGACACCGGTGTTCATTTCCTCGAGCGGCGCCACATCCACGATCCAGATCGAGCGACCATGGGTGGCAGCAATCAGCTCGCGATCGCGCGGATGGATTTTCAAATCGTGCACGGGTACCGTTGGCAACCCGGTCATGAATCGCTGCCAGGTGGCGCCGCGATCCGTTGAGACATACGCGCCGACGTCGCTGCCGAGGAAAAGCAGATCGCGATTCACTGGATCCTCGCGGATGACATGGACGAAATCGACGCCGCCACTCGGCAGATTGTTCACAATCGAGCGGAAAGTCTTGCCGAAATCATTCGACACGTAGACATACGGCTTGAAGTCGTTCTCCTGGTGATTGTCGAAGGTCACGTAGACCGTCGCTGTATCGAAATGCGATGGCTCGACCCGGCTTACCCAGGTCTTCTTCGGCACCCCCGGGAAGCGGGCGGTGAGGTCCGTCCAGGAGCCGCCGTCGTTCGTCGTAAGCCAAACGTTGCCGTCATCGGTGCCGACCCACAGAATGCCGGGCCGAATCGGCGACTCGGCGATGGTGGTTATGGTGCCGCTCGTCTCCGCGCCGGAATTATCGCGGGTGATGCCGCCCGTGGTTCGGGTGCTCATGATGATGCGAGCGGAGTCTCTCGTCGACAGATCGGGTGAGATCGGGTAAAAGTGATCACCGCGATCAGACGATTTGAGCAGGCGGTTGCCGCCCATGTAGATGGTGGTCGCGGAGTGCGGCGAGAGGAAGAACGGAGTCGACCAATTGAAGCGATAACCGCGCGCTGAGTCCGCCGCGGCGCGACGTCGAACTGCTTCCACCGCCGCCGTGATCTGAGGAGTCTCTGGCCGGGTGGTGTCTCCGCGCGCAATGATCACGGAGTCCTCGAAAATGCTGGTGCGATCGCGACCACCGCCGCGCATGATCACCGCGCGGGTGTTCTGCTCGATGTTCAACCGCGACGCGTTGCCGCCCTGTGATTCGCTGTAAACGATGTTCGGATCGTTCGGATCGATCGCTGTATAGAAACCATCGCCGCCGCCGACGTTGTACCAATCGTTGTTGGTGATACCGACTCGATTCCTGGAACGTGATGGACCACACCAGGAGCCATTGTCCTGAAGGCCCCCGCAGACCTTGTACGGCTTCTCCATCCCGTAGCTGACCGCGTAGAACTGGCCGACTGCAAAGGTGTTAATGAAATCGTAGGTGCCGCCGCGATCGTAGGTCACCGCGATTCCACCGTCGTCGCCGAGGATGAAGTGATCGGGATCGTTCGGATCGATCCACATGCCGTGCCAGTCGGTGTGGACGTTCAGCGCGCCACGACGGTAGGTCTTGCCGCCATCATCCGACGAGCGGAACACCGACGACATCCAGTAAATCCGGTCAGGATTCTTTGGATCGACGCGAATCTGCGAGTAGTAGAACGGCCGCGCATCGCCGAGTCCACCGGCACCAGTGCCGGGGGGCTCGTTGCGATAAGTCATGGTCCACGTCGCACCGCCATCCGCTGAGCGATATATGCCGCTGTTGGTCTTCTGCCGCTTCGAGGTGTCAGGCTTTTCGCCGCGCGCCAACGCGCGTGGCAGGGTGTCGGCTTCAACCCACGCGTAGAGGATCTGCGGGTTCGACGGCGACAGCGCGAGCCCGATGCGTCCTTTCGTCGTCTCCGGAAATCCGCCGCCCTTGATCTCTCGCCACGTCGCGCCGGCGTCGGTCGTCTTCCACAGTCCGCTCCCCGGTCCGCCGCTCTTCAGGAAGTAGGGTCCGCGAACGCGCTCCCAGCTCGAGGCGTAAAGGGTGTTGTGATCCTTGGCGTCCATAGCGATGTCGACGAAGCCGGCTTTGTCGCTGACATACTTGGAGAGCTTCCAGGTCGCACCACCGTCCGTCGTCTTGTAAAGCCCGCGCTCCGGATTGGAGTTCCACGCGTGACCGAGGGCGGCCACATAGACGATGTTCGGATCGGTCGGATCGATCACTATGCGTCCGATCTGTTGCGTAGCCTCGAGACCAACCAACTTCCACGTCCGACCGGCATCGGTCGACTTGTACAACCCGCCGCCCGGAGAGATCGAATTCCGTGAATCCTCTTCGCCGGTGCCGGCGTAAATAACGTTGGGATCCGACGGCGCGATCGCGATGTCACCCATCGAGATCACCTTCTCCTTGTCGAACAGCGGAATGAAGGTCGTCCCGGCGTTGATGGTCTTCCAGATACCGCCGGTAGCCGTCGCGACGTAGAAGACTTTGGGATTTCCGGGAACGCCCTCGACGTCGGTGACTCGGCCGGCCATGTTGGCGGGACCAATCGAGCGCCAGCGGAAACCGGCGAGCGTTGCGGAGTCGAGAGGAGTTGTGAGTTGGGCGGAGGCAGTGCCGGCACATAGCACGGCGCAGGCGAGAGCAGACAGGACGGGGTGGGCTCGCATGGTTTTGCTTTCGGGTTGAGTTGTACGCGGCGGGAACGTCACGACCGTGGGACGACTAAGCTAATACGGAGTGGGATTGCCCGGCGTTGGGCCGACGACATGAACCTTGGAAAATCGGTAGCTTTGATTCTCAGGATCGCCAACCGATCCCGAAATCGGGTGAATGCCTTATGAGACTGATGACAAATTCGATTGGGATGACGCAGGGCGGCGCAGCACAGGGCACACCGCAGGCACCGACTCCGCCGACTAGGGAGCAAGCGCAAGCAATGCGAGACGCTGCCCAACAACTCCGCGACGCCATTCGGCAGAACGTCAACGAGCAGGTGATGAACGCCCAGACCAGAGCCGAAGTCGCCCGAGCCAGGGCAGAAGCCGCGAAAGCGCTTCACGACCAGGGCGTGACGGTCGTCGGAGCCCCGACGCTGCCTGGTGTCATGGGCGGGGTCGGTCAAGATGGTCCGATCACGATTCAGACGCCCGACGGAAAAACAACCATCGTTCGCACGGGAATGCCGCCAGGTGAGCAGATACCGCCGCAGGCGGTCGACATGGCGTACGCGTTTTTCTTCACGGTCGCTGCGATAATTATCCTCCTTCCGCTCGCCCGCGCATTTGCCCGCAGGATGGACAAACGGTCGGCGGCTGCGGTCGTTCCTCCCGAAGTATCAGCGCAGCTGGAGCACTTGAATCGCGCCGTCGATGCAATTGCAGTCGAAGTCGAACGGATCTCCGAAGGCCAGCGCTTCACGACCCGCTTGCTCACCGACCAACGTGAGTCGGCACCCGGCCTCACTACCGGGGCAAATCGCTAGCTTCTCCGCCGTTCAATCCAAGCGGAATGATCGCGGTAAAGGTGCTTCCTTTGCCGAGCTGACTGTCGACGACGATGTCGCCCCCGAGCAGACGGGCGAGACTGCGGCTGACGCTCAAGCCCAGACCGGTGCCGCCCGCGCGCCGCGTCGATCGCTGCTCGACCTGCCAGAAGGGATCGAACACTCGCTCGAGATTCTGCTCGGCGATCCCGATGCCCGAATCCGCAACGGAGATCTCGACGCTGTCGTGATCGAGGTTGCTGCGCACGACGATCTCGCCCGTGTCGGAGAATTTCACGGCGTTCGACAACAGGTTGAGCAGAATCTGGCGCAACTTGAAGCTGTCGGTGTACATCTCGGCATCCGTTGATTCGTCTCTGAGCTTGAGTCCACGCGCCGCGGCAACCGGCGCGACCATGCTAATCGCTTCGTTGATAACCGGTCGCAGATTGACCTGTTCGCGCTGCACCAATTCTTTGCCGACGTCGACACGACTGAAGGTCAGCACTTCATCGATGAGGGACAGCAGATGGTCAGCGCTCGCCCGAATCCGCGACAGCTGGGAGAGCTGCCCGTCGGTCACTGGCCCGGACAGACCGTCGCGTAACAGCGACTGGTACCCAATGATGGCGTTCAGTGGCGTGCGCAGCTCGTGGCTCATGCTGGCAAGGAACGCAGATTTCGATTCACTGGCAGTGAGGGCAGCTCGATAGAGCTGGGCATTGTCGATGGCGATGGCAGCGCGCGTTGCGAGCTCCATCGCCAGCGACTCGTCCGCTGCGATCAGGTTCCGCCCTTGTTCACCACTAACCAGTGTCAGCGCGCCGAGGGTCCGCCCGCGCGCAATCATCGGAATGATCTGCGCCGATTTGATTTGGAGCTTGCGCAGAATCGCCAGGTGGTCCGCATCCTTGGCGGCGGCGGCGAGAACTTCATCCGGAATGTCGCGATGAATCTCCGCTCGCCCCGTTCGGATTACCTGACCCACGCCGCCGGGCTCGTCGTAGTCAGGCGGGTAGCGTTTGCGCAGCTCCTTCGCCCATTTGACTTTTTCGGGATCACGATGGGCAACGATTGCCTGCCTGATTTGTCCATCAGCCTCGACGAGGTCGACAGCGCACCAGTCGGCCATTTCTCTTACGGCGAGCTGCGCGACGATCTCTAGCGTAGTCTCGTAATCAAGCGACGAAGATAGAGCTCTGCTCGCGTCGCTCAACAGCTTGGCGCCACGCAAGACATGCTCGAGCTGCCTCTGTACGCCAATCGCCGTGTCGCGTGCGTGCTCTGCTGCGCGTGTCGCTCGATTGAGCTCCTCGTTGGTCGCCCGCAAATCCTCGGCGGTGACTTCGAGCTCCGCTGCCTGAGACTCCATCTCGACCGCCTGCAGCTCCAAATCGTTCGACTGCCGCTCGAGATCCTCGTTCACGCGCTGCAGGTCGCGGTTGGCCACGTCACGCTCACGAATCGCCGTGGCGAAAGCGAAGTTGATTAGCGCGCTGATGACGAGGGCGATTACCGCAGTAAATCCGACCGCGGCAGTCGCGTTCGAAAGGCTGCGCCGCTCGATCGCGTGTCGCTGTTCGAGGACCTGTCGCTCCTGACGTTGTAGCGACGCAATGGCGCCACGGAGCTCGTCCATCTTGCCCTTGCCGGCGAGTAGTCGCCGCGGATCCTGCACGTGAGCCATATCGTTGTTACGACGCATAGCGATCGCTGCGTCAAGCAATGCGAACCGCTCATTGACCAAACGATTGATTGTGTCGAGTCTCGCGAGCTGCGTTGGCTCCCTTCTGCGCAGGTTCCTCAGCGAATCGAGCGCCAGGCGGATATCCGAAAGGGCGCCCCGATACGGATCCAGTAAAGCCTCCTGGCCGGCGAGGAGGTATGCTCGCTGGCCGGTTTCGGCATCGACCGCACGCGTCAACAACTCGTCCGACCGCTCGATAATGGCGTGACTGCGCTCGACTTCTTTCACGTCGGCAATGACGTGGCGAGCCTGCTGGTAGGCGAGTGCGCCCACAACCAGCACGAGAACCGCCGGCACAATGGCGAGCGCGCGACGCTGTATTTTGCCAGTGAGACTAAGAGCCAATCGTCTGGAGCTCCGTGATCAATGACACCGAGGCAGCGCGGTCCGAGGACTCGCGACAATCCTACTCGCTGACGCCCACAAAATGCGAACTTTGGGCCAATGCGGAGCGCATTCGAACCACCGGCCTCACGCTTGCACGACATCCGAGCGAATGAAAAAACTGTCCATTACCTGCTCGGTGCTGGTAGTCATTGTAGTGGGCCTGACAGCCTGCGCCGCGAAATCGAAAATTGTCGCGCGGAACTCCGAACTGTCGCTGGCGCCGAGCTGCGCGGATGCGGTGACGGTGTTCCCGGGGCGGGAGAAGGTACCGTACGACTATTATGAGGTGGCACTCATCGCCGCTGAAGGCAACTCCGTGTACGTAGGGAACGGCGATCTGCTCAAGCTGGCGCGCAACGAGGCGGCGAGCGTTGGCGCGAACGGCCTTGTCCTCGACTCGCTGGGGGCGACTCACGCGACAGTCAAAGTCCTCGGTGCCGCGGTTGGCGCCAAGGACGCGGAGCGGAAGGCGCGCGCGATTGCCATCTGGATGCCAAGTGACACCGCCCGTGTGCGCCAGGTGTGCGCAGGGAAATAGGGCTGGCAGCACTCATAGCAATTGCCACGGCGAACGGATGCAAGGAAAATCGCTGGGTTCCTCGTGGCCGCGCTGAGATCGTGCTCTCCGAGATAAAACTGCGTGGCGCCAACGAAGTCTCTCGCCGACTGGACTCCGACGAAGACTTTGCCAAGACGGTCTTGGCGGGGATCGCATCCGGCGACAGCGTCTGGCTCGACGTCGCGGCCCAGTTGCAGCCGCCGTCAGCCGCCGCCGAGGCGAGTCTCGCGATGGCGCTCGCGTCGGCGCTGCCGCACGCACCACGCAAGGTCCTCACGCTGGTCGGTGACGACTATTCAGCCGACGAAGTGTGTGGGATGCCTTTTCTCAAAGCCGACTCGAGCGAGGTCATCGCGTACCACGATCAGGCGATCAGCGCGTTGACGGCAGTCAAAGATTCGTCGCTCGCGAGCGCCGTCGGGATCTGTCGGACCGCGCTGGACTCGTCGCGCAGTCGGCGGCTTCAGCGCATCGACCCGTCGTACATCATCAAGAACAAGCCGGGTCGCCGTTAACCCCTCAAGCTCATCCGGGTTACTCCTGACAAAGTTGGCTCGTCCGAGTGTCGCAACGGAGCAGTATACGCTGCTTTCCGGAGCGCAACTGGAATTAGCGTCTGCACTTAGGCCGAATGGCCGGACGGGCGCTTCCACAACACAGGAGTTGTCTTGAAGCGTTCCCTAGTAGCAGCCCTCGTGGGGCTCGCGTTTGTGCCGTTTGCGGCGCACGCGCAAAAGCACTCGTCGTCGGCTTCGAGTGTGAAGCCGGTTCAGTTCGGGATCGCCGGCGGTGCCGCGCTTCCGACCAGCGATCTGTCAGATGGTGCCAACACCGGCTTCAACGTCGGTGGTACGGTTGCGATCAACGCGCTGGGCTGGCCGGTCGGTTTCCGCATCGACGGTGCGTATAACCGCTTTGGTCTCAAGGGTGCGAGTGGCGACATTCACTTCACCAGCGTGACCGGTAACCTCGTCTACAAGCTGCCTGCAGCGGCCGTCACGCCTTACGCGATCGGCGGACTCGGCTGGTACAACGCCGCGGCGAACGTGACTGGTTTCGGTGGCGCGTCGGATAACCACTGGGGCTGGAACGCCGGCGGTGGAATCAGCATGCCGCTCAGCGGCTTCGAGACCTACATCGAAGCTCGTTACAACCAGGTCCAGGGTAACGGTGGCTCGCTGAAGTTCATCCCGGTTACTTTCGGCGTGATGTTCTAATCGGCGACAGCCTATGACGAGAAACGGGAGGAAGCAATCGCTTCCTCCCGTTTTTTGTTAAGGGTCTACGGTTTTAGTCGTCTCCGTAGGAACCTCCGACAAGACTGGATGCGAATTCTCGTAGTCGATGATGACAAGGCAATTCTGAAGCTCGTCGCGCGCGTGCTGCGCGATGAAGCCTATGCCGTGGACACTGCTTCAACCGGCGAAGAAGCGCGGACGCTGGCGCTGGTCAACGAATACGACGGCATCATTCTGGACCTGCAGCTCGGCGACCGTCACGGTTTTGAGATCCTGCAGGAGCTCCGGCGGAATGGGCGTCACACCCCGGTGCTCCTGTACTCGGGTCGCGCCGATACCGATTCGATCGTGCGCGGACTGGATGCCGGTGCCGACGACTACGTCGTGAAGCCGGTGTCGAACGAGGAGCTGCGCGCGCGGGTGAGAACTCTGACGCGGCACGGGATCAAGGCGCGTGTCGACGAACAGATCCGCGTCGGTAACGTCGTTCTGAACCGCCTCACGCGTCGGCTCACCTGTGCCGGCGATGAAGTTTCGCTGACCGCGATGGAGCTCAAGCTGCTCGAGCACCTGATGCTGCGGTGCGACGAAATTGTCACACGAAGCGAGCTGCACGACAAAGTCTGGGATATGCATTTCGATCCCAGCTCGAACGTCATCGACGCTCACGTCGCCCGTCTCAGAAAAAAACTTCGCAAGGCGGGCGCGAGCATCGAGATCGAAACCCGCCGCGGCATTGGGTTTACCCTTGCCTCACATCCGGTGACGCCACAAAAGGCGGCCAGCTAGCAAAACATCTAGCGATTATGACGAAACCGTCATGATCGCTTCATAAAGCCGTCACAGAGCGGGGCGCAGATTGTGCCCCATCAACTAACGACGCGTTTTCGGGTTCACGCTCGCAGCGCTCGGAGGCTCTGTAGATGGCAACACTCCGCTACTCAATATTTGCGCTTGGTTTGGCACTCGCCGTTACGACGAGCGCCGCGAAAGCGCAGCAAAGCGGATCGGCGAGCCTCACGCACACGGTGGTCGTAACGGTTCCGCCGCGCGTAAGAGTCCAGATTGGGGCAGCACAGAATCAGTTGCAGCAGCAGGGCAAGACGGGCTTGGCAGTGGAAGTCAAAGCAACGAGAGCCTGGGCTCTCGTTGTGGGATCGAAGAAGAGTGCTAATCCGACTGCTCAATGGGTCGCGAGCAGGGGCGAGCGTTCGACTTCGATGGTCGTGTACCGCAATCAAGCATCACAGCGCACACCCGAACTGGGCGGTGCCTCGGACTCCGAGCCGGTGATGCTGACAGTCGTCGCTCCGTAAAAAGGGGACGGAACGCGAAGCCCGCTTCGGTGGGCTCGGGAAAGGCCGGAAAACCGCGTCCATTGGGCGCGGTTTTTTCTTGTCTGCAATCACAAATCCGCCCGGCAACTACCTACCAACAAATCACAATCGTTACTGGGGTCGCGCTGCCTCGTCTTTTTGACGGCGAGGGACGTCAGCGCTCCTCTGTCAGACCATCTCGGTCAGGCACGGCGTTCAGAAGCCCTCCCGTAACCAGATCAGCGTCCAGGTGTCAGAAGCACGGCACAGTTAAAGGACGCACTCTCGAACAAGGAGAAGCTTTGAAGCGTTCACTGTTCCTCGCGATCGCAGCGATCGCACTCGTCGCGATGCCGCGCGTTTCGCAAGCGCAGCTCGGCCTGGTCAAGCCTTTCTCGCTCGGTATTGCGGGTGGTGCCACCCAGCCGATGAGCGACCTGTCCAACACCAACAGCATGGGCTATAACGCCACGGCTGCAATGGAGATCAAGCTCCCGTTCATTCCGCTTGGCCTTCGTGTTGATGGTGCGTACAACCAGCTTGGCCAGAAGAACAACGGCCCCAAGCTCCACGTCATGAGCGCGACTGGTAACGCGTTCTGGCAGCTGCCGAGCGTTGGCGTTGCCCCGTACGTGATTGCGGGCGCTGGCCTTTACATCCCGGCCGTTGAGGCTCTGGGAACCACGACCACCGAGAACCACTTCGGCTGGAACGCTGGTGCTGGTGTCAAGCTGCCTTACCATGCGTTCGCTGAAGCGCGCTACAACCGCATTTCAGTCAACGGTGGTTCGCTGGCCTATGTGCCGGTTACCCTCGGCATCATGTTCTAAACTTTCGGCGAAAGCTGAAAGTGCAAAAAGGGGAGGGCTCAATGCCCTCCCCTTTTTTTTGTCCTGCAAACTGAAAACTACCAGCTAGCCGCTGGCGGCTTTCAGCCGGCGGCTGCGAGCTCAGTTGAACTGGCGCAACTGAACCTGTGACTGGCCGGTGTAGACGCCGTAGAAGCGCACGAAGTCGCCGACACGCATGTTGTTGAATCGATTCACGTCGTTGGTGCTGGTGTTGTACGGCAGCGATACGCTGATCGTGTTGTAGTTGCCGACATCGACCGTGAACACACCGTTGCGGCGGTCCACGCTGCGCACCGTGCCCTGCAGCATCTGCACGTTACCGGACGAGACACTGCCGGAGCCGTTGACCGATTGGTCGACCTGGATGTAGTCGGTGTAATAGCTATTGCCGTTCGCCTGCACTCGCGCCGTCACCTGATCGCCATACTCGAGTGAGGTTGGCGGATAATTCTGATTCTGATAAACGACCTGGGTCTGGTTGTCGTACGAGACGGGAATGGTCTGACCGTTCGACGTCTGAATTGAAATCTGCTGGTATCGCGTATCTACGCCGCGGATGGTTCCACTGAGCTGATTTCCACCGACCCCGCCGCCCCCGAGTACGCCGCCAAGAACGTTCCCGAGATTTCCGGCGCAGGCCGTCGCCGCCATCATGAGCGCTGCCGCCGCGCTGCGCCGTATCGTTTGAATATTTGCCATGGGTGATCCCTCCTCACCCCATAAGAGCAATCACGGTGCCGGTAATGCGCGCTATCTTTGACCGACATGACACGAATTCGCGTGCCGATCCTGGCGGCCCTGATCCTTGGCCTCGGCTGCGGCCGATCAAAAGACACTCAACCAGCTGACACAGCCGCCGCGGCGTCGACAACCCCAACGCCTGACGTGGCGACGACGCAGAATCAGTCTGACCCCTGTCCACGTACGGGGCTCTGGGCGGTATGCAGCGTCGAAAAGCGCCTCTCCCAATCAGGTTTTGTAGTACGCCGAGTACCGGATAGTGTTAGAAGACGCAGCGGGTTCAGCGTCATGCCGGTTGCCTACATTCTTGGGCGGTCGCGACTGGATGTATTCATCTATCCGAACGCCGCCGCTGTAGCCAATGAGACGAGCAAGCTCGATACGACGCTCGCGGGACCTCCGGGCGCGCCCAATCAATGGGGCGTTGGCGTCCAACCGACCTTCGTGAGAACCGCGAATCTGATCGCGGTTTTTCTCACCGACAATCCGACGCAGAGTGAGAGATTGTCGCTCGCCCTGACCGCGGGGCCACCGCAACCGTGAGCGAACGAGCGCTGATCGCGCCGCAGCCGATATCTACACCGAGCGATTTGACACGCTCGCGTGCCGGCCAGCGCAAGCTACCCGAGGATCTGCTGCGCGCGGCAACAACGCGGCTGGGAATCGTTTCGTTGCTGTCGGCCGCACTGTGGATCATTGGGATCGGGTTCGGCCACCTTGCAACGTATGCGATGTTCCCCGGAAGGCCGCAATGGCGCCAGCTCGATCTGAGCGACGCGATCGGATTGGTAAGCGTGGTGGCATCACTGGCCCTCTTCGCCTACACGCGGGGACGTAACCGCAATCCGGCAACCGTACTGGATGTAGGGCTGCTGTACATGATTCTCACAGCGCTGGCGCTGGGGGTGATGACGCACTTCTCAGCGATTCCGCCTGGCTACGTTGTGATGCCTGAGATTTCCTGGATCGGCGCAGTCGTCTTGATCTTCGCGGCAATTCTGCCGACAACGCCGGGAAAGATGCTGGTAGCTGCGCTGATCGCCGTATCGATGAATCCGATCGGAATGTTGATCGCCAAAAGTCGAGGGCTGTATGACTTCGGTCCGAGCAGCCGGGTGATTCTTATGCATTACCCCGACTTCATATTGGCCGGCGTCGCGGTGGTCATCGCAATAGTGGTCAATCGACTCGGCCAGCAGGTGAGCAAGGCGCGCGAGCTGGGTAGCTATCAGCTGCGCGAGCTACTCGGAAAAGGCGGAATGGGCGAGGTGTACAGGGCGACCCATCGCATGCTGGCGCGACCGGCAGCGATCAAGCTCATTCGGCCCGAGATGCTTGGCGCAGCCGACGATGAAACAGCCCGCCTCGCCGTCACGCGATTCAGGCGCGAAGCCGAGGCTGCCGCCAATTTGCGATCGCAACACACAGTGGAGCTCTACGACTTTGGCGTGACCGATGACGGCACGCTTTATCTCGTCATGGAGTTTCTCGAGGGACTCGATCTCGAGACCCTCGTGCGCAAAACCGGTCCACTGCCTCCGGCGCGGGTTATTCATATTCTGCGTCAGGTGTGCGACTCGCTCGAGGAAGCGCATGTGCTCGGCCTGGTGCACCGCGACATCAAGCCTGCGAACATCCACCTCGGCAGGGTCGGCCTGAAGTACGATTTCGTGAAGGTGCTAGATTTCGGCCTGGTCAAGGAGGTCGCGAGCGCGCCGCTTGGTGATTCAATGGCGACGGTGCCGGGTCAAATGGCATTGGGGACTCCCGCATACATGGCGCCTGAAATGGCGCTTGGTGAGCAGGTTGATGGGAGGGCTGACATCTATGCGGTTGGGTGTGTCGGGTACTTCCTGCTCACCGGGCTGCCGGTGTTCGAAGCGGATGGTGTGGTTCAACTGATCGCCAAGCATCTCCAGTCGACAGTGGTGCCGCCATCGATCCGGTCGGGCCGGTCAATTCCCGAAGGGCTCGAGCACGTAGTGATGAAGTGTCTTGAGAAAAAACCGGCCCACCGACCACAGAGCGCCGCCGAGCTCGCAGAGATGCTGGAGTGGATTCCCACCGAGGGCTGGAACCAGGACAAGGCGCGCGACTGGTGGGGGTTCAATGGAGAAACGACGGTGGCAGCGCCAGTATCGGCTCCCGCCGACGCACTGGAAGTACCCGCGCCAGCTCGATCGACTTAGCATTCGCGGCTGAGCCGACTGTGACCGCGCGGAGCAATCGCGGAGTCTATCAAGCTGCCCGGGTGTTAATTCCGACTCCCGGAGAAGGAGCGGCTTGCATGAGTCGTCCGGAGAAATCCTTCCGCACGAGCCCCGCTGTCCAGTCAGACAGCGAATTGTCGTTTGCCGACGCGTTCGAGAACGCGCCGCATGCCATGGCGCTGGTGAACCCGAGCGGCAGGCTGTTGTCCGCGAATCGTGCGCTGTGCCGCATGCTCGGCTACGCCCGCGATGAGCTGGTCAGGACTAACATCAGCTCTCTCACGCATCCCGATGATTTCGAGACCGACTGGGAGCAGCGCCAGCGATTGGCGCGCGCCGACATCGGTCGTTATGAGCTCACTCAGCGTTACCTGCGCAAGAACGGCGAGGCGGTCTGGGTGAGGCTGTCGGTATCGGCAGCCCGGCGCACCTCCTTTGAGCTCGCGTATTTCGTGGTGCAGGCCGAAGCAGTCGCACCTCCGCGGTGTTCGGTGATCGCTGAAGGCGAATCACAATCCCTGCGCCGATTCGGAGATGCAACGCTGTCCGCGATGCACGAGATCGGCAACACGCTGACGCCGCTGATGATGAACGCTGAGTTGATCGTGGAGCAGTCGGCGAACGATCCGATGAAAGCCTGCGCCCACGAGATCTTCAAAGCGGCGCGTAGAATCGCGTTTACGCTGCGTCGACTGCGCAAGATCGAAGATCACCAACCCGTTGCGTACATCGGCAGCGATCGGCTGCTCGATTTGCGGATGGTTCCTCCGCCGTCTCCGGATACAGATGGCGAGGTAGAAGACGCTTCGCTGGACACCGGCACGTAGCAGCGACAGAATTGAGGCTCCCCAGATCGGAGCCGCACAATGAAAATCCGCCTTTACTCCCTGGCGCTGGCGACTTTTGCGCTGGTGCCGCGCATTGCAACTTCGCAAGCTACGATGGCCGCAGCGTCGACCAATCCGGTATCGGACGCGTTCCGCGACTATGCGAAGTCGTCAGCGAAAAACCTCATAGCTGCCGCCGAAGCTTTTCCGGCTGACAAGTACGGTTACAAACCGACGCCTGCGCAAATGAGCGTTGGCGACATCGTGGTTCATCTTGCGCAGGGCAACGATTACCTGTGCGGGACGATTGGTGGGATGAAAGCTCCGGATCGCACCAAGGTCGCGGCGACGGACAGCAAGGAGACGCTGATGGCGCGCCTGCGCGAGACTTTCAGCTTCTGCGATCAGGCACTGGCGTCAGTGAGTGATGCCAGCCTGGGGGAGCAGCTTCCTTTCTTTGGCGGACGGAAAATGACACGCGCGGCGATCATGACGCTGACGACCGGCGACTGGGCTGACCACTACAGCCAGTACGCGAATTATCTGCGGCTGAATGGCATGCTCCCGCCGACGGCAAATCGTTCCGGCGCGCAATAGCGATCTCACGTTTAAAAGAAAAACCCCGCGCTGACTCAGCGCGGGGTTTTTTATTTGGTGCTGATGTGACTAGTGGTGATCGTGTTGATGATCCATTCCCATCGCCAGGGTGTACGGCGACCCCGGCGTGCACTTCACTGATGCATTCGTCGACGTGAACACGCCCTTCGGATTGTCCTTCCAGAGCCACACGTGCAGATCGTAGTGACGCAGGCTCGCGGGAATGATCGGCTCATGTCCATCCATGGGACCGTTGAGCTGTTGGCCGAAGATACTGGGTGGCGTGTTGCCAGCGACCTGCACCGGAACGAACCACTCCGCTGCGACGAGCACGAGCTTGTCGCCCTGTGGTTCATAGATCAGGATCTGCGGCTTGGTCGGATCAAGCTTCGGTCCGATGTTGGCGGGATTCAGAAAGTGAACGCCCATTGCGCCGGCTGGATAGGAAACCGGTCCGTCCTGAACGGCCTGAGGGAAATCGACACAAGCGACTGTCGAGAAATATCCGTCTCTCACTGCGACGATTGGGTCGCTGTACTTGGCGAGTGCGGTGCGTGCTGCTTGTAGATCCGCAGATGCTGCGCTGGTATTAGATGTTTGCGCGGTTGCTGGTGCTGAGACGACGAGCAAGGCACAAGCGGAAATGCTGAGCCAACTTCTGGAACGGTGCGTCTGCAAACGATGTTGCATAACGGCTCCGGTGCGGGGTGGGCACAAAGGATGGGAGTGGCCCAGTAACGCGTCAATACCACAAATCCTGACACACTGTGTCGCTGTCAGGCAGATGAATGTTTACTTCACGATCGCAGGAAGAATCCAATTGGGAATCAGCTCGCGTATCGCGTAGAAGCCTCCGCGGTCAGCGTAGTTTCCTCCGAAGACACCAACGACGAGATCGAGATCGGGGATGTAAACGGAGAACTGTCCGCCATTTCCTGATGCCTCGTGAGCTTGAATCGGTTTCCCTTTGAAAGTGTAGTTCGAGCTCCACCACAAGTAGCCGTAGTTGTGCGTTCCCTGCAGATCGACTGTCGGCTCTCCTGATTCGTGTGTCCACTTCTGCGAGACGATTCTTTTTCCATTCCACACACCGCCACTCGCATAGAGCTGCGCCCATTTGGTGAAATCGCGCGCGCCGAAATACGACCCCCCGCCCATGTACGCTTCGCCGTGCGGTGCGAGGCCAATGTGCCAATTGTCCGCTTGCAGCGGCTTGCCGACCAAATCCCAGGCGAGATCGACAAACGGCCGGCCCGTCGCGCGCGCGATCACGACGCTCGCGAAATAAGGATTGATGGAGCAGTACACTGCTTTCTCACCCGGATTGCGTATCATCTTGAGACCGAGGGCGATTCCCAACCAATCGGGATTGTTGCCGTTGATGAAGACCTCTTCGCTGCCCGGGCGATCCACACTCGCGGTGTCGTCGCAATCGAGACCTGACGACATCTGCAGCAGATGTCCGAGCTTGAGCGCGCGTTTGCGGGGCTCGAGAGTATCTGGCCGCGCGCCCATCGTCTCGAACACCGGAGTTTCGGGGCTCACCTTCATACCGGCCTGCATGGCGGCGCCTAATACCAGGCTCACGAGAGTCTTCGAAGCGGATCGGGTGTCGTGCGACTCCTCCGCGTGGCCGCCGTAGAAATATTCCTCGAACACGAGCTTCCCGTGCCGCGCGATTAGAATCGCGTGTGGCCGAAAGGCATTCGCTGAATCGACGGCGCCGTTGACGATCGCACGCGCCATGTCGCTGAGTTTTTCGCGAGACATGCCGACTTCCTCGGGCGTGGCGACACTCCAGCCGTCATGTCGCTTCAGAGGCCGCGTATACACGTAAGTCGCCGTTGGCCGGCCGCGGGCGTAGAAGTACGTGAAGCTGTCCGCGGGGACGCGGTCGAAATCGAAAGTCCCGCCGCGCAGAGGCAGCGTCAGCGTTCCTGCGCTCAGTGAGCCGACGACGAGGGTGGAATCGCGTTTGTCGCGGAGCAGCACACTGTCACCGCGGCGAATGACGTTGTCGACGCCCATGAAGCGTCCCTGATTGCGATCAGGATTTCGTAGAAATGCGCCGAGGCGTCCGTTCGACCTCGGCGCGATGTTCACGTACCACGTGAACTCATCTTCCAGCGGACGCACCTGGCCTGTGTAGCAGCCGTTGCCGCACGCAGTGAGCGTGACGTGTGTGCTGTAGCGGCCGCCGTTTCGCATTGTCGGCGGCTGGATCCAGAATCCATTGATCGCCCCGCGATCGTGGTCGAGGATTCCAGTAAACGTCCCGCCGGCGGGAAAATCGGCGTAGACGGAATCGTTGCGCACCCGCGCGTCGACTGCGCGCGATCTGATTTGGGCTCGCCACCCGTTAGCATTGCTCTGCACGATCAGCTCGCCGCGCAGGTCGGGCCCAAACCTTTTCTTCGCCTGCCAGAGGCCGACCAGCGCGGTGTCCTGGGCGGCCGCGGTTAGCGAGACGACTGACATCAAGCTGGCGATGATCGCAGCGCGCATCTTCTCCCCGTTCAAGAATTGTGGAGTAGGGTTGAGCTGCAGCGCGAGAGGCGGCAGCTGCGATGAGACGGCGGGCCGCGGCTCGTGATCATTCGACACGCCCCGTCGCGGAAGCGTTCAGATGACGGCGCCGAGAAAACGAAATCGCCGCCGGACGCGGGGTCCGAACGGCAATGCTGCGCTCTAGAGGTGCACCCCAGGACGCCTTGAAACGGGTGCATAAGCCGGAGAGTGAGATCGAACTAGGTCACGGAACCGGTGAGCCGTGCAGTATCGCGTGGCCGTCGCCACCAGCCGCCCACACGGCGGATGAGGAGCTGCCCCATATCCCGGCGAGAGTACCGTCTGGTCCTCGTGCGCCGACGAAGGCGCTCGACCAGTTGTAGCCATTGTAGTGGATGATCACCGCTGAGTAACCACTGGGATTGGCAGGGCTGTTACCGACCGCCCAGACATCAAATGGCAAACTACCCCATACTCCCGTGTAGCCCCACGCCCCGGTAACTGTCTGGCTACCCTGGATTAGCGACCAGTTGCTGCCATCGTAATGGAGAATCGAGCTGGAACTTCCGACAGCCCAGACGTCTGATGGCGAGCTGCCCCAAATGCTCCTGAGGTTCTGCGTCGTCCCGCTCGGAACCGCTGACCAGGCGGTACCGTTGTAACGCAGGATAGTCCCATTGTCCCCGACAGCCCATACCTCAGAAGCCGACGTTCCCCAGACTCCAGCGAGCGCCTCCGTCGTTCCGCTAGCGACGCTCGACCAGACGCTGCCGTCATAGTGGAGGATCGCCCCTCTCTGTCCGACAGTCCAGATGTTCGAGGCGGAGCTGCCCCAGACGCTGGAGAGAACCGCCGGCGTAACGCTCGCCGCGCCTGACCAGCTCGTTCCGTCGTAGTGGGCGATCAGCGATCCACCGGAACCGGGATTCGCACCGCCCACGGCCCAAACGTCCGATGCCGAGGCACCCCAAACGGACTCGAAGAAGCCCTGAGAAATTGTCTCGTTCCGGACGGACCAGGCTGCGCCGTCGTAGTGAACGATCAACGAGCCATACCCGGCGCCATACCCGGTGCTACCGACAGCCCATACGTCAGACTCCGAGAATCCAAAGACAGCTTTGAGGTGGGCCGCCGCCGCCGTTGTGCCACTGGGGACGCTCGACCAGAGCAGAGGAGGCGGAGGGGCAACGGTGTTCGTGGAGAATGTCACCGGGGTGAGCCCGACAACTGTAGCGGTAGCGACATTGGCGCCCGCTGTCGTTCCCGTGATGAACTTCGCCGCGGCTTTTCCTTCAGCGTCGGTGGTCACCACAGCAGGAGTTACATTGCCGCCACCCGCTGTGACAGCGAAGCCTACGCTCACTCGCGACTTTGGATGGTTTGACGCATCAGTCACCAGCACGCGAATGGAATCTGAAAAGCTCGCGCCGATCGGAACGCTCACCGGATCCGCTCCAATCTTGGACAGTGTTGTGGGGACTGCGGTAATAGTGCCGGTTGATTCGGCATTGTGACACGCCGTAAGAATCAACTGCGTCCCCGCAACTGATATCAGACCCGCGAGAATCCGCACTTTCATCCTTCCAACCCCGTGCCAAGAAGCCGAAGTCGCGTTCTGGACCGCGCTTTTGTCAACTCGACACGTTACAAGAACGCGTAACGCGCGCAAGAGAATCGGGGCGCGGTTGGTGAGCTTTCGCTTGGAGGCTGACTCGCGTCACGCGGCGACCGGCGCTTCTCGCACTTCAATCCAGGATGCAGAAACGCCGCCGGACGAGGAGTCCGGGCGGCGAATTGCGGACTGCGGACTAGAGTGGGTATTTCATGCCTCTAGATCGCGAGTGGGCCTGGGTAGAGTTGAACTACCGACCTCACGCTTATCAGGCGCGAATCGTAGAAACTAAGGTAGGACAAGATGTCCGCATTTCACTCTGACGGACCGCAAAATGTCCTGTGCAACCTTAGGCCTTCCCGCTGGATGTCCGCATCCAACTGACACCCGAACCGACACCTGCTCTCTTGTCATCGACGACAGCAAAGCGTCGTCCGGCTTTGGCACAGCGAGTGGCTATACCAGATCCCGCTTCTCCGGTGCCGACGACGATTACATCATAGCGTTCCATTGCCTGCGGTTCACTAGCTGGGCGAGCAGCAATCTGACTGACCCGAACCGGACTGCATCGACGGACACACCACGGTGCCGTAGGAGCAAAAGACGCAGCAGGCGCCAGCCAGAGGCCTGAGGACCTCTCCGCAGTGCCGGCATTCGAAAAAGAACTGGCACGCGTCAGTTGGCATCTGTTCCCGGCTTTCACCACCGCAGCGTGGGCACTTGATCGTCGAAAAGAGCTCCACGGAATTTTTTGGGGTCATTGTCTTAAGTGTTGCGTTGGCCCGAGGCTCCAGTCAATGCGGCAACTCCGTGCCGTCGGGCGCTAGTCGCTCGTAACGTACTCTCGCGCCCACGTTCCAGATCGTGGCGCCGATCAATCCAACGGACCCGGCATAGATCAGTTCCCTCGCCGGAAAGCCGTGTACGAAGATCACTCCCGCGACGAGCGCGATGCCGGAGAAAAGCGCGACGATGAAGGGCACCGCACTCCCATGCATTCGCAGGCCTCGCCACATTCCCCAGAGGGCAACGAGGATCGACACGATCATCAATGGCCATAGAACTGGATCGGAGCGCAGAAAGCTCAGTCCAACTGCCGCGAGTCCTGCGACGATGAAGGAAACCCCAAGGCAACAGAGCGCGGCGAACACGGCGGCCAAGGGCGCAGTCCAGTCGGCGATTCTTTCGCCCCTACTCCTCACTGGCGGCGCTTGCTCCGTACCGTGAAGCGGCAATTAGAATTACGCCTGCGAGAAGCATCAACGTCGAAAGCAGCTGTCCCATACTGAATCTTCCGAGCAGGATAAACCCGAGCTGAGCGTCGGGCTGCCTTGTGAACTCGAGGAGAAATCTGAGAGTTGCGTAGCCAACCAGAAATGCGCCTGTCAACAGTCCATTCCAGTACCACCCATTTCGATGGGCAACTTGGTCGAGACTCCAAAGCAGGAACGCAAGTAGAATTCCCTCGGCGATTCCTTCATACAGTTGTGACGGATGTCGGGGGAGATGCAGTGGATCCGTTGGAAACACCATCGCCCACGGCACATTGGTCGGGCGTCCGTAGAGCTCACCGTTGATGAAATTCCCGAGGCGTCCAAAGAACAGGCCCGGCGTCCCCGCGAGCGCGATCGTATCGGTGACCGCCAAATACGAGAGCTTGTGGCGATAGGCAAACAGGGCGACTGCCACCGCCATTCCGAGGACCGCGCCGTGGAATGACAGTCCGCCTTCCCAGATGGCTAATCCGCTCCATGGACGCGCGCGGTAGGCCGGAAAATCGTAGACGAAGACATAGATCAGCCGGGCGCCGATCAACATTCCAATCACAAGATACGGGAGGAGATCATCGAGTTGCTCCTTCGTCAGCGCACTCATCCCCCGGCGAATCCGACCCAAGACCAGTCGGTAGCCGATGAAGTATCCGACGACGTACATCACCGCGTACCAGCGCAGATGAAATGGGCCGATCGAGATGATGTCGGGCGGGATCCTCGGGTAGGGGATAGTCATTCGGCCTGGCCTTTCGCGGTTAAGGTACGGAAGCTCAAAGTCGTGCGCGACGCAGCAGCTGCGCGTTGATCGCTACTACAACCGTGCCTAGTGACATGAGAACCGCACCGACGGCCGGACTGAGAATGATTCCACGATTGGCGAGCACGCCGGCTGCTAGCGGCAGCGCGACGATGTTGTATCCAGTCGCCCACCACAGATTCTGGATCATTTTGCGATATGTCGCCTTGCTAAGCGCGATGATCTTCGGCACGTCACGCGGATCGCTGCGAATCAGTACAACATCACCGGCTTCGACGGCGACGTCGGTACCCGCCCCAATCGCGATGCCGACGTCTGCAGTAAGCAACGCCGGAGCGTCGTTGACGCCATCGCCGACCATAGCGACTCGCTTTCCAGAGTCGCGCAGCTCCTTCACTTTCGACGACTTCTGCTCGGGCGAGACTTCGGCCAATACGGTGTCGACCCCGACATGGCGCGCGACCGCCTCAGCGACGGGTTTGGAGTCGCCCGTTATCATGATTACTTCGATCCCCTGCTCGTGCAGCTTCTGCACAGCCTCGCGTGACTCGTCGCGAATCGCGTCTGCCACCGCCAACACGGCCAGCACCGTCTTTCCCTCGAGAAGCGCGATTGCCGTCTGCGCATTCTGCGCAGCTGTCTCGATGGCTTTTTGAAATGCCGGGCCGGGCGATACACGCGCCGCCCTCAGTAGGGCTGGTCCGCCGAGCATCAACTGCCTTCCGTCGACCGTTCCCTGCACTCCCTGACCTGGTATTGCCTTGAAATCCTTCACCGGCATAAGCGCGAGCTGGCGGTCCTCTGCGCTCTTCACGACGCCCTGAGCAATCGTGTGCTCGGAGTCCCGTTCCAGCGAGGCAGCCAATTTGAGCGCATCATCGGCCGAAACTCCCGACGCCGTAGTGATATCGACAACGCGAAACTCGCCGCGTGTAAGAGTGCCGGTTTTGTCGAAGACAACCGCGTTCAGATTTCGCGCTTCCTCCAGGCCGCGCCGGTCTCGTACGAGTAGTCCCGATCTCGCCCCGAGTGTCGTCGAGATCGCGATGACTAGAGGAATCGCGAGTCCAAGCGCGTGGGGACAGGCGATGACAAGCACAGTTACCACTCGCTCGATGGCGAACACGAGTGGCGCGCCGGCAATCAGCCAACCGATGAGCGTGATCACCGCTGATACGATCGCCACGATTGTCAGGATGAACGCCGCGCGGTCGGCGAGCGCCTGCGCACGCGAGCGGGAGCCTTGCGCCTGCGCCACGAGTCGCATGATGCCGGCGAGCGCAGTGTGCTCTCCCGTACCCGTGACTTCGACGCGCAGAGATCCCGCACCATTGACGGTACCGGCGATGACTTTGTCGCCCGTCTTCTTGTCAACGGGGCGCGACTCGCCGGTGATCATCGCTTCGTTCACCGCGCTGCCGCCTTCGCGCACCGCTCCGTCAGCCGGAACGCTGGCGCCGGGGCGAATCAGAACGACGTCCCCGTTCCGCAACTGCGCTACGGGAACTTCCTCCGTCTTGTCGCCAACGATGCGCGTTGCCATGTCCGGCACGAGCTTGGCCAGCTCGTTGAGCGCACCCTGCGCCTGCATGATCGACCGCATCTCGATCCAGTGGCCGAGCACCATGATGGTGATGAGCGTCGCCAGCTCCCACCACAGATCCATTCCCGGAACGCCGAACGTAACCGCAAGACTGAAGACGAAGGCGACGGTGATAGCCAGCGAGATCAGCGTCATCATGCCCGGCAACCGATCCTTGATCTCCTGAACGGCGCCGCGGAGGAAGACTGTTCCGCTGTAGAAGAAGAGGATCGTGCCGAAGATCGCCGGGATATACCTGGAGCCTGGAAAGGCAGGCGCCTGGTACCCGAGCCACTGTTGCACCATCGGCGACCACACGGCGGTCGGCACTGTCAGGGCAAGCGACCACCAGAACTTGTCGCGGAACATCTCGACGCTGTGCCGGGCGTGCTTGTCGTGCCCTTCGTGCGCGTCGTGTCCATTTCGAGCGCCACGACCGTCATCACCCTTCTGTCCGGCGTGGGCGTCACCATGTTCCATCGTTTCGTGCGCGCTGTGATCCATCGTGTGGTGATCCATTATTGCCTCAACGGATTCGGTTCCAGGTCGCTCGCCATGATCTCCGTCTCTGACTTCAACTCGAACTCGCGCCAAAGCGAATACACAACGGGCAACACGACCAGAGTGAGAACCGCGCTGGTTATCAGTCCTCCGACCATCGGCGCGGCGATTCGTTTTAGAACGTCGGAGCCAGTCTGGTCACTCCAGAGGATTGGGAGCAGCGAAAGTGTGACCGCAGCGACGGTCATGGTTTTCGGTCGTAGTCTCTCGACGGTGCCGAACTCGACGGCTGCGTCCAGATCCTCGACATTCGGCTTCTTCCTAGACCTCGCTCGCTCCTCTCGAGTCCGATGCCACGCGTGGTCCAGGTAGATGAGCAGGATCACCGCTGTCTGAGCCGCGACCCCAGCCAGAGCAATGAAGCCGATCGCCACCGCCACGCTCAGATTGTATCCGAGCAGCCACATCAGCCATACGCCACCGGCCAACGCAAACGGAAGCGACAGCATTACGATCAAGCTCTCCGCCACACTTCTGAAATTGAAGTAGAGGAGACCGAAGATGATGAGCAGCGTAATCGGCACGACGATGCGCAGCCGCTGTGACGCGCGCTGCATCGACTCGTATTGACCCGACCACTCGAGGCGATACCCAGCCGGAAGGACTAACTTTTTCTCCAGCAGCGACCTGGCCTCGGCGACGTAGGTACCCACGTCGCGGTTCCTCACATCGACGTATACCACGTTGTTCAGGTAGGCGTCTTCTGACTTGATCAGTGTCGAACCGTCGACGACACTGACGCGCGCCAACTCGCCGAGCGATACCTGAGCACCGGAAGGAGTCGTGACGAGCACGTCCGCGATTTTCAATGGGTCGTCGCGCAGCTCGCGTGGATACCGAACGAGTACGCCGTACCACTCACGCCCTTCGATCACTTGGCCCACTTCCATCCCGCCCACTGCGGTGCTGAGTGCCATCTGAACTTCGTCGACAGTGAGGCCATACCGCGCGGTAGCCGCACGATCGATCGTTACATCCAGATATCGACCACCAACGGCGCGCTCGGCGAACACAGTGTTGGTGCCACGCACCGCCGGCAAAATTCCTTCGATCTGCTTGCCGATTCTGTCGAGCGTGACCAGATCGGGGCCAAAGATCTTGATCCCCACCGGCGTCTTTATACCGGTGGCCAACATGTCCAGCCGATTCTTGATCGGCATGCTCCACATGTTGCCGACGCCGGGTGTTCTTACGGTGTTGTTGGCCTGAGAAACGATCGAGTCGTAGTTCACGCCTGCGCGCCACTGCGACTTGTCCTTCAAAACGGCGATTGTCTCGATCATTGAGAGCGGGGCCATATCTGTAGCCGTTTCCGCTCTTCCGATCTTACCCAGCACCATCTCGACTTCCGGAATGCGGGCGAGAGCTGCGTCTCGCTGCTGCAGAATCCGTTTGGCCTCTCCTACTCCAACACCCGGGAAGAGTGACGGCATGTCCATCACACTCCCCTCATTCAAGGGCGGCATGAACTCGCTTCCAAGCCTCGAGTACGGAACAATGGTGAGCACGAGCACCGCTGCTGCCACGACCACGGTCTGCCAGCGGTGACGGAGGACGAACCGGATTAGAGGGCGATAAGCGCGGATGAGGATGCGGTTGATCGGGTTCGCTTCCTCCGATTTTACGTTGCCGGCGATGAAGTATCCCATCGCGACGGGTACCAGCGTGATCGAGAGCAGAGCCGCCGATGCCATCGCCAGCGTTTTCGTCCACGCCAGAGGCTTGAACAATCTTCCTTCCTGATCCTGCAGGGCGAACACCGGAAGAAAGCTCGCAGTGATTATGAGCAGCGACACAAACAGTGATCCGCCGACCTCCTGGGCCGAGTCTCTGACCAGCTGCCAGTGAGTTCTCCTGGAATCACTCTCGCGGTCTCTCTCGATGTGCTTATGAAGATTCTCGACCATCACGATTGCCGCGTCTATCATCGCGCCGATTGCCACCGCGAAGCCGCCGAGGCTCATGATATTCGCCGTGATGCCGAGCAGTCGCATCATGAGAAACGAGATCAGCAGAGCAATGGGTAGAGTTACGATTGCGACCAGCGCGCTCCGCGCGTGAAACAGAAACACGATCGTGATCAGCGCCACGATTATTGATTCTTCTAACAACTTTGCACGCAATGTTCGGATGGCGGCTTCGATCAGACTTGACCGATCGTAGCCATCAACGAAGCGCACGCCCCGCGGGAGCGATGGCTCGATCTCCGCCATCTTCTGCTTCACCGCCTTGATGACAGCGAGTGGATTGGCGCCGTAGCGCATCACTACCCACCCGGTAACGATCTCGCCCTTTCCATTCAGATCGGTAATGCCGCGGCGAATGGCGGGACCAATCTGAACATTGGCGACGTCGCCGACGGTGATGGGAGTTCCCGCTGGTCCGGTACCAACAGCTACTCGGCGGATGTCGTCGACGCTTGTAAATCTGCCACGGCCGCGCACGACGTATTCCGACCCGCCCATCTCGAGCACACGACCACCCACATCCTGGTTCGAGCTTTGAACTGCTCGCGCTACGGTCTCGAGCGGAATTCCAAAGGCAACCAGCTTCGCCGGATCCACCTCGACTTGGTACTCCTTCTGGAACCCGCCCAGAGAAGCGATCTCCGCAACACCAGGCACCGATGTAAGTGCCGGCCGCACGACGAAATCCTGTAGACTGCGCAGCTGCGCCAGATTGAGAGTGCCCGTGTTGTCGGCAAGGATGTATTGCATCACCCAGCCCACGCCGGTTGCGTCGGGGCCGAGTGCGGGCTGCGCGCCTTGCGGTAGTTTGTCGCGAACACCGTTCAGATACTCGAGCACCCTGCTTCGAGCCCAGTAGAGATCGGTGCCGTCCTCGAATACGACGTACACCGCCGACAGCCCGAACTGACTCATGCCGCGCACGAACTTGATTCGGGGGACCTTGAGCAGTTCTGTCTCGAGCGGATAGGTGACCTGGTCTTCGACGAGCTGCGGCGCCTGACCCGGCCATTCCGTCATCACGATGACTTGTGCGTCAGACAAATCGGGAATCGCGTCGACGGGCGTGCGAAGCATCGCCCAGATGCCAGCGATCGAGAATGCGATCGTCGCGACTAGGACGGCGCGCTTGTGAGTGATCGACCAGTCGATGATTGTGGCAAGCATAGAGACTTACCTCTTCGGGGGCGCCGTCATGCCTGGCATTCCACGCATGTCCGCACCCTTGGCGTTCACATCGTTGGTCGATGGACTGCTCATCTCCGCATTGCCGACGCCCTGGCCGATCATGCTTTTCATGACCTCGCCGAGATTCGATTCGGAATCGAGCAGGAACTGCGCTGATGTCACCACGCGCTGGCCGGCGACGAGACCGCTCGAAACTTCGACATAGTCGGTGCCGGTCCGGCCGAGGCGCACAGCCTGCGCCTGCAGATTGCCGCCGCCCGTATCGATGAAAACGAGCGCGCGCTCCCCTGTTTGAATCACCGCCGATCGCGGGACCGTGAGCGCCGATGAAGTTGAAGTAGTGATGGTGACAGTGGCGTACATGCCCGGCTTGAGCCGCATGTTCGGATTCGGCACGGTCACACGAGCCTTCACGGTTCTTGCCTGCTCCGAAAGGGTCGGATACACGTAAGTCACCCTGCCGGAGTAAGGACGTCCCGGATCGCTCGTGAACTGGAGGACGGCCATCGCTCCAACGCCGACGCGGCCGGCGTCTTCCTCACGGAGCTGTGCGTCGACCCACACGTCGGACAGATCGGCGATGGTGTACAGCTCCTCACCAGCCTGTATCGCCTGGCCGAGGACAACTTTCTTATCGAGAATGACACCGGATGCGGGAGCGAGTAACGGGACTGTGCGCATCGCTCTTCCAGTGCGCAGTACTTCCGCGATTTGTGCGTCGGACACGTCCCACAGGCGCAAACGCTCCTTGGCCGCGGTCAGCAAATCGGTTGTCGATCCCGGCACGCCCGGCACCGCACTGCTGCCTATGGTGTGTGAGAGCCGTGATGATACGATCAGCTCCTGCTCGGCGGCGACGAGATCTGGCGAGAAGACCGCCGCAAGGGACTGCCCGCGTCTGACATACTGCCCAACGAAATTGGCGTAGAGCTGCTCGACGTACCCACTGAACTTCGGGGCAACCTTTGCGAGGCGGGTTTCATTGACGGCGACGATACCAGTGGTCCGTACCTGGTCGGATAACGGGCGCAGCTGCACAGTTCCGAACGTGATGCCGAACTGCCGAATCTGGTCTGGCGTCACTGAGACTGATCCGCTCGACGGCCCGTTCATGCCAGACATTCCCTGCATGCTCGTGGACGACGCGGCCTGTGATGCTGTCGTTTTAGCTGTGGAAATCCTGCGCGCAGAGAACGTTCCGAGCACGAGTACCGCTGCGACTGCGGCGATTGACCATAGGATCAAACTGCGACGGCTCATCGTAGCACCTCCCCGCCTACGACTTGTTCGAGCTCGGCGAGACTCTTTGCGAAATCCGCGAGCGCTCGGAAGTAGGCTGTCTGGTAGGTGAAGAGCGTGTTCTGGTTATCCAGCACGGAGAGCAACTCGGTTTTCCCTGCCTGATAGCTGGCCAGCGACGCCGTCGCGGCTGCGCTGCCCTGCGGCAGAATCGCTTTCGCGTAGAGGGCGAGCTCGGTACGCTCGCGCTCGAGATCGGTGACGATTCTCGCGACCTGAGCGCGAATCGAATTGATCTGCCCGCGCTTGTCGGCTTCCATGGCGGAGAGCTCGGCGCTCGCCTCGACAATCTCCTGGCTTTGACGGCTGCCACGGTGCACGGGAATCGGAATCGAGACCTGCGCCGAGATCATGTCTGGCCGGTAGTTTCGTTGCCCGTATTGGATCGAGAAATCGACATCGGGCAGCGACCCTTTACGCGCGAGTGCGACGCGTGCGGTCTGCGCCTGCAGTTTCGCTTCGGTCTGGCGAAGCACCGGACTCTGCTTCACTGCCAACTCCTGAAGCTCGGCAAGCGCCGGAATCGGTGACCCAGCTACCCGCGCGCCGAGGTTCTGGGAGGTGAAGCGAACCTGAGACGGATCGCGCGCTATTGCCGCGTCAGCGATGCGCTCCGGAATGGTGGCTCTCGCCACCGGTGTGTCACTGCCGCGATCGAGTGCTGCGTTCAATTCCGCGACAGCGGCGCGTCTCCGTTCGAAGAGCTCGCTTGCCGTTTCGCCGAGTCGTGCCGCATCAACGCGAGCCTTGAGCACATCCTGCTGGCCACCGGTGCCGGCTGCGTAATGCGCCTCGGTGACCTGGATCACGTCCCCAAGTACACTTCGATTTTGATCGACGATCTCGATCGCTTTGTCGAAATAATAGAGCTCGAAATACTGGCTTTTGACCGTACGCTCGACGTCGAGACGCGCTGCATCCAACTCCGCCGCGGCTGCCTGCGCCTCGTTTTCGGCGGCTGCTCGACGAAGTCCCAGTTTGCCGGGGTACGGAATCGTTTGGGAGACTCCAAGCATCTTCATCGTCATTGGATCGCCAGGCCGCGTGTCTCCCATGCTGCCGGCGGCATCGCGGCCGAGTGGCAGATTCTGAATTCCTGCCATCAGCATGGGGTCCGGCAGTGTGGATTCCGGTCCGATGTGCGCGCGGGCCTCGATCAGGCGCTGTCGCGCCGCCAGAATGGACGGATTCACAGAGTCTGCGCGACCGAGGAGGGCATCAAGCGGAACGACATTAGCCGGCACAACCTGAGCGTCAGCGCGATGGACGAGCATTAGCAGAGGGACGAGCATTAGCAGAGGGACGAGCACGATCCCGCTGCGGCGCACGTGACGGCCGAGCGTGAAGGTCCCGAAGAGTCGCAGGAGTTTTGTTGGCAACATTTTGAAATCCGATCAAAGTCCACGAGTCACACGCCGTTCATTCGACCGAATCAGGCGCGGCACTCCGGGCATCCGTTTGGATGCCGCGGATCTACAACTATTCTGTTGTAAAGGCGGACTATGCCCGAGGAGGAGGGAGCTCGGGTGCGGGCGTTTCGGACGGCGGCGCGATTGCCACCATCGTAAATGTGCTCTGAGTGATCTCGACCAACGGTTCGATGCTGATACCCGTCGCCGCTACTGCTGACTGAGAACACGGTACCATCGACGTACAACCACCAGGTGCCCAGGGCAGCCTACATGGTGGCGCCGGAGCGCTAGGTGCTTTTTGAGAGTCAGCGGTAGCATTGTGCTGGCTGGCGCTCATGTCCATGCCGGACATTGACGCACCGCCTATCGACGCGCTGTCGCACTCGAAGCCACTCGTGACCAGTACAAGGCCAACAAGCAGGAAACTCGAGACAAATGCGATTATACGCGAGCGATGCATGGTGTTCATGATACCCGAACGACCGGCCGCGCGAAAGTCATGCTCATGCGCTGGGCATCTCTGACCATTCTTCGTGTGCACCACCGCGCATACGATTTCCCGAATAGCAATCCAAGAACGCGCGGCAGGCCCTTGCGTGGCAAGTCGTAATCAATGCTCACTCGTATTCGCGCAACCGATGGCTGCGACCAGATCTCGAATCCCATTGCGTACGCCCCGATCACGAGAAGGCGGGGCTCACCGACGGTCTCCCATCGCTTGCGATACGGCGGCTCCCGGAGAGTGACCACTTCATCGAGTGATAGAGCGACTCCGAAAACCCGTCCGCGCAGCTCGATGTGCGAGCCCACCGCGTGGCCTCCCTGCGCGTCGACAACAATATCCATTTTTCCCCAGCCCATCTTCCACGACCGTTTTGTCATGTGAGCCGAGAGGCGGAACTGGTCATCGAGCGCAGAAAAAAGCTCGGCCGGCGAGGCGCGCACATCTCCTAGGTATTCTTCGTGCCCGGCGAACATCGGTCACCCTGTCCGCGGCGTTGTGAGTCGATTGTAAAACGCCGCTATCAGTCCGACGATAAGGCCAACGTAGATACCAAGCACAATCACGCCCGCTATCAGGTTGAAAGCTGATACTCGGTGTGTCATCGTCGTCATGTCGCTGTGCATTATCCAGCCCATCACTGCTGCGCTGGAGGTGGGTGAGACAGCGAAGAACAACCCACAAATACCAAAGGCGATTGCCGTTACCGTACCGGCCGATAGGCCGAGCGAGCGAGACTTGATCATACGCTCCTCCATTAGGTCCAGACTAACCGTAGGGCTGTGCGACCAGGACTGCTGTCAGGGAGGACGATGTATCTGTGTGCGGAAATCCCTTAGTGACACTTACCCGTGGGAGCATGTGCGGACCGGCCAGCGATTTATTTAGCGGTTTGGTCCCTGTGCGACGACCAGTGAATAGCGCGAATACGCCATCCTGATTCCAATTTGCTCAACACCATCAGCTCGGCGCCCCTCGAGTCAATCGGCCGATTCTCGAATTGCCCACTAGATGTGCTCGTCGCCGCAAGCCATATCACATTGCCCTGACGTACGACTTGCCTGATCGTGCGCTTGCTCGGCACTGCTTTCGCGAACTCGATGTCTGCGCCAATGTGGTGAGCCAAATATTCCGCTCGCGTCTCCAGATCGCCGCTTTCGAGAACGGTAGCATCTGGCGCCAGAAGCTGGGCCGCCCCGGCGCTGTCGCCGCGGCGAAGCAAATCGTAGAAATGCGTCGAAGTAGCGATCGCCGCGGCAGTGGCCGACTGCGCACGGGAAACGAAAACTGCTTTGGCAGGAATAGAGAGTACTCCGAGGCCGAAGCCTACCAACAACAAATTCTTCATAGCACTTGTCATCCTCATTCCTCCTGGGAGTGTCACAGTCGCTGCAACGGGCGACATTCATTGTGCGCGTTGCGGGTCGTCATCTACGGGGAGATGCCCGTTAACAATCCCGTTACGAGCAAAATCAGACACGCTGTTGCCAATTCTGCCGCGGCTGAGCGGCGTAGGCGTGCGGTCCCAACATGATTCGAGAGTTGCGGCTGAACTCTTCTGAAGTTGTAGGCGCCGATTCCAAACGTGATCGCGACGAACAGAAGCTTCACGAGCAACACTTGGCCGTATGTCGTCTGCCACAGCGCGGCCAGATGCTCAAGATGAACCCAGGACGCGAGCGTTCCAGTCACGACCACTACGCCCGCGGAGATCAAAGCAAGAGGTGAGAACGCATTCACGAGCGATGCAATCGACACCCATCGTCCGGAATCATCCAGTGTCATCGCTATCGGCACCCCGACTGTCATCACGCACAGCAGGCTGCCGAGCCAGCTGCCAGCAGCCAGGACGTGAAGTGAATCAGCGGTGACCATCAGCGAAGTGAAGCGCGGGCTGGCGGCCGCGTGTCCACCGAGGGCAGGTGTAACCGACAGCACGAATGCAGCAACGGCAGCAACCAACCATCCGCCATCTGCTCGACGCCGAGCCAGAAGGAAACCGACGAGTGCTGCAACGGCGGCAATCAGCTGAATACGCAGTGACAGTCCCCACGTCGTCCGCATTAACATGTCGCCGACGGTCATACCGGTCATGCCTTCCATATCGGGCATAGCGTGCATCATCTGCGATTCCAGATAGAGTCGGGCGAGCCCAGTGATGATCACTAGGAGAGCCGCCGACATTCCCAGCCGGGCAGCTCGCTGCGACATTCGCTCCTTGAGGTCAGCCGCGAAATTTACTCTGCGCAGGATCACAAGAGTGAAAGAGACTGCGCCGATCAGGGCCAGCAGTCCAAGGAAGAGAACGGCGCGGGCGATTGAATTTCCCACCGAGCTCGCCGCATTGGCCTCTTCTTCGCGCCTCCCCTGCTGATTCGGGGTGGTGTTTTTGCCCGCAACCGAAGGGCTAACCCCTAACGACGTCCGCGCGCGAGCGGCTGTCCTATCTGACTGGCCCCGCGCGAGAACGACGAACGAGAAACCTCCACTCGACGGATGGCCATCCGAAGCAGCGGTGCGCCAGAACAACGTGTACCGTCCTGGGCTCAGCATGGTCAGCACGCGGAACGCAACGCCCATGCGGTCGGATGCTTCCTGCTCGGCGTTCCCCAACCGGATCGTATTTCCTGCGCTGTCCTTGAGCGAAGCAAATGTGAATCGCAGCTCTGGCTGCTCCGAGAACCAGAGTCGGATGGACTCCGGCGCGGTGGAGAGTTGAGCACCGCTTGACGGGCTGCTGCGCTTTAGCTTCGCGTGCGCCATCGCCGGCGCCGGTACCAGCAACACGACGGCCGCGAGTGCTACAAGAAATAACCTGGCCGTGATCGGCGTTCGCGCCCGGCTAATCATGGCCGCCACCCATCTTCATTCCACCCATTTCCGCGGTTCCGCGACTAGAGTGGAAGGGGCGCAGCCGCAGAAAGACGAAAGCACCGACTGGGTTTCTAGAGCCGTAGTACGGCTCAAGCAGCGCTGGAACAAAGTTCAGTGTCCCCGCTGCGCCCAGTCCAATGGTTGCAAAATGCGTCCGCGAGATCTCACGCACATACCCGAGTTGTGCAGTGCTCACGTTGAAGCGCTGCGACGCCGGAAATCCCGGAAGTGACACTCCTTTGCTAGTTACTATCGGATCGGCAACGACGAGGTCTTCCGCGCTTTTCTGAACGAACTCGGTTCGTCCGAAGAGTGTGTTTTTTCTGTCGAGTATCGCTTCACTCTCGAGGAGAAGGCTGTTCGACAGAGATTCTCCAGCGAGTTTGTTCGCGGCCCAGATAAGCGTGGTCGCGACCTGTCCGTCAGCTCCTATCCGCGCGCCGTGGAGCGCAGAAGCAGTAATGCGATGGATCGACTCACTGGGATTGAGCGCTTCCGGGCTCTTGAGATAACCGTACCCGGCAGCGAGGCTCCAGTGAGCGTTGGGATTCAGTGTGATTCGTCCTGAGTACGAGTCGAGCCGAATCGGGTCGAAGTCCCAGCGTTTCTCGTCAGGCTCCCGACCGTTGAACACGGAGCCTTCCAGCTGCCAAGTATGACTGAAGATTCCTGCGGTGACGACGCCGAAGCTCACGTGCGTCGCGTCCTGCCAGTGGTGACCGAGCGGAGCAGTGAGATTGTCCATTCCTGACGGACGATGCATGAACGCGACGGGGCTCAGTGCAGGCTCGCCCGATGGTGCCGCGTAGATGCTCCACGCCAAGGACTTTGTGATCGGTCGCTGATAGATCGCGCCCAGCTCCATGAAGAAATCATGTGGATGCTGCCGATCGTGTAGCGGCTGCCCCTTGTAGCTCTCACCGCTCTGTAGAAGTAGCGGATATCCGCGATTGGTCACCGTGAGCGGATCGAGGCTCAACATCGTCCTCGCCTGGAATCGACCGCGGGCTAGGTCGCGCGTTGCCATCACCATCAGCCAATTGAGCGACCCGAACTGGTCGTCACCGCGCTCGCCACTCTGATGATCGTACTGGGCGAACAGAAATCCATGCGACATGATCATCCAGTTGCCCAGCATTCTGGTGCGACTTGGCAAAGTCACGGCATCGGGAATCCATGTGGTGCCGGATCCCATTCTGTCCATGCTCACACCGGCGGGCTCGATCATCATGTCTGCGGTGGTATGACCGCCCATGGCCGCACCTGCCATCGGATGCTGCATCGGCTGCATGTGCGCCATCGAGGAATCCGATTTCACTCCGGAGGGCGGTTGCATACCTGGCATGGGAGCCATGCCGGGCATTTGTGCGTGTGTGGAATCGGATTTCGATGGCATATGCATGTGGCCGGTGTCGGCCATCGGCATCTTCATCGTGGTGGCGGGCTTTCTTGTAGCAACCGGTTTTTTTGTTGCCGCACCCGCTTTCGTAGATGTCTTGGTATTCGTCTTTTTCTTGGCGGTCGCGGGCTTTGTCTTGGTGGTCAGAGTCGTTGATGGTTTTTTCTTTGCCGATTTTTGACCCATCGGCATGTTCATCGGCATTTTCGATGAATCAGCGGGATGCTGTGGGTTTTGGGCGTGTGCAGGCGATGCCGCGAGGAGAGTGTATAGAATCAACGCCGCGGCCACACCGCATGCGCGACGCAATGATGACAAAAACATTTTGCATCCGAAGTTGTATTGTGCAGCGCCCGCCACGGGCGCTTAGGGAATCCGCGCGCGGTCATTCACGCGGCGCGGGCGAACACACGGGGGTGTTCTAGGCCTTCGGAGGCGGCGGTTCTGGCGGGATTACGAAATTGAGGGCGACCTGGACGAGCGATGGCAGTGCGCCAGTGTCCCGAGGTGCCCACTCATTGCGCGGCGTCGTTTGGCCGAGGGACACGGACAGCCCGCACGACGTCATCGCCTGACAGCAGACGACGGCTGAGGACTCACACGGCTTGTGGTGCGTCTGCTCTCCTCCGGACCGCTGATTCATTCCGGAGTGGTCACTCGTCGCGGCTGACTTGCCGCTGTCCGTCGAACTCGTGCTCTTGCACGACACATTGCCCTGCCCAAGTGTGAAGGACAGAGCGCAGATGCCAGACAAGAGTGAGGTCAGACGGCGAAAGCGCATGAAGAAGAGTAACCGGTGGTGTAGCTGGGCGGTGATTTCAACAAGTCTGGTTTGAAGCAGAGATTGTGCCTCTACGCAACTTCTCCCGCTTTTTCCGACGTCCGTACGCAGTAAGCCCCTGCGGTTTGTACACCGACAATACCAATGCGATCAGCAGCGCTACGAGCGCGGCACCCGCATCCGCCACGAGTTGAAGCCTAATGCCGGCCAGCTCGCCGTGCTCCAGCGTGCGTGCTGCGACAACGCGGGCCAAATGCCCAACCGGCTGCATGTGTAACAGCAGCAGCGCTGTGGCAACGATGGTGATCATCAACTTGATCACCACCCAGTAGTGACGGAACAACCCCCACGGACTTATGAGCGACTGAACGATCCCCGTCACTAGCGCGGCGAGGCTCAGCGGCACGATGATCCACCAGCCAATCAGATTCATCGACAGGTATGCAGCGCGGACCGTTTGCAAATTGCCACCGGTCATGCCGTAAATGGCGAGTGCGAGGAAGGCAAGCACAGAGCCGAACCATCCGACGGAAGAACCGATGTGAGTAGTCAGTCCGAATTTGCGGACTGTTGGAGAGATCATCACTTAAATGAGTGTGAATGGAACCCAGCGCCGGCGAGGTGGATTCCTAAGACGATGACCACGAGTACGAGAGCGATAAATCCAAATACTTTGACCCAGCGCGGCGTTCCCTCATCCGTGATTTCGCTCTCCGCGGAGCTCGTCTCGTCCTCCTCCTTGCTAGAACCATGATTTGCCGAATGGTTCGCATCCATTTCGAAACCTCCTTCGAAGTCCCATCGAAAAATACTTGGGCTGGTTCACGAAATCCTTGCGGGATCGCCTTTCGATCTCGGGTGACGGCAAATGACAAACAGAATCGTCGTGCAAGCAGTAATTCGCTGTTATTCTTCTCGACCCCGCAATCCGAGATACAATGGCTCGATCAAAGCTGGTTCAGAGCAAGAACACGGAGCCGAGATGCGCGGCGGCCCGTTGTGTCCAACTTTCTTGTACTAGCCGGGAATGCACTGCGTATCACGAGGCTGGCCATGTCGTGGTTGGAGTTCTGCTACGATGGGCGATAAGAGAAGTGTCTATCGTTGCCGTTGGGACCACACTCGGTCACGTTCGCCATCCTCGAAGTGCCGTTGATTACTGGTCGGCAGAGGAGATCGCGAGCCAACGATCGCGATCGGAAATGTCTGGAACAGCGCCGCTACCCGGAAATGATCTGGCTCAGACGCCGAGCTCGGCGGGTTTGCGACGTACGCGCGCGCGTATCGACATCGCAGTGAGGTTGGCGGGGCCACTGGCCGAAAGACTGTTTACAGGTAGGTGGAACGTCTACTGCGGCAATGTCGACCGATTTCAGGTGCAGGATTTGGCCAGCCAACTCGCAGACGACCTCTCCACAACACCCAATCGCATTATTGTCTGCGAAGGCCTCCGTTCTGCTCGTCTTCTAAGAGCCAACTGGTGTCGCGTGGAAGCAGTTGCGGGCGCATTGCTCGAACACGATCGGCTCACAGGACGAGAGGTGCGGGCAATAGTAAAGGGAGTCCTTCCAACAGTCCTCGTTGGCGCTACTTCGCGCGATGCTTAAGCAATTGAACCACCCGCTCGATCTCCCCTTCGGGTCGGCTTAGAGTCTCGCGTGTAATGGCTCGCGCGTTATCAAACGCCACAACTGGTTCATCTCCAGACATCCGCATTGCAACGCCGCCGCCAGCGCGCGGAGCTTCGTCAACGATGTAGTGGTAGCCGAGGTTGTGCACGGCGACGTTGTATTCGAGCTGTCGGTGCCTCATGAACTGATCGACGAGTCCGAGCAGACCATCAACGCCTTGAAACAGCGACTGGGCAGCTAAGGCAAGGTCCTTGATCTGTACAGTCATCGAGAGGGTCAGCCCGCGGGACGAAGACGCATTCCTCGGCCCGATCGAAGTTTGCGCCGTAATGATTCCGTCTGAGGCGAGCGTCAGCATTGATTGCCATCGGCTGCCATGGGAACCCTGCTCGTCCGGTTGCGTGATGATGAGTGAACCGCCTTCGTTTTGAACCTTTTTCTCCTTTCTCAGACCAAAAAGAGGATGCGGTTGGGCCGATTCAACTTGAATCACCTGATCCTGAAAATCTTCTCGGAGCAGATCAAGCGGATCGAACAGCTCCTCATCTCGAACACTGGCTATTACCAAACGGAGTGTCGGTTCTTGAGATCGATCGTTTCTCGCCTTGAGTGCCGCTGATATAGCAGGTCCCTTCATACGAATTCCCTTTGGCCTGAGAGTCGCCAGCGCTTTCTGCAATTCCGCCTGAAGTTCTTCCGGATCATCGAAGGTGCGTCTAAAGGTTCCGTGCACATAGTCCGATACCCGACTCACAAACGCTTTCGTCTCCGTGTCTCGATCGACGTTCTGAAGAAACACGTAGAGCGGAATACCGCGACGGACGGCCTCGTCATACTCCTCTTCGATTACGAACCGGCCTGAGGGAGTTTTCCATCCGCCTCGTTCACCGACAACAAGCGCAAAAGCGTCGGACGAAGCTACGGCATCGAGGCAAGCGTTGCGGGAGGAGTCAGGTGTTGATGGAAAATCCTCATTAACCAAAATCGGTTCTGCCCCAGCCGCGAGGATCCCTTCTCGAGCTGCTCGACGATAAGCTTCAAATCCAGTGATAACAGAACTCACGAACACACGCGGGGGCGTTGAGGTCATGCACGGTTTCCTTAGAGTCAGTTTCGAGCGTCAGTCGATCGACGTCGATGTATGAAGGATTCGAACGAAGATGAGTTGAGGCGATCTGTCCGGAAATACGTCTCGCGACGCCAGCGAGCGGTGTTGCGCGGTCAAGCTTCGCCGAGCTTTCCCCGTGACCGAAGCCTGGTCTTCCACATCGTCCCGGAAACCTTCGACCCGTACGTAGGCGAAGGCGAGTTTCGAAGCTTCGGCCCTTCCAATTTAGTTCCCAATTCAAGCAGTAAGGACTGGACGAGGCGATTCACCAGAGATGGGTACCGGTTCGATTGGCCGCTTGCCGAACGTCGGGCTTTTGCAACCCTCTTACGCAGCGGCGCCGTCGAATTCGGAGTGGTCCCCGCCGGCGATCACGGAGTCAGCTGGGACACGCTTCAGTGGACTTTCAAAGAATCTTTGTACGAGTTGGCGCAGTATGTATGGAGCGTGAAGTCGCCGCCCAAGCTGGCGTTTATCTCGCTCTTGGTTGTGGGTGCTTCGCCCGACGGAATCATCGGATTGCCAGAGGGCTTTGTGGCTGGCCAAGCGAACTCGTTCGAGGAGAAAACTTTGCGACTTGGTCCTCTCCTGCTGAAGGCTGAAGACGTTGGGACGCGGCAATTTCAACCCATGTTCAACTTGCTCTTTCAGTGCGCAGGTTTGCGACATGCTCGCGACCTGCTACACCTCTGACTCAAACAGCCAATCCGTCCGAAGCGGTTGGACTACACCAGCCAACGCGCTAAAGACGCTTTAGGCTCGATAGTATGATGCCGGGATCATTTTGCGATGCTCGATCCAGTAGTCGTCTCGATCCAAGGTCCAGGCAACGATGGTCCGAGCATCTTTTAGCGGAAGGACTGAGCTTGGTGACATGAGCGGATCGTGACGATGAAACGAAACACTGTACGATCCATGCTGGCGCAACAGTTCTAACAGCGCTTCCGGAGAGGAATATGTTCTTTTCGAGCGCGGCAGGCGGCCCACATCAGCAGCCACATCGAGCAGGAGATGCTTGATGGCCTCGGTGTAGACTCCGACGCTCTCGTCGTTTTGCATGCCAACTATTCCGGCGTAACCGTCGGGTCGCGGACAGCCTTTCATGTTCTCGCGCCGAAAGCGCCGCGCTAGATGCGTCAGGAGCTTCCCGCTCCCGATATAGCTAGGACGCTCCTCGTCTCGTGAGTCCCATAGTACGTAAAGCCCGTGAGCGCCGAACAACTCGGAAAACGGCAGCTCGGTGAGTCGGTGCCAGATGATCGGAGTTTCGAGCATGAGTTGCTCCTCGAGTCATGCACGCCAGCAATGGCGCGATGCGGCTTGTTTGGTGGGTCGGGAAGATGCCAATCGTCCACGACAAAGACTAGGGAGATAAGCTTACGGCCTCCGGCTCGGGCGTTGAGGCCTACAATGGCGACGATAACCCGGCCAGAACACCCACTCAAAACGCCACGAAACGGCGTTCAAAACCCAGCTGAAAACGCAGGCACACCGCGCGTGTGGCTCGAAAAAGCAATGGCGATTGAGGAGCTGTTTCCGGTGAAAATTGAGGAGAAAATTGAGGGTGCAATTCCCAACGATCGATTCGCCAGCCTTGCGGACACGACGTGTAACACGCTCCTCGGGCGTGTGGCAGCAACTTGCCGATTACCCAGAGTAGAATGGGCTAGCGCTTTTTCGGATTTCTTGTACGCCTTGCGGCTCTTAGAGGTCGACAGCGTGTGGTGGTCCCGGCTCGGGCATGTCTGGCGACACGGGCCTTCCACCAAGTGCCTGCACCCCTTGGGGATCGAACTCTCGGGGAAATGCCACAAGGTTGACCGATCTCGTTCGGCTGACTTCCAAGACCGTTGTCGCCAACCGATGCGTCGCGGTAGCGAATGCATTGCCAATTCTTCTCGCCTGAGGTGATAGAAAAGCGACCTAGTTGTGATATGAAAATGGCATTGCTGCAGATAAACGCCTGTGTATGTTTGGCGCGCATCCAAAGTGTCGCGCCTCTAGCCCCTCAAACCTGGAGAATTCTGCTCAATGCCGTTGCGTCTCAGATCGCGCCGCGGATCCCGGCCTGGTCCCATCGTACTCGCAAAATTTCTAATGGGTATTGCGACACTCGCGAGCTGCCGCGCAGACGCGATTACGCATCCGCCGCTTGCTCCTGATCTAAAGATTGATCCCGTCCTCGCGGCTCAACTGAAGGCCGCGCGTTACACGGGCGCCGTTATCTCTTTCGTCAACACCAAGAGCGGAGCTGTTCGCAGTCGTCCGAGTCAAGCACGAACAATGTTGGCTGCCGAGGCGATGCGCGCCTCGCCGACCCTGCTTGTACCACCTACCCCCGCGATGAGTATGGACTTGACGTCGGATCTCATGTTCATAGTCCAGCCGGCCGGCGGCTGGACGACCCCCGGCGGAAATCCGCAGTTCGCATTTAAGCTGTTTTGGAACTGCTACATCAACGGGGTCGACTACGGTCGGATCAAGAACGTTACAGTGAGCAACATTACCAATACTCCCTTGGACGGGAGCGGAGGCCACACGGGCTCTCATTCCGGGCCAAAGCCGTTTGGACTGAATAACCCGTTCACGGGTGTGACTGACGCTGATGGTTATTTCCCAACTTTGTATACGGCCACGCAAGTATCTGGCGACGAATCCATGGACGTAGACTGGTCCACAAGCGATCAAGCGTCTCAGTGCGTCGGGTTCGGCGGAACTGATCGATACTACCACGCAACCCGTTGGGAAGGACTCTCTCAACTCACGCCAAGTCAGTACTTCACCTTCGGACCCATCACGTCACATCACGACGGCATCTATTACGCGAGACCCGATGTTGACATCCTGGTCCAGAAGACAGCGAAGTCGTACTCCCGCGCCTTCAATGCTACGAAGCCGCTATTCGTAACCGCGGCCTCGCTCATTTATGGTGGGCTCGAAGACACTGGCAACAATTGGTCGATGCCCCATCAACTACATCGCATTGGCGCTGATGTTGACTTCGACGGCTCCGCGGACAATCACAAAGTGTGGGACCCGATCATGGACCACGCCCGCCGCGCGGGTTTCAGGAAATGCGAGCCGCACAACGGAAATCATGTGCATTGCTACACAACTCAATACAACAACCCGAACCTTCACTGAGGCTCAAACGTTGAAACGCTTTCCGACGCCGGCTGCGGCACGATGGATAATTCTCGCGACACTCTATAGTGTCTTGCCTTTGCTTCCTCAGACCAGCCGCGCGCAGGTGGGGGATACGACGTATGTCAACTATCCAAATTGGAAATCATCGGACAAGGTAGTACCATCGATGCACGTCTCGGTGACTTATGATTCCGTAGCCGGCAAATGGCATTACAGCTACACAGTCAGTAACGATATTTCCGCTCTTCAGGATATCAACAAAATCCTAATGACCTTCAACGGCGCAACGGACGAAGTTGCTGGGCCGCCTGACTGGACGAGTTATCTAATAGATACTGCTGTCCCTCAACCCGGGGCGTCCTTTATGTCACTCAGCGAAAATTTTGTAACCGTGCCCGGTGGAAGAGCCGCGGCTGCGGGCCCCTCTCAAATTGCTCCTGGACAGACCTTGAGCGGATTTGGCTTCGTTAGTCCATACCCTCCAGGCGACGCACGAACCTACATTCGCGGGTATTCCGCCGTCCCAGACTTACCAGATAGCGTCGAAGACGAATACAGATATCCGGATGACACTACCGACGCTCAACGTGGCTGGACGCTGGCACCAACTCGATATACTCGGATCGTGACTCAAGGAACACAGGAACCCACCGATCTGGCGCGATCAAATCGGTTTCTGTCTTTCATGAACGTCGACACAGTCGGCACGGTTCTTCGAGCGCCTGCTGTAATTGCTGTCAAATTCGACAACACCTCCGGCGATCTTCCAATTCGTTCCTCCTTCCGTGCTCTCCTGAACGGCGTAGATGTGACGTCCGAATTCCATCCAGGACCGGCGGATGGAGCTGATCTCGTCGCCGTCTTCGAACTCGGCACTGGCAAGCCGCTCGTCTTAGGGAGTAATACCCTCAAGACCTTTGTAACCGGCCTACCGAGCACTTTTGGAGTAAACGTTATTCCTAGTCCAGTCGACGTGGACACCATCATCTTTTCTGTTGTGACAGGCCCCTAAGGAGCGACCTACTTTGGTACGTAAGTCATTCGGTTTCATCTGTCTGACGGCTTTGTTCGCGGCGTGTGGCCACGAGAGCCAGAGAAACTCCGCACCGAACGAAACATCGAGGCAAGCTGGCGGGCCCGTCACAGCAAACATCTCCGGTCTCACCCCGCCAATGCAGAGTGCGTTGGCGAAGTATGCGGCTGGGTTTGCGCTGTTTGCGCCGCGAGAGTACGCTGCGAATCAGGGATCCGATACAATTTCACGCGTCAATGCTGATTTCAATGGAGATGGAAGCGAAGACGCTGCGGTATACGGTCACGACGCAACGCGCGAACTGCTTCTCATACTACTGTCGGACTCTACGGGAGCGTACAAAGTCTACCCGCTGAGTGAAAATAAACTCGAACCGTTTCCGAACGGCGTTGGCATTAGCCTTCGCGTGCATCCTCCCGGCCCACTCGAAATTCCGGAGACGCTGCGCGAAGCGAATACGCCGCGAAGTCTAAAGTACGCTGCGCTTGATGTCGGCTTCGGTCAAGAAGCGGGCGAAATGTACTACTGGGATGGGTCGAAATTCGTAAAGGTCGTCACGGGAGACTGAAAGTGATGAGGACTGATTTCAGGATCGCGCGAAGCTAGCGTCCTTCGATGTCAAGTCTTCTGCCCCGCGATCCTGGTGAGGAGATTGCGAAGGAGGTTGCTACGGATCTCTCCCATTTACTTCGCCTGATTCCGTCCGGCTACAAATCGGCACGCTCGTGGATCGCACGTCATAAGGACGCTCGAAAGACCGAAAACAAGGTTTATCTCCAACCAGTGTACGCCAGGATCGACGTACCCGCGCCGGACCGCGCGACAATCGATTTCATGTTGTGGGTAAGCAACTTCAGTAAGCGTAGTCTTGAACCCGACAGGCTTGAGCTAAGCGGCATAGTGGTGGGGGGACGTGGCCTGCAGCGCAGTTCGGATATGAGAAGGGTTCAAGGTGAAATTTCCCCGCGAGCAGTTAGCAACCTTTGGTTTACAATCGATATTAGCGGGTCCGAAGTACGCGAGCTTGTCCTCGGCATCAATAAAACGAATAACAGTCGGAGTAGTCCGCAAACGTCCATCCGGCTATATGGCCAGATTCTTTTCATTGCCGGCTCAGATCGATTTCGAAAGTCGGTCGACTTTCAGTGGGATTGGGCGACTAGCAATGTCGCGAGCAGTGCTACGGAAAGCCTGCCTTAGCTCCTCTCGATCAGGTGTAGTACTTGAACTGCGGTTCCGGCTCGCGATCCCTCGGTATCTCACGCATGATGTCGCCGACCTGCCTGCTGAATCTGATCGTAATGGGAAATGTGCCCGCGAAACCTGCCGAGTTCCAATTCATTCGCGTGAGTATCAGCAGCTCCTTTGCGATTGACGCCAGGTCGGAATCACCGTGATGATCAGCGATCTGCAGCGCGCGCGGGACGTGGCCGTGGGGATATGCCTTAAGCGATTTGATGTAACCAGTAGTGTAGACGTATTCCGTGGTCCCGACGGAGAATAGCGTTCCTCGTAACGGCGGATACTGACCCGTTCGCACCAATCGAATTTCATCGGTCGGTGTAACGGCAACCAAGTCAAACTGCGGCACGGACTGAAGCGCGTCTTTCATTCCCTCCCGCTCGGCCGGAAGGAATCTTGAAGTCTTGTGGACTACTACACGTCCGGGCATTCGGCCGGTTTCCTTCTTGTAGCGTTTCAGCACAAGTTCTAAGAGCGCCTTCGAGGCGTCCGCGGTCAGGTGCGCTGATTTCCCGTCGCGTTCTTCATCCCAAGTAAAATCCGGTCCCCTCAAGACCAACCCAGTGCCATCCTCGTCGAAGGCTTGGGCGACTGAGCTCCGCATCAGCGGATTGGCGTCGCCGAGGGGCCGATGGAAACTGATGCCGATATAACAAGTGTCTGGGCGTAATCCCAACGGCCGCCACGGCACGCCGCCAGCTTTGAAGTAAAGACTTGTGAAAAGATTCCACGCTACTTTGCTCGCAGGGTCAACGTTGCGCGCGCCCTCCTCAGCTTCCGAGACCGGCTGCAACAAAATTTGCGTCACAACCTTGTGGCGCATCACCTCCGCCTTTATTGCGCGCCTGAAGTCGCGATAAACGAGCCCGCGGAGGCCATCGTAGTACTTTGCTTTTGACGCGAGTGGCAGGAAGGCATCGGGTAGCGCGAGGATCACGACGGTGGGCTGGTCATCCTGCTGATTTAGAAGTTTGACCCGCGCTCCAATAAGAGATACAGCTTCGTCGAATCGTTTCTCCGGATTCCTCACCTTTTTCAGCGCATCCATGTCATGGACGCTGATGATGTCAATCAGATGGTCGGCGGCGACGATTGAAGAAAAGAAGCCGCGGTCCGGCATCGAGCCCGGAAAGTCTTGAAGTCGCTTCTGCGGTTTTTTCGTTCGCCGATTTACAATAACTTCGCCATCGAAGCCGCGCGCCGCGCGCTCGAACCAATCCCTTGCGCTGGCCACCGATTCTCCCGAGCCAACGAAACCCAACCTGATCTCCGATGGGTGACGATTCTCGCCCAAGGTGGCCGGACCATATCGCGCGATGCCTTCCTTCTGATCGAGTTCCAGAGCGCCGGCGGCAAATTCAAGCATTTGTTCGTCAACATAACTTGCGCGCACTTTTGCACGCTCGGGGGCGCCCGTGCCTAACGCTCGACGGAGTCTCATATTGCATCACTCCCAAGCTGCCGTGCTTCATCGGTTAGCGACTCTGCATCCTCCAGTTCGAACTCGTCGATTTCCTCGTCGAGTTCAGCGTCTGATTCGTCGTCTTCGGCGTCTTCGGGATCGTCATTCGCGCTTAGCGCATCGTGATACGCGGCCGACGTAAAGAGGTCAAACTCCGTTCTCGCGTTTGAAAAGCCTACGCTGTCCCCTTCGATGCCGGGCCACTCGACGCTCGCCTGCAAGTAGTGAGCGCTAATCACGAGCGTCTGCTGCCCGAAGTTCAGGCTGATAAACGGAGCGCCTTCTGCCAGGTAATCCCGCCAGAACTGCAATTCGTTGAGGAGCTGGAGGTTGTACATATGAGACTTCTTGCTCGCGGACCGCCGACCGGTCGTTTTCGGCATTAGCGGTGTAAATCCGTCCGTCGTGAAGCGATGCTCAGGTCTCACGGAGAGAATCCACTGATCGGGCGATACACGATGGAAGCGAAGGCCGACCGCGCGGTGTATCCAATATTTTCGCGCCTCGCCCGTCGAGCGTCTAACCGGTTGCCACGCGACTTTTAGCTTCGACAGCGTTTTGTTCATCGGTCGATACTCGACCTCTCGCGCAATTGCCCGGCGGGTTACCGGTCTTTCCAGGGCTATCACCTCGCTCCCGTCATTCGCGGTCGCGACGTCGTTAATCGCGAATTCGACTTCGCCGCAAGCATCGGCCGCGACATCTTCAATTATCGGATCGAAGAAGTATCGGTGATGGTCCTTGTCCAGGTTGAGACCTCGCCGCCCGGTCAACTTGTTAAGCGCGCGGTTAAGAAGCGTGACGTACCAGTTTGAAAGGTCTGGGTCTGCCCACCAGTCTCGAGACTCTTCACGTTCTGCCTCGTTTGGGTGCGAAATCACATCCGCGAATGGGCCGTGAGACTCCGTCAACGGCGAGAAGGAAATCAGCTTGCCGCTCCGCACGATAAAGGGCAGTAACACGGTTGCGTCGGCAGGAGCTCTAATCCTTCCGCGCACTTCTGATTCGGCAACGTCACACGGAGCGGTGTAGACATAACGCGGCATCTTATCAACCGCGAACAAAGTGCTGTGCAGATCCTCTTTCACATGCTGCGTCGCGACCGTCCTTTCGCGCACTCTGAAGCTCTCGCGCACGAAACGCTCGTGCTGATCTTTGATCCCCTTCAGGCGTTCAACAGTGTAGGTCGCAACCTGTTGGTCCACGATGGCGTGACACGTCGGACACAAGAGAAGCAGGTTTTCTGGCGAATCTCGATCGACACCTGGAAGACCGAATTGCGAACGCGGGCCGGCTTGCTCGCTCTGTCCAACGATGTGCGCTACCTCGCCGATAAGCGTATCCGGATCAGCGTTGTCTCCGCGTTCAATGAGCGGTCTTCTGCACGTCTCAATCGAGCAGAGACCGCCTGCGCGCGCCCATACGATCCGTTTTGTGACTTCTGTCACCGCCATCGCATGCCTCGCGTCACCAAATTCCAACAATGCAATGTAATGATCGTCGTCTCCTTCGAGCGGCCGCCCGGAGTTATCCCGCTAAAATTGAGCGTTAAACGGCAAAACGCCGCTCAAAACGCCGCTCAAAACGGTGCAGAAATTGAGGAGAAAATTGAGGATCTTTTTACTTCTCGGTCTCATTCGTCGTGAGCGCCATACGAACTGCCAGTTGCCTCGAATAGCAACACGAAACTGTGCGCAAGACCGCCGACGGGTCGCGAAACGGAGGAACCTGGTATGCCGCTTTATCTGGTCAGCTACGATCTGACCAAAGAGAAAGAGTTCGACTATGAGAACCTTTGGGACTATCTCCGAAAGGAAAACGCTGTTCGCGTGCTGTTCTCCGAATGGCTCATGGCTAGCGACGCGAGCGCATCGGACTTGGTAGATGAAATACGAGAGCACATGCACGACCAGGATTATCTCTGGGTGCTAGAGGTCACCAAGGATCGGCTTGGGTTCGGGTGAGGGACAACAACGGGGCTGCGGCCAAAGCCCTTTTCAGGTACGCTATCAACGGAAGCAGTTGACGCGTAAACCGCGTACCGTCCAGACAGGGCTCTCACTTGACCGCGTGCAAGCCACAATGTAGGATCACAGAAAGGCCTCGGGATTGCGGGCCTGCAGTAGAAGCAAAAAAACTTGCCTTGGTCTCTTCATTCGCCGCCAAGGCGTCAGCAACCGAGAACTCCGACTCCTAATGAGGCCCGAGAATATCCACTTCAGTGGATTTCCTCGGGCCTTTTGTTTTTCCGGGCTCCATCAGTCGAGTAAGCCGCCTTGACATCATCAATTCATGATTCCTTTCCCCGCTGATCGAATTCACGATGAGGACGCCGCGCTCGATTGGTGGGAGAACGAATGCGCGTCCTGGTGCGATGCGCTGGAAGGCCACGTATCGGCGGCCGCACTAATTCGGAGTATCGTGAGTTCGCTCCGGCGCATTCGCTCGGAATCTCAGAATGCCAAGCTGTCGGTGACTCAAGCGGCACGCGAGACAGGCTATTCGACGAAACAGATCCGGCGGTGGCTCAAAGAGGGAAAGATCAAGGACGTAGGCGAGGAGCGTGCGCCGCGCATCCGCCGCGGGGACATCCTGAAGCACAAGAAACCGACCTTGCCGGCCCACGCACCGATCCGCATTATGGCAGCCGCACAGGATATTGCGCGGTCCGTCGCAACTCGAAGGAGTAGCGATGGCTAAAGCGAAACTGGCAGGATGGGCTTACAGCACTGGAGAGAAAGGGAAAAACCGCGTCAGGGCTTACGAGAAGGGCGGCATCATCCTTCTCGAATTCTTTGAGCGGAAAGACCCAACCGCGATCCCTCAAAGGAAGCGCGTCTCTCTCGGCCACAACGATCGTGAGCAAGCAAAGTTCAAGGCTGACGAACTCGCTCTCCGACTAAGGCAGCTGGATGCTCCGCAGGCGTCGACCTTGACCCTGCATGCGCTTTTTTACAACTGGTATCTGAAGGAAATAACCCCAGGAAAATCGAAGGGGACACAGCGGCACGACATCACGTGCGCCGAATTGTTCTGCCGATGCTTTGGCGAAAATCGGAAGCCGCATACTCTGAACGTGCGGGACTGGCAGAAGTTCATCCGAGAGCGGCGCTCTGGTGCGTTACGACCATTGAGTCTCGAAGATAAACCGGTGCGCAAAATCGGAGATCGACAGATACGCTACGATCTCAAGCTATTGATGGCGGTGTTGAACTTTGCCACCGTCGCGCGTGACGATAATGACGTGCCATTGTTGACGCAGAATCCCTTGAAGGGCCTCGCGTATCCAAGCGGTGAGAGCCCGAGGCGACCAATGCTCGGCGAGGAGCGATACCGCAGAATGCGCGCGGTAGCCTCTCGCGTTCATCGGCTCTGTGAGCCGTTTATTGTCATCGCACACGAGACCGGCCACCGCGCAGGTGCGGTGAGGCAGTTGCGGTGGAGTGACGTCGATCTGGCAAAGGCCGTCGTGGTTTGGCGGCCTGAAGTCGACAAGATTGGCTTCGCCCATAGGACTCCGCTGTCGGACGAAGCAGTCCTGATCTTAAAGCGACTGCGGCGCACCTCGCCGAACATTGGCGATGATTGGATTTTCCCGTCGCCGACGAACAAAGAGCACCCTGTTCCACGCGAGATTGCAATGGATTGGTGGACGGAAATGGAGACACTGGCGGAACTCGATCATGTGCCAGGAATGGGCTATCACTCGTTCCGGCGGAAGTTCGCGAACGATCTCAAACCGACCACGAATCTTCGCGATCTCGCGTACATGGGCGGTTGGAAGTCGCCGGTTACTCTGCTCACCGTCTATCAGCAGCCCGACTTGGAGCTCCAACGCGAAGCGTTAGCTGCGCGTAGACGGCCTCAAGCGGTCGGTAAGTCAGAAACCAACTGACACCTGAACTGACACCTCAACCGGAAAGAAAAAATCCCGCACGAGCGCTAAGCCAATGCGGGATAATCGGTTCGAAATCATGGGCCTGGGTAGAGTTGAACTACCGACCTCACGCTTATCAGGCGTGCGCTCTAACCACCTGAGCTACAGGCCCTCACGTCAAAGCGTAAATCGCTGTGACGTAGAGTCTTGCAAGTTAGCCGAGCCCTGCGTGGGGGTCAATTGATACTGGCGCCCTCAATGACGATTTCGTAATCCTCAGTTCACGAATAAGTCAGAACTATGGGTGAGTATTCAAGGCGGGAAAATCCACTGCGAATCCCAACTCCAACCGCTGAGCAGTGAGATGTACGCAGTCCGAAAAGGCTTCACCCTAATCGAGATCCTGGTGGTGGTCGTCGTCCTCGGCGCCATCGCCGCGATCGCCATCCCGCACTACGCCGGCGCGAAAAACAAGGCGTACCAGGCGGCGATGGCGGCGGATCTGCGCGCGGCCGCCATTCTCGAGGAGCAGTACGCCGCCGACAACCACGGCCAATACTTCTCCGGCTCGGCGACGCACGACTCGCCACTCAACGGCTTCACACCATCAAAGGATGTGATGGTGACCTTCACCGCCTTCAACATCCTCGGCAGCCAGTTGGGTGACTGGGTCGCAGTTGCGCACCACGGTCAGTCCACTGAAAACTGTGAGATGCGCAGTGGCGTCATCACCTGCACCAACGAGCAGGGACTAGCCACCGGCACCATTCGCCCGCACTAGCGTACTAGGCCCAGACGGAAGCTTTCTTCGCCCAGCTGGTGTCCTGATAACGGTCCTTGAACGCGTCCGCGGTGCGCTTCAGCGATCCTGCGTCGTGGGTTCCCTTATAGGGCGCGACACCAGCCCAATAAAGAGCCTCGGGAGCGGCATCGGTATCCGGAAGCTTGTCGACGACTTCGCGAAACCGGCGCTCAGCCTCATCCCATTTCTGCTGCGCGAATGCGATTTGCGCGCGACCCAGCATTAGCTGCGCGAGAAATTCGTCGGCCGGAAGAAAGCCTTCGATTCGATAGCGCTCTTCCCCACCGGGATCGAGCATGAGAATCGTTGGCGTCCACTGGGCATTGTACTTCTCGCCGTACTTCTGGAACAGCGCTGAATCATCCTTCACGTGCACGCGCGCGGGAATGAAGTTCTCGGTGACGAAGCTCACCACGCGCGGGTCCGGCCACACCTCGGCATCCAGCCGAGCACAGCCACCTCACATCGGGGCGGCGCTGAAATCGAGAAGAACGGGCTTCTGCTGCTGCGCAGCATCGCGCAGCGCGTTATCGACGTCGTGCCTGAACTGAATTTCCATCACTCCTCCTTTGTAATAAGGGAGAGTACAAGAAAAATGCCCCTTGCGGGGCATTGGTCTAACTGGCGCTGGCGTTCGGTGACGAAGGGTTAGTCCTCGTATTTGCGCGGATGAGTCGGGTGAGGCCGCTCTTCGTCCTCGGTGTCGAACTCGTCGTCGAGATCGATGAGATCGTCGTCCAGGTCATCGTCCAGGTCATCATCATCATCATCGTCATCGTCGAGGTCATCGTCGTCGAGGTCGTCGTCTAGTTCGTCGTCGCCGTCCTCGTCGTCTTCATCCCACTCCTCGTCGTCATCGAGATCATCGTCGTCGTCGTCGATGTCGTCCTCGAGATCTTCATCCTCGGGATCGTCGTCCGTTGTGCGTTTCGCCAGCCACGCCTCAGGCTTCCCATCGTCCTCGTTCAGGAAGCTCCCCGCGTACTCCAGCATGGCGCACATTACCGTGATCTCCTGGTTGTTAGACAGAAGCGCGCTCGCGCTTCGCCTCGCGTGACAACTTCTTACGATCGTTCGCGCTGAGGAAGCGCTTCCGCAGGCGAATCGACTGCGGGGTCACCTCGATCAGCTCGTCTTCCTCGATATACTCCAGCGCCCCTTCGAGCGTCAACTCCCGCGGCGTCTCGAGCTGAATGTTCTCGTCGCTCGCCTTGCTGCGCATGTTGGTGAGCTTTTTCTCTTTGGTCGGATTTACATCCATGTCGCCCGGCCGCGAGTTCTCTCCAACCAGCATCCCCTCGTACACCGCCTCACCAGGGGACACGAAAAGGGTAGCGCGCTCCGAAAGATTTGCAAGCGCAAAAGCAACTATGACTCCAGCTTCCATGGACACTAACGTTCCACGCAGGCGGCCGGCCAGCGGCCCCGCCCACGGGCCATACTCGAGGAATCGGTGGTGCATGATCCCGGTGCCGCGCGTGTCGGTAAGAAACTCGGAGCGATAGCCGAACAATCCGCGCGCGGGAATTCTGTAAAGGAGCCGAACCATTCCCTGCCCCGGATTTTTCATCTCCAGCATCGCCGCGCGACGCGGTCCAAGTTTTTCGATCACCACGCCGAGAAATTCTTCCGGCACATCGATCGCCAGCTCCTCGTACGGCTCGAGACGCTCGCCGTTTGGCCCTTCACGCGTGATCACGCGTGGCCGCGAAACCTGAAATTCATAACCCTCGCGGCGCATCGTCTCCATGAGAATGGTGAGATGCAGCTCGCCGCGGCCGGAAACCGTCCACGTGTCAGTGGATTCAGTATCCTCCACGCGCAGCGCGACGTTTCGCTCCAGCTCACGGAAAAGACGCTCACGCACCTGGCGCGAGGTGACGAACTTCCCCTCTTTCCCGGCAAAGGGTGAGTTGTTGACGAGGAAATCGACGGAGATCGTTGGCTCCTCGACGGAAATGCCTTCGAGTCGCTCCGGATTCTGCGAATCAGCGACGGTCAGGCCGATCTCGACCGTCTCGAGTCCGGCCAGAGCGACGATCTCGCCAGCGGATGCCTGCGCCACTTCGATGCGATCGAGGCCTTCATAGGTGAAGAGCTTCGTGACGCGCGACTGCTCGACCTTCTGCGCTCCATCGAGCGGCAGGAGGGCCACCGCATCGCCAACGTGCACGGTGCCGCGCTCGATACGCCCGATGCCAAGTCGTCCTAGGTACGGTGAATGGTCGATGGTCGAGATCAGCATCTGGAACGGGCTGTCAGCATCGCTCGGTGGTGGAGGCACGTGCTTCACGATCGACTCGAATAGAGGCGAAAGATCCACTGGCGTGACATCCATATCCATCGTGGCGATACCTTCTCGCGCAGACGCGTAAACGACCGGCGCGTCGAGCTGCGCTTCATCGGCTTCCAGCTCGATGAAGAGATTCAGCACTTCGTCGTGAACACGCAGCGGGTCGGCGCCGGGGCGGTCGATCTTGTTGATGACCACGATCGGTGTGCGGCTCAACGCCAGCGCCTTGCGCAGCACGAAGCGGGTCTGCGGCATTGGGCCGTCGAAGGCGTCAACGACGAGTAGCACGCCATCGACCATGCGCAGAATGCGCTCGACCTCACCGCCGAAATCGGCGTGGCCGGGGGTATCGACGATGTTGATCTTGGTCCCTTTCCAGCGGATCGAGGTGTTCTTGGCGAGAATGGTGATGCCGCGCTCGCGCTCGAGCGGGTTGGAATCCATCACCCGCTCCACCACGACCTGATTCTCGCGGAAGGCACCCGCCTGCCGCAGCATTTTATCTACAAGCGTCGTCTTGCCGTGATCGACGTGCGCAATGATTGCGATGTTACGAATTTCCTGCTCTGCCATAGCCTTGAAAGTTAGCTAGGCGTGCAAGTGTCTCTCGCGGTCGAGCATTTCATCACGCTCGAGCTGAATAGTGACGTGCTGGATACCGAACAGACGCATCGCGTCGTGGATGTGCTCGAGGACATGCTGGTGCTGGTCCGGCTCGCGCACGATGCAGTGGGCACTCATTGCGACGACGGCCGGCGTCACCGCCCAGACGTGGACATCGTGCACTGACTCGATCCCCGGGATGGCCTCGAGCTGGCTACGCACCGCCGGCATCGGTATGTGCGCAGGGGTCGACTCGAGGAGAATGTCGACCGATTCGCGGACCAGTCGCCACGCACCGCCCATGATCAACACCGTGGTGAGGATCGATGCGATTGGGTCCGCGATCAGCCAGCCCGTGTAGCGAATCAACAGCGCCGCGATGATGGTGCCGATGGTAGCGAGCAAATCGCCGAGCACATGGAGATACGCCGCGCGCGTGTTGAGATTCTCGCGCGAGCCACCGGCCAGGACCCGCGCGGAAACGAGATTGGCGGTGAGGCCAGCCACCGCCACGCCGAGCATCAAACCCCCACCGACGGCTTCGGGACGTCTCAAGCGCATTATTGCTTCGACCAGAATTCCCGCCGATATGAGAAGCAGCGTCCCACCGTTCACAAACGCAGCGAGGATCTCCCACCGCAAATAGCCGTAGGTCTTTTGTGGAGAGCTCGGTTGCCTGCTGAACCAGGCGACGAACAACGCCAGACCGAGCGCAGCTACGTCGGTGAGCATATGGCCGGCGTCGGCGAGCAGCGCGATCGAGTTGGCGAGATAGCCACCCACAACCTCGATAACCAGAAAAACGGCGGTGATGGTCAGCGCAATGCGCAGACTGCCTATTGACGCGTCCCCGATGTGCGAGTGGCCAATGCCGTGGTGGTGCTCGTGCTCGCCGCCGTGGTGCTCGTGTGCGCCGTCGTGCTGGTGTGGGTGCCCGGCACTGTTGTAACTTGTACCCGTGCTCGGTCGGCTGCTGGCCATAATTCTGCTCGTGCTCCTGAACGCGTTCTTCGTCGGCGCCGAGTTCGCTCTTGTCCGCTCGCGGCGGACGCGCCTCGAAGCGATGACACGCAGCGGAGACCGACTTGCCCGCATTGCGTTGCGCGCCTCCTCAAATATCTCGCGCGTTCTCTCGGCGAGCCAGTTGGGTGTCACCCTCGCCAGCCTTGGCCTCGGTTGGGTCGCGGAATCGACTGTCGGCGAAATGTTCGCCAACCTGTTTGGCAGTCTCCCCTTCGGCCTCGATCTCTCGATGCGCCTGACGATCGGCGCGACCATCGCGCTGATCATCGTTACCTACCTGCACGTGGTATTCGGTGAGCTGACGCCCAAAGCGGCGGCGCTCAATCACCCGGAAAGCCTGGCGCGGTGGCTTGCCCCGCCCCTGCTCTTTTTCGCGTGGATCACAAAGCCCTTCACCTACTTCCTCAATCGCTCCTCGCAGGTGATTCTGCGCGCGCTTGGTCAGGAGAAGGCGGGCTCGGAAGAGGCTGTGCATTCGCCCGAGGAGATCCGTTTGCTCGTCGAGCAGTCGAGCGAAAAAGGCGAGATCCAGGCGCACGATGCGGATCTGATCGACGCCGTATTCGAGTTCTCCGAGAAAAACGCGCGCGAGGTCATGACTCCTCGCACTGAGCTCGTCGCCCTGCCCGTCGAGGCGACGCTTTCAGAGGTCCTGCAGGTCGTTCAGGAGACGGGGTTGTCGCGCTACCCGGTCTACGACGAATCCATCGACAACATCATCGGAGTCGTCCTCGCCAAGGATCTCCTGAAACTCCTGGCACCACGCGCGAACACCGAGGCTTTTGATCTGCCATCGATCATGCGGCCGGTGCATGTCATCCCCGGCTCGCGCGAAGTCGAGGAAGTTCTCGCCGACTTCAAGCGCCTCAAGGAGCACATGGCGATCGTCCTCGACGAATACGGCGGCACCGCCGGTGTGGTGACGATGGAAGATCTGCTCGAGGAGATCGTCGGCGAGATTCTCGACGAGTACGACACTCCGGAGGACGCCGAGGCGCCAATGCACACCCGCGCCGGCGAGACGATGGTGCCCGGCAGCACGCATATTGGCGAGCTCAACGAGCACTTCGGGCTTTCGGTGCCCGAGGACGACTACACCACCATTGGCGGCTACGTGTTCGGGATACTCGGCCGGCTACCGGTCGTAGGCGACCGGGTAATCGCAGGCGGCGCGATCTTTACCGTGCGCGAGATGGACGGGCGGCGGATCGAGACTTTGGCTGTCGATCTTCACTCGCTTGGCGACCGCCGCGCGAGCGAGCGCGAGCCGCAATCGACGCACACAGAAGCGTAGCCTCGATCATACTCGTCGCGTCCGCCTTGTTCTGACCGGCGATGTCGAGCGCAGTGCCATGATCTGGTGAGGTGCGCGGAAACGGCAGGCCAAGTGTGACGTTCACCGCACTGCCGAACGACGCGACCTTGATCGCCGTCATCCCGACATCGTGATACGGTGCAATGACTGCGTCGAATTCGCCACGCATTGCGCGCACGAAGACCGTGTCCGCCGGAAAAGGACCGGCGACTTCCGCGGCGCGAGCAGCCGGCTCAAGAATGCGCGCCTCTTCATCACCGAACCTGCCGCCGTCACTCGCGTGCGGATTGAGCGCACACAACGCCAGCTTCGGGGCTGCGATACCGAACCAATCCTGGAGTCCTTTGCGAGTGACCCGCGCCGTTTCGACGATCACTTCTGGACTGAGGCTGTCGATCGCCTTACGCAGCGGCAGGTGCGTGGTCGCCAGCACCACACGCAATCTCTCCGACGCCAGCATCATCGCCACCTTCGACTTCGTCAGCTCGGCAAGCATCTCGGTGTGACCGGGGTAGTCGTAGCCGCCCGCCAGCAATGCGGACTTGTCGATCGGCGCCGTAACGATTCCATCCACTTCACCCGCTTCTGCCATTTGCACCACGCGCTCGATCGCAAGACCACTCAGCATGCCTGCGCGCGCGGGGTCACCAGTGCGATCCCATTTGCCGATAGAGACGTCGATGTGAGCGAAAGAATTCTCCGGTCCCACCACCACGATGTCACAGCGCTCGCCAACCCGTGGGTCAGCGAGCGCTTTGGTGACAACCTCTGGTCCAATGCCGCGGGGATCACCCACGGTCATCGCGAGCCGCGTCTTCACAATTTTATGGCGACGTAGGTCTGCTTTCGCAGATCATCGAGCAGGGCGCGGATCGAGCGCTCGTCGGAAAGTTGCTGACGAATCTGATCCCGAATCTCGCTCTCCTTGTACTCACCAGCATCCGTCGCAGTCACGACCTGGAGCACCGCAAACTTAGGCGCACCACGCGGATTGGCGAGCTCGAATGGCGCAGTGATGGTGCCCGCCTTTGCGCCCGCCAGCGCACCGCTGTACGATGCGGGCAGCGAGTCGCGCGGGAACGGCTGCAGCACGCCCTTCTCTTCCGTCGGGTCGTGATACTTCTTGACCAGCGTGTCGTATGACACACCGCGGCGCCACATCGCGGCGACGGTATCGGCCTCGGTGCGAGCGCGGGCGATGTCCGCGGAATCGATTTCCGGCGCGATCAGAATGTGACGCGCTTTCACTTCCGCCGACTGAACACGATCGACGCGAATGATGTGATAGCCGAACGCCGTCTCGATCACTGGGCTCACTTCGCCCGGACGCAGAGCGAACATCACCGCCTCGAACTCGGGAACGAGTCCGCCACCACGACGGTTCCAGCCGAGATCGCCACCGAGTTGCCTGGTGCCCGGGTCCATCGACTCACGCTTGGCGATCTGCTCGAAATCACCGCCTTTGCGGATCTCGGCGAGTAAGGAATCCGCGCGTGCTTTCGCTTTTGCTTTCGCCGCTGGCGATGCGTGAGGGGCGACGACAATCTGGCGGAATGTCACCGTCGCCGGCCGCTTCTGCAGCTCGCCCTTGCTGCGCTCGAAGGCGGCGGTGATTTCATCGTCGCTGACGTTTACCGGCTTCGCTTTCTTTTTCAGCTCGGCGAACGCTTTCTGTTGATACTGCTGCCGGCGATACTGATCGATCAGGGATTTCCGGTACTCGTCGGGGCTGCCGAGTCCAGCTTTGCGCAGCTCGTTCCGGTACTCCTCGTCGGTGGCAAACTGCGAGCGTACCTGCTTGATCTGACGATCCGCTGCAGCGGTGACGTCGGATTCGACGATTTCGAGCTTCATCTCCTTCGCTTTCTGAACGAGAATCTCTTCATCGATCAGCTCACCAAGGACTTGATGAGCAAGTGCGGCCTGGCCAGCAGAATCCGGCGGCAGCTGCATTCCCTGCGCGCGACGCTGGTTGATCGCGGTTAGAACATCGCTCCACAGGAGCGGCTGATCGCCAACAATGGCGACCACTCTGTCGATTGGCAGCGCCGACGGCACCGCGCGCGCTGCAGTCGTCGCCGGAGTCTGTGCGGCAAGACCGACCGGCAGTAGCGCTGCAACTGCGAGAAGTCGTTTGATCATTCCTGTTCCTACCCCGACCATCTCCAGCGGTTCGTCCGCGTTATCGCTGTGTGGACGACGCAGCCGGTGGCGCCGCCGGGTTCAGCGGAACTGCCGTCGCAGGCTGTCCTGCCGAGCGAGTTGAATCAGCGGTGTTTCGAATCTTGGCTGCTTCCTGAACCGCGCGATCGAAACCAGCGTCGTTGAGAGAGTTCTTGTACTTCTGCCTGAGGATGTTCGAAACCGGCGTCGGAACGGGGACGAACGGCGCCTGCTCCTGGATCATTCGCGCGAAGTACTCATCGATGCGCTGGGCTGCGACCTTCTCCTTATCACCGCCTTTGTTGGCGCTGTCGGTGAGCGACTGGGGGCTAACCCCGAGTTGCGCCCACGCGTTTTGCACTGCACTGACGAACTGCGAATGGAGCTGAGTCAGCTCAGCGGGATCGATGGTGATCTTGGCGCTATCAGCCTGCTTCAGTACCAGCTCGTTGCGTACGAAAGTGCGAACGATCTGGGCGAGGTTCGAATCAGGCGCCTGACGGATCTGATCGAGAATCCGAGCCTGGGGCGGCAGAGTCTCGAGCCAGCCCACCAGTCTCGCCGTCGTGAACTTCCCAGCGGTCGACGTGGCGAGCACGGTGTTGTCGCGCCGGTAGGCGTCTGGATCATTGCCAAGGGCGCGAATGGTCGCCACTGCGCCTTTCTTCACGTCGATCTTGCCCGACTGTTCGAGCCTGGCGAGATAGGTGCTTTCCGCGACGGCGACGCTGCGCCCCTTCGACGCCTGCAGTAGCTGAGTCTTGATCTGATCGTAGGTCGGACGACGGATGATGTGGTAGCCGTACGGCGTCTCGATGACGGGTGAGATCTCGCCGGGCTTGAGCGCGACCAGCGCCTTCTCAAACTCCGGGACCATTTGTCCGGCGGGGAAAATTCCGAGTGATCCGCCGTTGCGAGCGCTGCCCGGATCCTGACTATTCTTTTTGGCCAGATCTGCGAAGTTGGCCGAATTCACCTGCGCGCGAAGAGCGTCTGCCTTTTTCTTGACGTCCGCCTTCTGCGCCGGATTCATGCCCTGCGTCAGCAGGAGAATGTGTTCCGCGGCGAGGATCTGACCGGTCTGCCACTGACGCTGTGCAGCAGTGCTGTCTTCGGTACCCCAATTCTTCGAAACCACCTGGTACCACTTCCGCGCCTTCATGTTGGCAATCGCCGGCCACATCACGTCATCGATTGCCTTGGGATCGTTGAGCGAATCGTTGTGCGCGGCGGCCTGTCCGAGGAGCTGATAGTCGACCCACACGTTTGCCATCGACTTCGCGATGTCCTTGCGAACTGGTGCGCGTGACTTGCCGAGCAGCGTTGCCAGCTTGGTGACAGTGAGCTCGGCGACGCCGGCGCGGGCGACCCAATCGGTGTGCGCATTGAGCGCGTCTCTCAGCCCCGAGCAGGCCGTAAGTGTAGAAGCCGCGAGCGCGGCCACAGCGAAATTCCGTTTCATGTTTCCGTCGTACGAGTTTTGGTCAGGTGGGCAGCAGTGTAGTGAGGGCACGGACTAATCCATCGAGCATCTCAGCTCCTCCAAGGCGGGTGAGCTTGAGCGACAGCGGATGCGCACGTCTAACCTCCGCCTGGAACTGTACCTCGTGGAACGCCGCCGAAATCCCCTTCATCCGGGGCACTGCGTGCTCGCGAAAGGTAATACGGGCCTCATTTCCGCGCACCAGCACGGATTCGATGTCGGATGCACCACCCAGAACGCGTAACAACGCCACGGCGAAGAACACCCGCGCCGGCTCTGGCAAGACACCGAATCTGTCACGCACCTCTTCACGCAACGCCTCGATCTCGGCGATGTCTGTCATGTGCGTCAGTCGGCGGTAGATATCGAGCTTCGCGTCCTGCGAGTTGATGTATTCGTCGGGCAGGTACGAGGGCAGATCGACGGAGATCTCGGAGGGCTGCAGGCGCGGCGCGTCCTCGCCACTCAGCACTCGCTTCACTGTTTCGTCGAGCATGCGCAGGTACATGTCGAATCCGACGGCATGCACGAAACCCGATTGCTCGGGACCGAGCAGGTTGCCGGCGCCGCGCAGCTCCAGATCCTTGAGCGCGATCTGGTATCCGGCGCCAAGCTGGGTGTGGTGCTCGAGGATGGTCAGTCGGCGATTGGCATCTTCGTCGATCGAATCGGGGACGAGCAGATAACAGCTGGCGCGGCGATGCGAGCGTCCGACTCGTCCGCGCAGCTGATAGAGCTGGGCGAGCCCGAAGGTGTCGGCGCGGTTGACGAACATGGTGTTGGCATTGGGAACATCGAGCCCGGATTCGACGATCATCGTCGAGACGAGCACGTCGATCTCGCCGTTAACGAACTTGCGCATGACGCTCTCCAGCTCGTGCTCGCGCATCTGCCCGTGACCGACGCCAATGCGCGCCCGCGGAACGACGCGACGAATGTGCTCCGCCATCGCATCGATCGTCTCGATGCGGTTGTGGACGAAGAACACCTGGCCGCCGCGATCGAGCTCACGGGAAATACCTTCGTCGATTAGCCCGTCGTCCACAGGCTCGACGTAGGTAAGCACCGGCGAGCGGTCGCGGGGCGCCGTCTGCATCAGAGTCATGTCGCGCAATCCGGCGAGCGACAAATGCAGGGTCCGTGGAATTGGTGTGGCGGTCAGGGTCAACACATCGGTCTCTAGTCGGAGCCGTTTCAGTCGCTCCTTGTGTTTGACACCGAAGCGGTGCTCCTCGTCAATCACGATCAAACCAAGATCGGAGAAGTGGACGTCAGGACTTAGTAAACGGTGGGTGCCGATGACGATGTCGACTTTGCCCGCCTTGAGGTCGGCGAGAATTGCAGCCTGCTCCTTGGGCGTCTGGAAGCGGCTAAGAGTCTGCACGTTTACGGGGAAATCGGCGAGCCGGTCACCGAATGTGCGCGCGTGCTGGTCGGCGAGAATGGTGGTCGGCACCAGCACCACGACCTGACGCCCTGATTGCACTGCCTTGAAGGCGGCGCGCACCGCGATCTCCGTTTTGCCGTAGCCGACGTCGCCGACGAGCAGACGATCCATCGGTCGCGGCTTCTCCATGTCGCCTTTGACGTCGGTAGTCGCAGTGCGCTGGTCCGGCGTATCCTCAAACAGAAACGACGACTCGAGCTGACGCTGCCACACTGTATCGGGGACATGAGGCGGCCGCGTCGCCACTTTTCTGCGCGCGTACAGATCCAGCAACTCGACCGTCATCTCCTGGATCGCCGCGCGCGTTTTGTCTCGCTGCGTAGCCCAGCGTTTTCCGCCGAGGGAGTGGAGTCGCGGTGGCGGCGCCTCGGAGGAGATGTCGTCGGCG
>DASTGU010000117.1:0-24098 GCA_035718845.1 Gemmatimonadaceae bacterium | reverse complement strand
CAGGGCAACCTCGTCAAAGCGAACAGTGAGCCACCGCTGGTCGTAATCAATCAGATACGACCGATCCTGGTGAGATTCTCGGTGCCCCAGAGCCAGTTCACTGACATTCAGCGGTACTATCGGAGCGGAAACGCTCTGCTCGTCCGAGCGAAGCCGTCGGAGGGAACGGCGATTCCTGTCGATGGCACGCTGGCGTTCGTCGATAACAACGTCGACACGACTACGGGTACAGTTATGCTGAAAGCGCGCTTCACCAACGCCGAGGGCGCAATCTGGCCCGGTCAGTACATGAACATTGCGTTACAGCTTTACGTCGATCCGAACGCCCTGACCTTGCCCGCCCCCGCCGTCCTCACCGGTCAGCAAGGTACGTACGTTTACACTGTAGACACCGCAGATAAAGCGCAGCAGACTCCAGTACAGGTAGCGCGCACCGTTGATTCAGTTGCAGTCATCGCGACTGGATTGCGCGAGGGCGAGAGAGTGGTGGTCGATGGCCAGTCGCGATTGCTGCCCGGAGCAAAAGTGGTAATCAAAGGACCGCCGGCTGGACCCGGCGGGCCAGGAGCACCGCGATGACCGCACTTTTCATTCGCCGTCCAGTCATGACCGCACTCGTCATGATTGGCATTCTGTTCTTCGGCACAGTTGCCTATCGGCGTTTGCCCGTCAGCGATCTGCCGACAGTTGATTTCCCAACCATCTCGGTCAGCGCCAATCTTCCCGGCGCGAGTCCCGAGACGATGGCAGCCGCAGTGGCGACGCCGCTCGAGAAACAATTCTCGACCATCGCCGGCATCGACAACATGACTTCCTCGAGCCAGCTCGGCTCGACCAACATCACCATTCAGTTCTCACTGGATCGTGATATCGACGCCGCTGCCGCGGACGTGCAGGCCGCAATCTCCCAGACTCTGCGCAGCCTGCCGCTCGGCATTCTGCCGCCGTCCTATAGAAAGGTGAATCCTGCGGATTCACCCATCCTCTATTTCGCGCTGACGTCGAAGACGATGCCGTTATCCGAGCTCGACGAGTACGGCGAGACGTATCTCGCGCAGCGCATCTCGATGGTTCCCGGTATCGCCCAGGTCCAGGTCTACGGCGCGCAGAAGTACGCGGTGAGAGTCCAGCTCGATCCGACGTCTCTGGCGAACCGCGGCATTGGTATCGATGAAGTCGCCACCGCGATCGGCGCGCAGAACGTCAGTCTTCCGACTGGGACCCTGTGGGGACCAAACAAGGCGTCCACGATCAAGGCCAATGGTCAGCTGCAGAACGCCGCCGAGTTCCGGCAGATGGTGGTCGCCTATCGCAACGGCGCACCGGTCCATCTCGACGAGCTTGGTACTGTGCTCGACGATGTCGAGAACAACAAAGTCGCGAGCTGGTACAATGGCACCCGCGCCATCGTGCTAGCGGTCCAGCGTCAGCCCGGAACGAACACCGTCGCGGTTGCGCAAGGCGTGAAGGATCTCGTCAAGAAGCTCGAGCCGCAGATTCCTCCGACCGTTCAGATTCAGACGCTTTACGATCGCTCGGTGGCAATCCAGGAATCGGTGACCGACGTGAAGTTCACCCTCATGCTCACGCTGTTCCTCGTGATCATGGTGATCTTCGTCTTCCTGCGAAACGTCTCGGCGACGATCATCCCCAGCCTCGCGTTGCCGATGTCGCTGATTGGCACTTTCGCGGTGATGTATTTGTTCGGCTACTCGCTCGACAACCTGTCGCTGATGGCGCTCACACTCGCTGTCGGCTTCGTGGTGGACGACGCCATCGTGATGCTGGAGAACATCGTCCGGCACATGGAGATGGGTAAGGATCCGATGAAGGCCGCCTACGAGGGGTCCGCCGAAGTCGGCTTTACGATTCTGGCGATGACGATGTCGCTCACGGCGGTGTTCATTCCGCTTCTCTTCATGGGCGGAATTCTCGGCAGACTGTTCCACGAATTTTCCGTCACCATCGGCACCGCGATTCTCGTCTCAGGCTTCGTGTCATTGACCCTGACGCCGATGCTCTCGAGCCGCTTTCTCAAGCCGCCGTCGCATCAGCACGGCAAGTGGTTCAACGCATCGGAGCGTGTGTACCAGCGGATTCTCGCCAGGTACGAGTCGAGTCTGAACTGGGTGATGGAGCACCGCTTCGCGTCGCTCCTGTTCTCGCTCGCCGTTCTGGTGGCAACCGTGATTCTCTTCAAGACCGTTCCGACCGGATTCATTCCAACCCAGGACAACGGTCAGATCATGGCGACGACGGAGGCGGCACAGGGAACGTCGTTCCAGGAGATGGTGAAGAAGCAGCAGTTGGCGGCCGCCATCGTCGCTCAGAATCCCTATCTGTCAGGCTTCATGTCGTCAGCGGGTGGCGGCTTCGGCTCCAGTAACAACCAGGGACGCATCTTCATGAGCCTCAAGCCGCGCGGTGAGCGGCCGAGCGCGGACGAGATCGTCAACGAGCTGCGTCCAAAACTGTCTGGTATTCCTGGCCTCAACGTCTACATGCAGGTGCCGCCGGCAATTCAAATCGGCGGGAGAGCGGCCAAGAGTCAGTATCAATACACGCTGCAGAGCCCGGACATCGAAGCGCTCGACACAGCGGCAAAGCGGCTCGAGGCGCGCATGCGAAACATTCCGCAGATTCAGGACGTCACCAGCGATCTGCAGATTGCCAACCCGCAGGTAGTCGTCTCAATCGATCGTGACAGGGCGTCATCCCTCGGGGTCAGCGCGCAGCAAATCGAGAGCGCGCTCTACAACGCCTACGGCTCGCGTCAGGTGTCGACGATTTACACGCCGAACAACCAGTACATGGTAGTGATGGAACTGCTGCCGCAATTCCAGCAGGACATCAACGCGCTGCGAATGCTCTACGTGCGCTCCGAGAAAGGTGAGCTGGTTCCGTTGAGCGCTGTGGCGAACCTGACCCAGAACGTCGGCCCGCTCGCGATTACCCACTCCGGTCAGCTGCCGGCGGTGACGATCTCCTTCAATACGAAACCGGGGGTCGCGCTGGGTCAGGCGACTGCGGCGGTCGAAGCCGCGGCATCTCAGATCGTACCGAGTGACATCACCACTCAGTTCTCCGGAACGGCGCAAGCGTTCCAGGCGAGTCAGCAGGGACTGCTTGCTCTGCTGATACTCGCGATCTTCGTCATCTACATGGTGCTGGGGATTCTGTACGAGAGCTTCATTCACCCCGCGACCATTCTCACCGGTTTGCCGTTTGCGGCGTTTGGTGCCCTCGTTGCACTCCTGATTTTCCGGATGCCGCTCGACGTCTACGGATTCGTCGGCTTGATCCTCTTGGTGGGTATCGTGAAGAAGAACGCGATCATGATGATCGACTTCGCGCTGGAAGCGGAGCGAACGGAACACATTCCACCGTCGAAGGCAATCGTGCAGGCGGCCAGCGTGCGCTTCCGTCCAATCATGATGACGACGATGGCTGCGTTGATGGCGACGCTGCCGATCGCGCTCGGTCGAGGCGCGGGCGCCGAAGCCCGTCGTCCGCTTGGCGTTGCGGTCGTCGGCGGCCTCGCCTTCTCGCAGCTCGTCACGCTCTACGTCACGCCGGTGTTTTACACGTACTTCGACGAGCTGCCGCAGCGAATGCGCTACTGGACTCGCCGTCTCTACGCAAAGGCGAGAGGGCAACCGGTGCCGACGATTGGGCCCAGAGAACAACCCACATCCAGGGTTGCGTGAACGACTAACTGAAAACGACCAGCTTGCCGCTGGCGGCTCATGGCCGGCAGCTCTGTGCTGAGAAAAACGGCCAGCGAAGAACGCTGGCCGTTTGGTTTTTTATTGCCGCTCGAAGCCGCCGGCTGAAAGCCGCCAGCCGCAAGCTGGTCGTTTTCAGTTAGCCGTTTTCACCTGTAGGTGTTAGAGGGCCAGATACCCGGGACGAGACTCGAACTCGTAAGGCCTAAAGGCCGGGGGATTTTGAGTCCCCTGCGTCTACCGATTCCGCCACCCGGGCGGGGAAAAGCAATCTAGCTACTGAGCGCCGATCTCACGAGAGACATTATCCCCTGCAGGTGTGTCGGGCGTGGACAGCGGCTGCCCAGAGCCGCGGCGCCGCCTGATGATTAGCCATGCAACGATTCCCACGAGAACTGCTACGAGAATTCCCAGACTCGCGCGCGAGATGTAGCGCTCTAGCAATGGCAGATCGCGCCCGAAATAGTACCCGAGCCAGCCGAACACGATCGACCAGACGATGCTGCCGAGGGTGTTGTAAGCGACGAACTGCTTGAACGACATGCACGCCGCACCCGCGATCACCGCCGCCCAGGTTCTCAGCACGGCTACGAATCGGCCAAACAAAATCGTCTTGGCGCCGTTGTTCTCGAAGAAGCTGTGCGCCTTGGCGATGTGTGATCGGCGAACTCCGACGTATCCGCCATATCGTGCCAGCAACGGCAGGCCACCTTTGATGCCGATCCAGTAACCGAGGATGCCACCGACGGTTGCGCCAATCGCCGCCATCAGGATCACGCCGGAGATCGACACGTTGTGAGCGACGCCAGCGTACGCCGCCGCAGTCACCAGCGCAATCTCACCAGGAAGTGGAATGCCAAGGCTCTCGAGCATTACCAGGGACAGCACACCCGGATAGGTATAGGTGTGCAGCAGACGAACGAAGTGGTGAGTGAAATCGGGCATTGTTGATCTGAACGCAATAAAAACGCCCTCGACTGTTGCGTCGAGGGCGTCCTGGCAGCGCTGCCGCTAGCCGCGTCGAATCTGCCGCGAAATCCTAGCGGAGTTTTTTCATTCCCGGCCTGCCCCTGAATGCCGGATCCGGATTCCTGGAGTTCTGCCTCGCCATTTCCTGCGCCCGGCGTCTGAACTCGCTCTGCAACGCGACGTACTGGGCGCGCTGCACCGGTGTCATGAAACGCGCGAGATCTCGTTGCTCCGCCTCCACCAGCGCGACACGCTGCTTTTGCAGAGTGATCGTCTGATCGATCAAAGTGCTGACGTGATCCTGATTGGGCGTCGGGGAGGTGAGCTCCAGGCGCAGTTGGCGGCGCGTCTCACGCTCGTTGGCGATCAACTGAGTGAGCTGCGGCGCGAAGCGCGCGTTCGATTGCTCGAGCTGAGACATCTGCGAATCGTTCAAGCCGAGCCGTTGACGGGTGACAGCTGCCATTCTCTGGCGGAGCTGCTGCTCGAGCACTGGACGCTGCGCGTTGGCGCGCGCGGGCTGCGCCGCCAAACCTACGGCAGTAACGCACAAACTCGCGAGAGCAAGACAGATCGAGCGTTTCACGCGCTTAATCATGCTTAGCGACCTTCGCTCGTGTCTATGGCGAAGACGGGCTCTGGCTCCGAATTCGGCAGCGCGTCGAAGTTCTCCATTTCATCCATCAGCTGCTGAAGATTGCCATCGGAGAGCTCGTGGGTATCGGCAACGAGCGACAACGCCGGCGTATGTCCCTCAACACGAACCGGTGTCGGCGATGGCGGAAGCATGACACCGCCAGAATTATCTGGAGTCTCTTGAATCACGACAGGGTTTTGCGGCTCGGGTTGGCGATTGCTCAACAGAGCACCACCGCCGACCAGGAACACTGCAACCGTCCCTGCGACGAGCCACTCAACCATGCGATTGCGCGCAGGCGCTTGCTTCGCCGGCACCGGCATTCTGTACGGCGGAATCTGTCGGACGACGCTCTCGGCGTCGATCGACGGGGCGAATACCGCCGCGCTCCTTACTGTGCGGATGATGCGCAGATCTTCGCGGCAGCTCTCGCAGCCGGCGAGATGTGCCTCAACCTGCTGGCGAACGGCCGCCGCCAGCTGGCCGTGCTCCAGATCGGGAAGCAGATCCTGAATCTCGCTGTTCATGCACTCATTCATTTTTCAGTAACCCCTTTACCTTCTCGATCGCATTGTGGTAATGAACCCGGGCTGCCCCTTCGGTGCTGCCAACCACTTCTGCGATCTCCTTATATGACAGACCCTGTTGCACTCGCAGGGTGAAAACTTCTCGCTGTGTCGGAGAAAGCGCCGCCAACGATCGCCTCACTCTCTCCTGCGTCTCCTCGGCGATGAGTGAATCCAACGCGCCGTACTCGCTGACGTTGTCCGACTCCTCGACGGGGACCGTCTCCCTGCTCCTTCGCTCCGCCCTTCTCCGATCGAGCATCAATCTCCTCTCGATCGTGAAAAGCCAGGTTCTCAAAGTGCTTTCGCCGCGAAACGAATCCAGCGAAGCGAAAGCGCGAACGAACGTGTCCTGCACGAGCTCCTCGATCCCCTCGCGCTCGCCGGAGCTCGCCGCGAAACGTGCCAGCGCCTGCGAATGCCGCCCCACCAAACGCGTAGCCGCACGGGAATCCCCGCGCTTCCAGCGCTCGATCAGCTCCATATCGGTCTCTTCAGGGCGTTCTTCGGGGCCTGGAATCATGGAGCCTCATCAGGTAGACGCCCGAGGACAGGCCTCGTTAAGGCAGATTGACCCGCTAGTATCACATTCATAGCTTCGCTCTGGGTGCCCAAAGCTACTATCCCAGGGGAAACATGAGGCCAATGCGCCGAAACTTTCCCGAGAAGATCTCCCACCGCGGAGCGCATCAGATGCTGCCGGAGAACACCATCCCGGCATTTCTGCGCGCGATCGAGCTTGGCGCCGACGCCATCGAGCTGGACGTACACGGTACACTCGACGGCCGTCTGGTGGTCCATCACGATGACGAGCTCAATTCGGCAGCTGGCGGACGTCGGAAGATTTCCGCGATGACATCCGGAGAGCTTCCGAACTTCAGGTTTGCGGACGGCATCGAGATCCCGACTTTACCCGACGTTTTATCAGCGATTGGTGACAAGGCCTTTGTCTACGTCGAGGTTAAAGCGCCAGACATCGAGCCACTTGTGACTCGCGTCATCCGCGAATCTACCACGCGATGCGCGATCCATTCATTCGATCATCGAATTGTAAAAACTGTGAAAATGATTTTCCCTGCAATTCGAACTGGTATTCTCGAGGTTTCTCGACACATCGATCCGGGCGCGTCATTGCAGATGAGCGGCGCGCAGGATCTCTGGCAGGAGGTCGCTTTCATAGACGAGGAGCTCGTCGCGCGTGCACACTCCCTCAACGCTCGCGTCATCGCCTGGACCGCGAACGATGCCGATCAGTGGGAAACCCTGAGGAGCATCGGCATCGACGGCATCTGCACCGATCGCATCGCCGAGCTCGGCGCAATCGACTGGTAAGTGCGCTAGTTTATACGGCCCGTTAAGTCCCATTTGGAGGAACACTCCCACAATGCGAGCACTTTTTTGTCTCCTGCTCACAGGTGCAGTAGCCTGTGCATCCGCGTCCACCCAGACTACCACTTCGACAACGCCCGCTCGTGACACCACAAAGAGCGACGTCTCACTCGGCGCCACATCGATACCGAACGCCGATCCGTTTCCAAGCACTTACAAACCGTTCCCGTCGCGCACGACGGTAATCCGCAACGTCAACATCCTGACGGCAGCCGGTCCGCTGATCAGAAATGGCGCGATCCTGATGCAGAACGGAAAAATCGCGGCAGTCGGGGCAACGGTGAATGCCCCAGCCGACGCGCTGGTGATCGATGGCAACGGCAAGTACGTGACGCCCGGCATCATCGATGATCACTCGCACCTTGGCGTCTACGCGGCGCCGGGTGGCAACGCACTAAGCGACGGCAACGAAGCAACGAATCCGACCACGCCGCAGGTGTGGGCAGAGCATTCGGTGTGGCCGCAGGATCCGCAGTTTCCGCGCAATCTCGCCGGCGGCGTGACGACACTGCAGGTGCTGCCCGGCTCCGCGAATCTGATTGGTGGACGGAGCGTTGTGCTGAAGGTTGTGCCTGGTCGCACCGTTCAGGAAATGAAATTCCCGGGCGCCAAGTATGGGCTGAAGATGGCGTGCGGCGAAAATCCCAAACGCGTCTACGGCAACCGCGGTGGACCGTCGACGCGCATGGGCAACGTCGCAGGCTATCGCGCGGCATGGATTCGCGCCGTCGACTACCGAAAGAAGTGGGACAAGTGGAACGCCGATCACAAGGGCGATCCACCGGCGCGTGACCTCGGACTCGAGACCCTCGCGGAAGTTCTGCGCGGCAACATCCTGGTCCACAATCACTGCTACCGCGCTGACGAGATGGCGCAGATGATCGACATCGCCCACGAGTTCGGCTACAAGATCCGCTCGTTCCACCACGGCGTCGAAGCCTACAAGATCGCCGACTTGCTGGCGAAGGAAGGAATCGGCGCGTCGATCTGGGCAGACTGGGGCGCGTTCAAAATGGAAGCGATCGACGCGGTAAAGGCGAACATGGCGCTCGTCGATCACGCTGGTGCACGTGTGATCGTGCACTCCGATGATCCGTCCGGCTCGCAGCGGCTGAATCAGGAAGCAGCAAAGGCGATGGAAGCCGGCGCGGAAATCGGCCTGCCAGTTAGCGAAGAGACCGCGATCAAGTGGCTGACCATCAATCCCGCATGGGCGCTCGGTCTCGACGACAAGATCGGTTCGCTCGAAGCTGGCAAGAACGCCGATGTCATTTTATGGACCGGCGATCCGTTCAGCGTTTACTCCAAGCCGGAGAAGGTCTGGATCGATGGCGCGATGCTCTACGATCGCACCGATCCGACGGAACAGTGGCGCACTGATTTCGAGCTCGGCTTCGTACCGTTCAACCGGAACTAATCGATGATTTCATATAAGCAGATCAGCGTTGCGCTGGCAGCGGTCCTGATTGCCACGACTGCTTCAGACGCGCAGACCGTCGCCATTGTCGGCGGGAAAGTCTACCCGGTGAGCGGCGCGCCGATCGAGAACGGCACCGTCGTCATCACCAACGGCCGTATCACCGCGGTCGGCACCAACGTTCCGGTCCCGGCTGGAGCGCAGCGAATCGACGCGACCGGAAAGATCGTCACGCCTGGCTTCGTCAATTCGTCGACCCAGCTCGGCGTAGTCGAAATTGGCTTCGACGGACCGCCAACCGATCCGAGGGCGCGCGGCAAAGACAACATCGCCGCTGCGTTTACGGTGTGGGAGGGGCTCGATCCGAATTCGGTTCTCCTGGCGCCGGCACGAAAGGACGGCGTCACCAGCTTCGTGATCATTCCAACTGGCGGCTTGATCTCGGGTCAGGCTGCTCTCGCCGACGTGGTTCCAGGCACAACCAGTGACATGATCATTCGTGCACCGGTGGCGATGGTCGGCGAAATCGGAAATGCACAGCAGGCCGGAGTCGGCTCGCGCGGAGAATTGATCGTCAAGCTGCGCGAGATTCTGGAAGACACCAAGTATTTCCAGACTCACCGCGACGCGTTCGATCGCGCGCAAACACGACCGTTCGCGGCAAGTCGTCTCGATCTGCAGGCGTTGATCCCGGTGATCGAGGGCAGGCTGCCGCTGTTGATTGCAGTCGATCGCGAATCGGACATCGACGCCGCGATGCGCCTGGCGCGCGATTATAACGTGAAGCTGGTGATCGGCGGCGGCGCCGAGGCGTGGAGGATGGCCGACAAGCTTGCCGCGGCCCACATCCCGGTGCTCACCGGCGCGATGAACAACATTCCGGCCGACTTCGCGTCACTTGGTCAGCGTCAGGAAAACGCCGCACTCCTTCGCAAGGCGGGTGTGCAGGTGGCGTTGATCGGTAACGCGGGCGGTGGCGATGAGGAGACCTTCAACGTGCGCAATCTGAAGCAGGAAGGCGGCAATGCCATTGCGTACGGAATGTCCTGGGATGATGCGCTGCGCGCAGTTACACTCGCACCGGCCGAAATTTTCGGCGTTGCAGATCGCGTCGGCTCACTTCAGCCTGGTCGCGAGGGGAATGTGGTGGTATGGAGCGGCGATCCGTTCGAGTTCACTTCTCACGCGGAGCACGTGTTCGTGCGCGGAAGGGAGTACAACGAGAAGACTCGGCAGGATTTGTTAGTCGAGCGGTACAGAAATTTGCCGGCGACGCACAATGAGCCGCCGCGATAGCTGCGAACTGCACCTGCGAACTGCGAACTGACAAAAGGTAGGCTGAGAACAGAAGCGCAGAGTTGAGTCAGCAGCTACGTCCGTGGCCTTCGAGGCGCCTTGCGCTCAGACGCCACGATCATACGCTGTTGACTCAACCCTGAGCCTCTGTGTCCTGCCTACCTTTTGTTAGTACGCAGTTCTCAGCTTGTTAGTCCGCAGTACGCAGCTCTTAGCTCGGCGTCCCTTGATAATCCCCGGCGCCCCCAGTCGTCCCGGCGCTGCCAGTCGACGTCGTCGACTGCTGCCGCCGCAGCTCGATCTCGTTCTCGAGTCTGGCAGCCTCAGTGTCGTGCGTCTCGAGTGTCGCGCTCAACCGGCCGTATGTCGCGGCGTCGAGATCGCTGCCGCCTTTGCGTGAGCGGTACACAGCGTAGCCGAGTGCCTGGGCCGCTTTGTCGGCGAGTTGACGGGTGCGAAATGCTTCGAGTCGCGTCTTGCCGTCGTCGAACGCTTCCTGCGCGACGCGGCCGGCGCGATCGAGCTCCTGTTTCAGTCTATCGAGTAGTGCCATCGTAGTCTCGTGTAAGAGGTCACTGCACTTATCCGTACGAAAGCGCGGAAGGCGACGTTTCAGTATCGCCACGCGGCGAGCGGATGGCAACAAAAAAGCCCCTCGCGGGGCTTTGAAGCGGGCACGTCGCGCTGCTTACGCTGCGCTCGTCTCCTTCTCCGGATACACGCTGACTTTGTAGCGGCGACTGTTCTTGTGCTCGAACTTCACCACGCCATCGATCAGCGAGTAGATGGTAAAATCAGAGCCGAGGCCGACGTTGCGACCCGGGTGCCACTTAGTGCCGCACTGGCGCACGATGATGTTGCCGGCAACAACTTTCTCGCCGCCGAACTTCTTCACGCCGCGGTACTGCGGATTGCTGTCGCGACCGTTGCGCGACGAGCCTACACCTTTCTTATGAGCCATTACTTCTCTCCTTTCTCGCCACGGCCTTTGCCGAAAGCGACATCCTTGATGCGGATCTCGGTGAACGCTTGCCGATGACCCTGCTTTTTCGCGTAGTTTTTACGGCGCTTGTGCTTGAAGACGACGATCTTCTCGCCGAGTCCTTGCTTGACGATCTCGCCGGTAACGTGAGCGCCTTTGACCGACGGCGCGCCAACGTGTCTCTTGTCGCCATCAACGCCGAGAATGACGTCGTCGAAGGTGACTTTGGCGCCAGCATCGCCCGCCATTTTCGGAACTCTAATTGTCTTGCCGGCCTCAGCGCGGAACTGCTTGCCGCCGGTTCTGATGATCGCGTAACTCATGGAATCTGCTTGCGTTAGATAGTGCGAATTAGCCTTGAAAGTTAAGGCAGAAGCAGCCGACGGTCAACGGGTTGTCCCGATTGAGGCGTTCGGATCAACCACCAGTCCGAAGTGCGGATTAATTGAGGGATTCGGACCTTCCGCACTCCTCACTTAATCCGCATTCCGCCGCCGTGGCTGTTTAATCCGAACGCCTCAGTCTTCACTCACGCGATCGCGTACTGCTGGGTAACGTCGCGCCCCTGCGCCTTCACGACGAGCTTGAACTCATCCGGCTTGAGCAACGGATCATCTCGAAACTCGAGCGAGAAGTTCGCCGCCTTCTGCAGCTTCTGCGCGAGATCTCGCTCCTGCTCCAGCACATACATCGCGACATCCGGGTGCAGCTTCACCAGCAGGTTGTCGCGTCGACCCTCGAACGCCATCCGCTTCACCGATCGCTCCATGCGGCGCACGATCGTCTCGGGCGTCAACACTCGACCGGTCCCGTCGCAGGTCGGACAGGGTTCCGTCGATGACTGGTAGTGGCTCTGACGCACCCGCTGCCGGGTCATCTCGATCAAGCCGAGGTCACTGACCGCGAAAGCCTTGGTGCGCGCGCGGTCGCGTGAGAGGTGCTGCCTCAATTCCTGGAGCACCCGGTCGCGGTTCGCCTTGGTCTCCATGTCGATGAAGTCGCAGACGATGATGCCGCCGACGTCCCGTAGCCTCAGCTGGCGAGCGACTTCCGCAGCCGCCTCCATGTTGGTGCGGAGGACGGTCTTTTCCGGATCCTTCTTGCCCGTGTAGCGCCCGGAGTTGACGTCGATCGACACCAGCGCTTCGGTGGGCTCGATGATCAGATACCCACCCGACGGCAGGTCGCAGCGGCGCTTGAAGATGTCGCGGATCTCGGCTTCGATATTCGCGCTATCGAACAGGGAAAGCGTCGCGTCGTAAAGCTTGACGCGCTCGATCAGGTCGGGGGCGATGTCCTTGAGGTAGGAAACGATCTCGTTGTAAACCTGCTTCGAATCGACAGTCAAGCTGTCGACCTTGTCGCTGAAGATGTCGCGCACCAGGCCGCGGGTCAGTCCACTCTCGCGATTGACCAGCGCCGGCGCTTTCTGGAAGTGCGTTTTGCGCTTGATCTTCTTCCACTGCGACATCAGGCTCTTGAGCTCCCGCTCGAGCATCTCGGGCGTCACGTCTTCGCTGACCGTTCTGACGATCACGCCGCCCGACTTGTCCGGCAGAATTGCCTGAACCTGCTCCTTCAACCGGGCACGCTCGGCTGACGAGCCGATTTTGCGGCTGACGCCGACCTTGGAAGAGTCGGGGATATAAACGAGGAATCTCCCGGCGAGGGAGATTTGGGCGGTCACGCGCGGACCTTTGGTCGAGATAGGTTCCTTGGAGACCTGAACCAAAATCTCCTGGCCGCGCTTCAGCGCGTCCTGGATCAGCGGCGCCCTGGCGCGTCGTCCGTTGCCGTTGCTGCCGTTGCCGTTCTTTTTCTCGGACGGCTCGTCGACATCATCGTCCTCGTCTTCGTCTTCTGCCTCGTCGGCACTCTGGCGGACGAGGTCGGAGGAATGGAGGAAGGCGCTTTTCTCCGTCCCGATATCGACGAAGGCTGCCTGGATTCCGGGCAGTACTGCATCGACCCTGCCCAAATAAATGTCACCGACCATACGTCGGTTCTCTGGACGGTCGACGAGCAGCTCTACGAGCTTCGCGTCCTCCAGAATCGCGATCCGCGTTTCGCGCGGCGTCGCGTTGATGAGGATTTCTCTTTTCATTGTTCCCCGCCCCAGCCATCGCTCGGCGACTCGGCGAGCGGGGTGAGACGGTTCAAAAAAGTTCGCGCGGTCGTGCTACAGGGCCGCGTTATGATTTCTTTCGGTAGCTACCAACCTGCCCACCAGTCCATGTGTCCGGGCGTCGCGAGTCGCACGAGCGCCCCATGGCACGAGGGCTAACGATCGATGAGAGCAATTTAGGGAGGGCTGGTTTGCTTCCGCAACGGCGACAACGACTTACGCGCTGCGGCACCACGTCGAAAGCTTCCTGCCCGCCTGCCAAACTATGTGACTCGCCAGCTAGAATCCGGTCACAGTCCGGTAGATGAGCCAGATCATCACCAGCACGTAGGTCAGCCCCGCCTTCCACTCCCCGTGCTTCATATAGAGGTCGATGCTGAAGCCACCCCCCTCGTCAGGATGGGTGGCCTTCCAGGGCGTCGGCCGCGGCACGAACGCCGGGACGTTGGCCGCATACGCTTCATACGCCTCGGGGAAACGACCGGCAATGTTCGCCCGCTCGCGCTGCATCGTCGGGGCGTAAACGAGTACGAAGAACGCGACCACCACCAGCAGCAATGCCCAATGCACCGCAACCGCGAAACCGGCAGCGATTAAAAAGCTCCCGAAGTAGAGCGGGTTACGGGTGTGCGCGTAGGGGCCGGTGGTCGCCAGGCGCTCATTTTTGGAGATGTGTCCCGATGCCCAGGCTCGGATGAGGACGCCGATCAGCGCGATAATGCCGCCAACGGCCAGGGTCAGCGGAGTCGGCCGCGCAAAAATCAGGTACGTAATTCCAAGCACGAAGCCCAACGGCAGCCGGAGTCGCTTCGCTACCTCGGAATACGTCAATCCGCTAACTCCTTGATCAGGTTGCGCGCGATCACTAGCCGCTGAATCTCCGAGGTGCCCTCACCAATTTCGCAGATCTTGGCGTCGCGGAACATCCGCTCGACCGGGTATTCCTTGGTGTAACCGTACCCGCCGTGGATCTGAATTGCCTTGATGGTGGTGCGCATCGCGAGCTCGGAGCAATACAATTTCGCGATTGCGGCCTGCTTGGAGAATGGCTGCTTATTCTGAGCCAGCCAGGCGGCGTGGAACATCAAGTGCTTCCCCGCTTCGATCTCGGTTGCGATGTCAGCGAGCTGGAACTGGATGCCCTGGAAATTCGCGATCGGCTGGCCAAACTGTTTGCGGAGCGTCGCGTAACGCAGCGACTGCTCGAATGCGCCTTCCGCAATCCCAAGCGAGAGTGCAGCGATGCCGACTCGACCATTGTCGAGGGTGCGCATGAAGTTGGTGAAGCCCTCGCCCTCTTCACCGAGGAGATTCTCAGCCGGAACCTCGACGTCCTCGAAGATCAGCGAGCGGGTGTCCGATGCTCGCCAGCCGAGTTTGTCTTCTTTCTTCCCGGCGCGGAACCCGTTCATCGCCGTCAGCGAATCGTCGTGACCAATCCCGAGTCCGTTCAGCTTATCGAGATCGCTCGATTCCTTGGTCAGAATGAACGAGCTGATGCCTTTAGTACCCTGCTCGCGATCGGTGACTGCAGTAACGACGAAGATCTCACCGACGCCACCGTGGGTGATGAAAATCTTGCTGCCGTTCAGAACGTAGTGGGATCCTTTGCGGACTGCCGTCGTCTTGGTACTCGCCGCGTCGCTGCCGGCACTGGGCTCAGTCAAGCCAAATCCGCCGAGCACTTTGCCGCTGGCGAGCAACGGCACGTACTTTCTCTTCTGAGCTGTGGTGCCAAAGTTGACGATCGGCGACGTGCCCAACGTCGTATGCGCCGAGATGGTGATCGCGTGCGAGGCATCGACCTTCGCCATCTCGTTGATCACGATCATATAACTGAGCGTATCCAGCCCCGCGCCACCGAGCTCCTCCGGCCATGGAATGCCGAGTAACCCGAGCTCTCCCATTTTCTTGACGTTCTCCCACGGGAACTCAGCCTTGGCATCGAGCTCCGCAGCCACCGGCGCGACTTCGCTGCGCGCGAACTCGCGGACCATGTTGCGGACCGCGACGTGCTGTTCGGAGAAGTAAAGCGAATCGTCCATACCGAAATCTATCGGTTCTCGGCCCCGTTGAAGTTCTCCGGGTAGAGCGAGACGCGAACGTAATTGTTGGTCCGCAGGTACTTGATCGCAGCCTGCTTCAGGTCTGCCGCAGTGAGCGCGGAGATCAGCTTCTCGCCTTCAGGAATCTCGGCCAGGTTCCAGCCGCTTTGATCGAAGATCGAGATCTGCGCCAGCCAGTAGTTGTTTTGTTTTAGTGCAACTTCGCGAGCCCGGAACGCAGCTTCCTTGACTTTGTTCAGATATTCGGGAGTGGTGCCGAACCTCTTCACGCTGTCGATCTGAGCGAGCGCAGCAGCGGTAAGATCTTCGAGCCGTTCCGGCGCGGATCCGAAGCCGATGGTGAACCGATACGACGGATACGGCTCACGGGTCGCGCTCGGGCTCACCGACACGCCGTAGGTGCCACCCATATTTTCGCGCAACGTCTCGCGCAGCTTGATGTTCAGCAGCTCTGCGAGCGCACTCAGCTGGTAGCGATTCTTTCTGGTGTATTCGAACGGCCCGGTGAACACCAGCGCGGTGCGCGCTTTGGGCTCGGTACCCTTCTTCACGACGCGCTGCACGATGCCGGTCGGTGGACGAATGCCCGTATCGCGCCACGTCTCCCGCCTGCCCTTCGAGGGAAGCGAGCCAAGCCATTTCGCGACGAGTGGCTTCAGCGAATCCGGCCTGAAGTTGCCGACGAAAATGAAGGTGAAGCCGTTAGCGTCGGAGAATCTTTCGCGATAGAAGTCGTACGACTTGAACGGGTCGATGCGATCGAGCGTTGCCGCCGAGACCGGCGCTTCGCGCGGCGAGTGCTGCGCCATGGTGACTTGCAGAGTATCACTGAATGCAGCTTCGGGGCTGGCGCTGCGATTGGCCAGGACACCTTTGAAGCGACCGATGAAGGTGTTCACCAGCGCTGTATCGAGCCGCGGCTGAGTAAAGTAGAGATAGACGAGCTGCAGCATCGTATCAACATCGCGCTGCGAAGCGCTGCCCGAGATTCCTTCGCTCAGGTCGTCGATGTTCGGATATACGGTTACTTGCTTGCCGGCGAGATACTTCTGCAGGTCGATCACGCTGAACTTGCCGACGCCGCTGGTCGCCGGAATCAGATCAGCGGCACTGGCAGCGATGTAGGAGGCGTCGGGCAGGAGCGATGCGCCGCCGGGTGAATAGGACGTAAAGGCAATCTGATCAGCGTTGAAATCGGTCGGCTTGGCGAGCACGCGGACGCCGTTGGAGAGCTTCCACTCGGTGACGCCGATCTCCTTGATCTGCCGCTCGGAGACAATGGTCCCCGGCACCGGATCCTTTTCCACGAGATTCTGCGACGGAACGCTTTCCGAGTACGCCGTGATGTTCGCGCCTTTTACTGCGTCGAAGGCCAGCATCAGCTCGCCGGCGGTCGGCTGAACCACGTCCGCCTTGTCGGGCGCTGTCGTAGCAAGCACGCGATTCTTGTCCGTCATCCACTCGCCCGCGAGCTTGTTGACTTCGGCGAGCGTGATTCCGGGCAGCAGTTTCTTCACTTCAGCCAGATCGTAATCGATGCTCGTCGACGGCTCCGACTGCAGGAACGCCGACACGTACGACGAGGCGTAGACAGTGGAGTTAGTCTTATCGCGCTCGGCGTACGCCTGCTCGATTCCGCGCTCGAGATCCTTCTTCGCTCGATCGAGCTCCGACTGGAGGAAGCCATAGCGCTTCGCGCGCTCGCCTTCAGTGAGTAGGGCGTTGAGACCCCGCATGATCCCGTTGTCGGCGACCACAGCGCTCAGCGTGAACGACTCCGCGGAACGAACCAGATCGCCCTGAGCCGCGAACGCGTTGATGAACGGCGGGTTCGGGTGCTGAACGATCTCGGAGAAACGATCGTTGAACATCGCGCCGAACAAATTCTCGACGAGGTGCTCACGGTACGTCTCTTCGGTGGTGTTGTAGCGCTTCGGCTGCTTGTATAACAACCGAATCACCGACTGCGTCGCTTCCTTGTCGCTGTTGATCGAGACGAGGGTGCTGTCGTGCGGCGGGACTGGATAAAGCGGTCGCGGCTTTGGATTGGTCGCGGCGGGAATCGCGCCCAGGTACCGCTTGATGAGCGACTCGATGGTGCTCTTGTTGAAATCGCCAACCGCGACGACCGCCATCAGGTCGGGGCGATACCACGTATCGTAGAACCGGCGCAGAGTGGCAGGATTGTAGGTCTCCAGCACGCTCTTGAGGCCGATGGGCAAGCGTTGGGCGTACTGAGAGCCGGTGAACAACACCGGGAACCACTTATTCTGCATCCGATTTTCCGCACCCTGACCCAGTCGCCACTCTTCGATCACGACGGGGCGCTCCTTCGCGATTTGCGATGGCTCGAAGGAGACGTAGTGCGCCCAGTCCGCGAGGATGCGAAATCCTTTGTCCACGATCGCCGCGGTGTCGGTCGGTACAGTGATCATATAGACCGTTTCATCAAAGCTGGTGAATGCGTTGATGTCGGGTCCAAAGCGCATTCCCACCGACTCGAGGTAGCTCGAGATCTGATTGCCGGGGAAATGCGTGGTGCCGCGGAATGCCATGTGCTCGACCATGTGGGCGAGGCCACGCTGATCTTCGTCCTCGAGCACCGAACCGGCGTTGACGACCAGGCGCAGCTCGGCGCGCTTCTCCGGCTTGTGGTTCTCGCGAATGTAGTAGCGCATGCCGTTGCTCAACGTGCCGACCGTGACGGCAGGATCGAACGGCAGCGGGGCCTGCGAGGCGGACGACTGCTGCGCAAAGAGGGGCGACGTGCTCGCCGCAACAAACAGAATCGCGCCGGCGGCGCGATGAGAAATTCTCAACACTCTATCCTTCGTGGTTTTCGGTTACTGCAGCGACTGGCGTGGTGGAGGGTAAGTCACGCCGCTTCGAACTCATTCGCCTGCGAAATGGCTTCCAGAAATCTTTGACCGTACCGCTCGAGCTTCATCGGCCCAACACCGCGAACATTGCCGAACGCTGACAAGGATCGAGGCCTTTTCACCGCGAGCTCAGCGAGGGTCCGATCAGAGAATACAATATAGGGCGGAACCTGTTCCTCTCGCGCAATCGAAGTTCGCAGGGCTTTGAGGGCTCCAAGCACTCTTTGCTCGTCGTCGCCGAGCTGAAGGTCGTCTTCGCGAGGCTCGGCCTCGGCCCGTGAACGCCTGGCCTTCTTCTCGCGAGTTGGCTTCGCCTGCCTCTGGTCGGCCAGCGGCGCCGCTGAAATGCCGAGGCAGTTGTCGCAGCCCGCGCAGGCGCCTCGCGCCGCCGGGTCGCCGAAGTACTGCAGCACGAAGCGGCGGCGACACTCCCTGGTGTATGCGTAGCGCTGCACGGCCTGGAGCTTCGCCAGCTCAGCGCCGCGACGAATGTCGATGCTCTTCCAATCAATTGAGAACTTCGACAGCGGCGCCGATCGATCAGCGAGATAGAGTCCCGCGCCTAGTCGTTCCCAGGCGAGGAACTGTCTGGCCTGGAGCGAGTCAAGTAGCGGCACGCAGGCCATCGATCCGCCGAGTCCCGGCGGCAGGCCACTCAGGTTGACCACTGCGCCCTGACGCAATTGTTGTCCGACCGCTCGCCACAGCGCACGCAACAGACCCAGCTCGGGGTTCGCGTCGCCGGTAATCTCTTTCTTGATGCGCTCCGGAGTCGCGAGCAATCTCACCCGTACGCGGTCCGGCTCACCGTTGCTGGAGACAACGGCGCCGGATTTGGTGAGGATCTTGAGCGCGCCTTCGACTTCGCGCGCGTTCACCTTCGGCTTGATCGAGCGGGCGAGATCCTCCGGCTGGTCCGCGACGAATCCCTCGCGATCCGAATGCGCGATCAACGCCTTATAGACCTGCTCGACGACATTGCGCTCCGGATAGGAGCCTTTGATGAAGAACTCGTGGGTGAAACGGTCGGGGAATGAGTGCAGCAGGAACACGTCGGAATGCTTGCCATCTCTACCTGCCCGTCCCGCCTCCTGGTAATAGGCCTCGAGCGTCCCCGGCATCGCGTAGTGAATCACCAGTCGCACGTTCGGCTTGTCGATCCCCATGCCGAACGCATTGGTCGCGACGATGGCGCGAATGCGCTCCGTCATGAACGCGTCCTGCACCTCGTGCCGACGTGCGTCGTCGAGACCGGCGTGATATCCAGCCGCAGGAATCCGCGCTCGCTCCAGAATGTTCGTCAGCTCGTCGACGGCGCGCCTGGTTGAAGCGTAGACGACGGCCAACCCTTCATAGCGCCTCAGGATCTCGACGAGCCGAATCTCTTTTTCAGATTCGTTCTTCGTCGAGACGACGTAATAGTGGAGATTCGGCCGATCGAAACCGGTAATGATGGTCTCCGGATTCTCGAGACCCAGCTGCCGGGCGATGTCTCGACGGACTTCGGGGGTTGCGGTCGCGGTCAGCGCGATGGTCGTCGGAGAGCCGAGTGCTTCCCTGACCTTTCGCACGCGAAGGTAGCTCGGCCGGAAATCATGGCCCCATTGGCTGATGCAGTGGGCTTCGTCGATTGCCAGCAAAGACACGCCGGCCTTGCGCAGGCGCTCGGCGGTGCGACCGAAGTCGAAACGCTCCGGCGCGACATAGAGGAGTTTGATCTCGCCGCGATCGACGCGAGCGAGCCGATCTGAGACCTGTGACGCGCTGAGGGTGCTATTGATGAACGCCGCGGGCAGCCCGCGAGCGGTAAGCGCGTCGACCTGATCCTTCATCAATGAGATGAGAGGCGACACGACGACGGTGAGCCCGGGCAGCACCAGCGCCGGCACCTGGAAGCAGAGCGACTTACCGCCGCCAGTCGGGAGAACAACGACCGTATCGCGGCCGCTGAGCACGGCAGAGACCGCCGTCTCCTGGCCTGGCCGAAAGGCGTCGTAGCCGAACGCGCTTTTCAGTACGCGCCGGGCGTCTTTGATCGTCGGATTTGCCACAAGATAAAATTAGTGGCCGGGTGACACCGTGCGTTACGCGAGCCCGCACGCGTAACGATTGCAGCGCATGCGAGGCTCAGCTAAACGTCAGCGACGATTTTGGCGTAAAGGGCGGGATCGGCGTTTCCGCCGCTGACGATGCAACAGACCCGCTTCCCCCTGAATCGCTCCGGCTGGGCGAGCACAGCACCCAACGGCAGTGCGCCGGTTGGTTCCGCCTTGAGGTTCGCCAGGGAGAAAAGCAGTCGGACACCTTCGCGGATCTGATCTTCGCTGACCTCGATGACGCCGTGGAGACCGTCGCTGAGAATTTCCCAGTTCAGATCGCCGATACGCAGCACGCGTGCGCCGTCGGCAATCGTGTTGGCTTCTTCCGGTAGCGCAACGATGTGGCCGGCGCGGAACGATTGTGCAGCGTCGTTCGAAAGCAGCGGCTCGGCGGCGATGACCTTGGTCCTGGTTCCGGCGGTGCCTTTCACCAGGCCAGAGGTCAGTCCACCGCCGCCAATGGGGGCAACTATCAGATCGAGCCCGAGCTTGAGCGCCATCAACTCTTTCGCCAGGCTGGCGTTGCCGTCGATGACGAAAGAATCGTCGTAAGGGCTCGCGACGTAGGCCTCGGGGAATTCCTCAGCAAGCTCGCGGAGTCGTTCCAGTCTTCCCTTCTTCTTCACGTCTACGAGATCCACTTCCGCCCCGTATTCCCTGACGGCGTTCACTTTGACTTTCGGGGCGCCGGAGGGCATCACGACGGTGCAGCGCTTACCGAAGAGAGCGCAGGCGTAGGCAATCGCCTGCCCGAAATTCCCCGACGAGGCAGTGATGATGTGCGCGTGCCTGACGTTCAGCGCGACGTTGTACGCCGCTCGGAACTTGAAGCTGCCGGTGTATTGGAGTGTCTCGCTGGCGAGGATGAGGTCGACGCCGAGCTTTTTGGAGAGCCGCGGAGATTCGACGATTGTCGTTTGACGCGGCGGCGTCGGTTTGCTCCCCGAGCGAGCGGAGCCGGTCACGCCTGGCCCGGCGGCTTACGCGGCTTCCAGAAGCGAAGCACGAGCGCGATGAACAGGAAGAAAATTCCAGCCCAGCGGATTGGGCTGTCGTCCGTACGGATTCCCCACGCCAGCAGGATCGCTGCGATCAACATCAGCGCGAGTTTGGCGACTGTGAATGGACTCATGCCCCGTCCTTCTTGCGGCTGGTGAATTTCTTCACGCCTTCGCGGAATTCGCTCGTTGCGCGAGCATCGGCGTTGGCGACGATGCCGGCAGTGATGCCATCGAGAAAGTTCTGCGAGTCGAGCTTATAGAACAGAGTCTTGGTTGCGGCCATCGCGCTCGCCGGCGCCTGGGCGAGTTGCTTCAGCACACCGGCGGCTCTGACGTCGAACTCCAGCGCCGTGAAGACGCGGGACACGAGTCCGAGCTGTCTCGCTTCCTCGGCGCTCAGCACTCGGCCGGTCGCGACAAGGTCGAAGGCCTGCTTCTCACCCACGCAGCGGCGCAGCATCGTCATCACCATCGCCGGAACGAAACCGATCGAGACTTCCGGGTACGCGAAGCGTGCGTCGTCGCTGGCGATCACGATGTCACAGGCGGTGGCGAGTCCGGCACCTCCCGCGTATGCGCGACCGCGAACGAGCGCGACGACCGGCTTCTCCATCCGCCGAATGGTGTGGAAGACGTGGCCGAGTGCCTGCGCGTCGTCGAGATGGGCCTGACGCGGGGCGTCGATCATCTCCTCGAGCGCGGCGAGGTCGGCGCCGGCGCAGAAGTCGGTACCGTCGGCATCGATCGCGACAACTGTGACTGCCGAGTTGTGCAGGAAGAACAACGCCTGCGCGAGCTCGTCGGCGGTCTCGCGGTTGAGCGCGTTCTTTTTCTCGGGACGCGCGAGGGTGATGCGACCGATCTGTCCTTCAGTCGTAACACGAACGTTGTTCACTTCGCCTCCGGCAGTCGGAGCTCCTGTGCCTGGCGATCCGGCACGTCGAGTACCATTCGCAGCAAAGCAGTCGAGAAAACCTTGCCCTGCGCGTCGGTCTTGAGCGATAGGGTGCCACCGCCATCCAGTGCGCCGTGCAGCAGAAAGTTTAGCGCTTTCAGATTGGGGAGCTCGTATCGCTCGACCGGCCCCTCGATCATGCCACGAAAATGTTGAGCGACCCGGTCAGTGGTGACGGCCTGTACGAGCAGGTCGTACCAACGTGGCTCGATCGCGATCAAGCCGACATTGGCGGTATCGCCCTTGTCGCCGGAGCGCGCGTGCGCGATATCCACGAGACGAACTCTCACTGGATGATTTGCACTGAGGTTTTGACGACGGATTTGTCGATCAGGGCTGGCCAGTAAGCGACTATCTCCTCGACTTTCGGCCGACCGCCAGCGAAGCCCGTCACGCTGGGTGGACCGTTCAGCACCAACGGCGCAATCTCGCGCGTGAAGCGCTCGACCGCCGGCTTCTCGCCGCGCACACCGAAGCGCAATTGAACTTCAGGCGCATGGTGCTGGTCACCCGCTAGCGCGCCGTGCGTCGCATTCGCGCCGACGAACTCGGTGAGGATTTTCTCGAATCGCAGTCCAAGGCGATCGAGCCGCTCACGCAGAATGCGGTCGGCGAGCTGCGCTTTATCCAACGCGTCGGGCCACGCATACACTAGTGTGCCGACAGCTTTGAACCCCGCGCGATAGGCGATCGAGACTTTGAGCTTGTCCGTCGGCGGGCGGCCTTTGATGCCAGACACCCGTACGCGATCCTTGCCGTCGTCGCTGAGCTGGATGGTCGTGAAGTCTGCGACGACATCGGGCGTGATATACGAATGTGGATCGCCCATTTCGTAGACGAGCTGCTCCGTCACGCTTCGCACCGACACTCGGCCACCCGTGTTCGGATGCTTCGTCACCACGAAGCTGCCATCAGCGCTCACCTCAACCAGGGGATATCCGACGTTGGCGAGATCCGGAATCGATTGCCAATCATAGAGACAATTTCCGCCGGAGCATTGCGCGCCGCACTCGATGATGTGACCAGCGACGATGCCCGCCGCCAGACGATCCCATTCTGTGGCGCCCCAGCCGAATTCGTGGCGAATCGGCGCCATGGTGAGCGCGGTGTCCGTCGAACGCCCAGTGATGACCACGTTGGCGTCTTTGGATAGCGCTTCGACAATCGGCTCCGATCCGATGTAGGCATTGGCAGAAAGAACACGATCGCGAACAGTGCTGAGCGGCTCCCCGGTATCCATGTTCGACAACGGATGTCCGCTCGCGATCAGCTCATCGAGTCTCGACAGCAGATCGTCGCCGGTCACCACCCCGATGCGAACTTTGCCCTGCGCGCCGGCCTTCTCAGCGACGGCTTTGACGGCTGCTGCACACGCTGGCGGATTTACACCGCCGGCGTTGGCGATGACTTTGACGCCGCGACCGGTGACCGCGGGCATCACACTCTCCATAGCACCGACGAAATCTCTGGCGTAGCCGAGTGACGGGTCACGCTCTTTCTGCTTCTGCAGAATCGACATCGTCACTTCGGCCAGGTAGTCGAGCATCAGGTAGTCGAGATGACCACCCTCTACCTGCCGACGCGGTGCGTCGATGTCGTCACCCCAGAATCCCTGTCCCGCGCCGACGCGGACGATCTTGCTCAACTGCTCTCCTCGCCGAGGTGTGGCGGAAGGACAAAAGGTCCGAGGTGCGGTCCGGGGTTGTGCAGCGCCGCCCGCAAAGCGAGGCTCAACATTTCGCGGGTGTCCTCCGGATAAACGATGGCATCGACGAATCCACGCGCTGCGGCGTAGCGCGCGTCGAGTTGGTGCTCGTAGTCGGCGCGCATTTCCTCGACCGCCTTCTCCGTTTCAGGATCTGTCTTACTGCCTTTCTGCTTCGCTTTTTCGAGCGCGGGGCCATGGACAGCCTGAATCGCTGACTCACCTTCCATCACCGCCATCCTTCCGGTCGGCCAGCTCAGAATGAAATCGGGATCGAAGCCCTGGCC
>DASTGU010000116.1:0-49601 GCA_035718845.1 Gemmatimonadaceae bacterium | reverse complement strand
TGGGCAGGGCGGCGAGCGTGGCCGCCTCGGCGAGGTTGAGATCGCGAACGGACTTGCCGAAGTAGCGCTGTGACGCCGTCTCTACGCCATAGGCGCCATGGCCGAGGTCGATCTGATTGAGATAGAGCTCGAGGATTTTCTTCTTGTCGTACTTCGCCTCGATCGCGCGAGCGACTTTGGCTTCCTTGATCTTTCGAATGACGCTTTTTTCGCGCGAGATCTTCTCGGGGAAGACGTTCCGCGCCAGCTGCATCGTGATGGTGGAAAATCCCTGCGAGTAGCCGTGCAGCGGCGAGCGGATGATGACGCTGGCAGCGCGGTGCCAATCGATGCCGGCGTGCTCGTAGAAGCGCTTGTCTTCCGTCGAGATGAACGCGTCCTGCACGATCTTGGGAATCTCGTCGATCTTGACCAGGGTTCTCTTCTCGAGACCGAGCTCGGCGATGAATCGACCGTCGATCGCGTAGAGCTTGGAGGTCTGGTGCGGTGTGTACTCCGAGAGGATCTCGATCGACGGGCACTGATTGCCGCGGCAGATCAGCGACCAGGTGCCGTAGAGCGCACCGACGCCGACGAAGACGAGGAAGGTGAGCGACAACAGCACCACGCGCACGAAGGTCGGGTGGCGCTTATGGAAAGGGATTTTCTTGTTCGTTGTGGTAGTAGTAGGCGTCGAAGCGGCAGCCATGCGGAGTGAAAAAGATAACTGTGATACACCCAAGGTGACACGTGGGTCGTGCGTCCCTATCTTCCCCGCATGAGCGCAGGAAAATCACTGCTGGACGAGCTGTCCTGGCGTGGGATGGTCTACCAACACACGGACGGTTTGGCGGACGCTCTCGCAACGAGCGAAATCACCGCTTACGTGGGGTTTGACCCCACTGCTCCGAGTCTGCACATCGGCAATCTCGTGCCGGTGATGGGTCTCGTCCATTTGCAGCGCTCGGGTCATCGCCCGATCGCGCTCGTTGGTGGCGGGACGGGGATGATCGGCGACCCCAGTGGTCGCAGCACCGAGCGGCAGCTCATGTCGCTCGACGAAATCTCGGCCAATGCGCGGGCGATCGAGAAGCAGCTCTCGCAATTTCTCGACTTCAGCGGTAAGCGCGCGGCGCGCATGCGCGACAACGCGACGTGGCTGACGCAGCTCAAGGCCGTGGAGTTCATGCGCGACATCGGCAAGCACTTCACGGTCAACTACATGCTGGCAAAGGAATCGGTGCAGTCGAGAATCGAAGGTGGCATCTCGTTCACCGAATTCTCCTACATGCTGATGCAGGCGTACGACTATCTGGAGCTGCATCGCCGGGAGGGCGTGACGCTACAAATGGGCGGCAGTGATCAGTGGGGAAACATCACTGCGGGTATGGAGCTGATTCGCCGGGTCGAGGGCAAGACGACCCACGCGCTGACACTGCCATTGGTGACGACCGCGAGCGGGACGAAGTTCGGCAAGACCGAAGCGGGCGCGGTGTGGCTCGATCCCTCGCGCACATCGCCGTACAAGTTCTATCAGTACTGGATCAACGTCGACGATCGGGACGCCGGCCGATTCCTGCGCATGTTCACGTTGTTGTCGCGCGAAGAGATCGAGTCGCTGGAGCGCGCGATCGAGGCCGCGCCCGAGAAGCGCGAGGCGCAGCAGGCATTGGCGCGCGATGTCACAGCGCGTGTGCACGGCGATGACGCAGCGCGGGTGGCAGAGGAGGTGTCCAGGGTTCTTTTTGGAAAAGCGGATCCGACGAGTCTGTCCGAGCCGGTGCTGAAGGCGCTGAGTGGGGAGGTTCCCTACTCCGAGACTTCTGGCACACCCGCACTTCTTGATGCGCTAGTCTCTCTGCAGCTCGCCGCATCTAAGAGCGCAGCGCGGAGGCTTGTGGAGCAGGGGGGCGTTTACGTCAATGGTCAGCGGGCCTCCATCGACACCAACTTGGCGAGCGCGAATTCTCTCGCAGGGGGCTACCATCTGCTGCGCAAGGGCGCGCGGGACTACGGCCTGTTACGCGTGGAGTCTTAGAAGTTTGTAGCCGTTGCCGTCGGCATCAGGAAATCGTTCTCCTTAGATGCGGGGGTCGATTCTCATTGGATTGTTGTGCGCCATGGCGTGTCGGGGAGAGAAAACGGCATCCACCGCCGCGGCGACGACTACAGTCGCGCCACAACGCGCGCCAAGCGACACTCTAGTTCCGCGCAGCGCCTCGCCGGATTCGCTGTTGCAGACTGGCGACTCGAACAACACCACCGAGTCCGCCGGCGCGTCTGCTAACCTTCACGAGATGCCGACGCCGGAGCAGCAACGGGATAGCGCAATCGCGTTTGCCAATCGCGAGTCCGACTGTGCGAAGGCGCCACCCGACTCGGAATCCGGCTATTTCCACGGCGCCCGTCCTTCGCGTGAGTTCTTCCCTGATGCGTTTTGCTTCAGCATTGACGGCACGCGTTACGTCGTCACGTCCAGCGGTGATGGCTTTCGCATAAGCTCCGCGAACAATCCATATCCTTTCAGAGTCTCTGTCGAGGACGGTTTCGACATGACTTTTCTTGCCTATCGTGTAATTGGAAGCCGCATCTATTTCCTCTACGAGATGACCGACAGCGAGGACGGTGGCGGTGGGCTCGAGGCTGTGGATAAGACGACCCTGCGTCCCTCATGGGCGAAACCGGCCAAAGTGTCTTTTAACGTTGGCACACCCTTGATCACCGACTCGGTGGCATACGTGACTGGTATCAACGAAGTGGGCAAGGTGCGACTCAGCGACGGCAAGTTTGTTTGGAAGCATCTCTTCTTCAACAACCTCGAGCCGCTTCCCGGATTGCTGTATAACGCGTTCGATACTCCCGTGCGCGAAAACGGCGTTGTCCGATTCATTCCGGACAGCGCGACCAGCCGCACAGCTGGCACCCTCGTGGTTGATGACAAGTCGGGCGTCGTCATCGAGCCGGAGGTCCTCAAAGGGCAGAAACCAGCCTGCACTGGCGAGCAGCCCTACTGCTAGCCTTATATCCAGCAAAGGGTCCCAGCAGATTCAGGCGGACAATCCACTGCTCGAGCAGAGGCGCAAAATGCTCTTCATGGTGATCGAGAAGTACCGCGACGGCGATCCAAAGCCCGTCTACCGACGCTTCAGGGAGAAGGGGCGGATGTGTCCGCAGGGCGCGCGGTATCTATCGAGCTGGGTCACCACCGACTTCGAGCGGTGCTTTCAGGTGATGGATTGCGACGATCGCATGCTGCTCGACGAATGGATGTCAAACTGGAACGACATTGTCGATTTCGAGGTCATACCGATACTCACTTCGGAAAAAGCGACGGCAGCGATTGCGCCGCACCTCTAGCCAGAGATTGAGGACTCAGAAAACTGCGGGCTGACCAAAGGTAGGCAGGTAGCAGAGGAGCTCAGGAAAGCAGGTTACAGCGTTGATCTTGGCCTTTTCGGTGCAACGCTCGTCTTATGCCACGGACATACGCTGTTGGCTCAGCCCTGAGCGTCTCTGTCGACTGCCTACCTTTTTTTCAGTTCAGTCCTCACTCTTCGGTGGCTGGCCTCCTCCGTCTCGGTCGAACCTCCTGCGCCTGGTCGTACCAGTTCTCGAGCGTTCGCGATGCTAAATCGCGGCCGCCTAATCCGAAGGCGAGGCCACAGGCGAGGGCGAGGGCGCCGACGAAGCCGGTGAACAAGGTGTTGATCAGATTGGTGGCGATTCCCAGCTGATTGATCGCGACGACGATCGCAAAAGCCCACACTGTCGTTCGCACGACGTTCGCCAGCGTCTCCGGATTCGAAAAGCCAGCCTCGGCTGTCGCGCCGCGCACGATGTTGGCGATCGCGCGGGCGGCGATGCCGCCGATGAAGAGAACGAAGACCGCGACCACGAGATTCGGCAGCCAGAGCAGCAGTTGCCTCATTACATCCGACACCGCCGGCAGGCCGAGGACGTCGAAGGCAACGAGTAGCACCACCACTCGGACAATCCACTTCACGATTCCGGCGACGATCCCGGCGGAATCGGTGCCGGTGGACATCTTGTTCATGAAATCGGCGATGCCGGAGCGCTGCATTATCTCGTCGAATCGAATCGCGCGCAGCAGCCCAATCACCGCGCGCGCGAGCAGCGTCGACACGAACCAGCCGATGGCTACAACAACGATGAAGCCGAGAATCCGCGGAATCGCGCCGAGGATCATCGAGAACGCGTCGCGGAATGACCCGATGAGTGTATCGGTAAATGAAGGGTGAACGACCTGCGTTTGAACCGGAACAGTCTGAACAGGTGCCTGCGTCGTAAGCTGGAGCAGCATGATCAACTCCGGTTTGCAGTTAAGGTTGGGTGCCGGACTGGGTTGTCTCTTCTTTCTCTTTGCTCTCCTTTATCTCCCGATAGTACACGCGCGGGTCGAGCGCATCGCGTAGCGCGTCGCCGAGCAAATTGAAGCCAAGCACGGCCGCGCCGATCGCCATTCCCGGAAAGACCGACGTCCACGGCGCGGTTCGAAGTTGATCCAGATCGCGACCGTCAGCAATCATCGAACCCCAGCTGGGCGCCGGTGGCGGAACTCCCAACCCGAGAAACGACAGTGCTGCCTCAGCCATGATTGCGCCCGCGACGCCCAGCGTCGCCGCGATGACTACCGGCGCGATGACGTTGGGCAGCACGTGCTGCACCATGATACGCCAGTCACCAGCGCCGAGCGCCCTGATCGCCTGCACGTACTCGAGCTGCCGCACGACGAGCACTTGTCCACGAACAATGCGCGCCATTCCCGCCCAGCCGACGAGCCCGATCGTCACGAACACCACCGTCATCGACGGCTGCAGCGCCGCGACCATCGCGATCAGCAGCAGCAGAGTCGGAAACGCCAGGGTCACGTCGGCCAAACGCATCACGACTTCGTCGATCCAGCGCCCATAAAACCCAGCGAGCAAACCCATCGTTACGCCAAGGAACAAAGCGATTCCCTGCGAGATGAGTCCAACGGTGAGCGACACCCGCGCGCCGTAGATCAGTCGCGACCAGATGTCGCGACCCTGGATGTCGGTGCCCAGCCAATGCCGGCCCGACGGACGCTGGAGGATGTGCAGGAGGTCGATGGTCACCGGGCTCTGACGCGCTATCAGCGGCGCAAGGATGGCGGCGAGCGCCATCACGATGACGATGCCGATCCCAATACGCGCGCGATTGTCGTGAAAGAATCTCTGACGCTGTTTCGGATCGAGCATCCAGTTAGTTGCTCCCCTTATTCAGGCCGACGGATCTCGCAGCTCCGGCGGCGTGTCCGGTGGCTGCCGTCTCCAACGACGATGCTGCCAGAAATATTGCGCGGGCTCCTCGCGGACCCAGTGCTCGAGTCGCGCAGTGAACTCCGCTACGATGTTATCGACATCGCGATCCATATCGCCGGTTCGCCGCGGCTCGATCCGCTCCACGATGACGCGAAACTTTCCGCTCGGCTTGCGCAGCGCGACCACGAAAATTACCGGGACCTCGAATCGCAAGGCGAATACCGCGGCGCCGCGAGGCGTCTTGGCCGGTCGCCCAAAGAAAGGCACGAACGTCGAAGCGAGCCCCAGCACGCCCTGGTCGGCGATGAACGCGACGCCCCGTCCGGTGCGCAACGAACGCGGGGCGCGGCGCACAGCGTCAGCGTCGTGCACGATGACCATGCCGGTCGCTTCGCGCACCCGCGTGACGTAATCGTCGGTGAGCGGATTCGCCATCCCGCGCGCAATCGCATCGACTGGAACGCCGCGAGCCGCGACGTACGCTCCGGCGAGCTCCCAATTGCCGTGGTGGCCGGTGACGAAGACTATCCCCTTTCCTTGCGCCATTTCCTTGTCAACGTGCTCCCAGCCGTGAACCTCGTCGACGAGGTCGAGCACACCCTGTTTGCCGATGGTATCGAAGAGCGCGGATTCGACGAAAGTGCGCCCGAGGTGCGCATAGGATTGTCGCGCGAGCTCTTTGACCTCGGCGCGATCGAGATTCGGGAAAGCGGCGGCGATCTGCTTCTCGACGACCCGCTTGCGAATGTTGAGCGGACGATAACCGAGAACGCCCAACCGCTCCCCGAACCTGGTCGCCGCATCCCAGCTCATCGTGCGTAGAACGCCAAGAATCCCGCGCATCGCGTAATACTCAGCGCGGTGAGCGATGGTTGGTTTCTTCTTTGACTTCTTCGCTTTGGTCTTCACCGCTCACCGACGACGCGATAAGTGAACTCGCGGGTGTCGCGCGCGACCCGTTCCCAGTTGTAATGCGTCTCGACAGCGCGACGCGCGGCCTCACCCATCTGCTTGCGTCGCTCAGCGTTCACGAGCAGGGATCGAATTGCATCAGCGATGGCATCGACGTCGGTCGGAGGTACGACGATTCCGGTCTCTCCATCACGCACCGCCGATCGTACACCGCCGGAGTCGCCCGCGATCGACGGAACGCCAGAGGCGCCCGCTTCCAGGAAGGAGATGCCGAATCCCTCGACGTTGATCTCGCGATCGACCCGTGACGCGCCGAGGTAGATGGTGGAGGTCGCGTATGCCTCCGGCAATTCGTCGTCGCGCATTGGACCAACGAATCCGACCCTGTCGCTCACACCGAGCTCGCGCGCGAGCTCACGGAGTCGCAGCTCGTCGTGGCCCTCACCTACCATTATGTAGCGGAGCTCGGGGAAATCGCGCGACAGCATCGCCAGAGCGCGAATGCCCATGTCCTGTCCTTTGTGCGGCACCAGACGCGCGACCGTGAGCATGATTGGCGCATCGCCAACGCCCCATCGCCTGCGCAACGCACCAGTATCACGGGACGGATTGAAGTGAACCGGATCAGTCCCAAGATCGAGCGCGGCTACCGGCGGCAGCTTCTCCACGCCAACCTCGTTCATCACATCAGTAGCGAGCTGCGCGACCCACTTTGACGTTGCGACGATTCCCGCCGCGTTGCCCATGATCGAGCGCGACGACATCCGCTTCACCGCGCTCCGCTCCGCCTTTCTGCGCTCGCGCAGCAAGTCTCCGCCATTCACATAGACAAGATACGGGATGTTGAGACGGCGGTTGGCCCATCTGACACCGTAGCCGACCGGGCGAATGTTGCCGCAGTGCAGCACGTCGAATTTCGGCGCGCGATTGGAAGTAAGCCATCTCGCCCAGTGCAGCTGGTTGGAGAATCGATTGGCGCGCTGAAACGGAAAGGGCTGCCGGAAGATCCGATAGTCTTCGTGCTGATCGAAGGACGCCGCGCCCGGCGACGCGACCGTCGATACGCTCATGATCGTGTCGTCACCATCACCGAAGCGCCGGCAGAGTTCGACGTGCCGACGCGCCATCCCGCCGAGGTCGGGACCGTAGTCCTGAGTGACGAATAGATGCCGACTCACGAACTAGCCGAGCGGATTATGGAACTCTTCGCCGGAAAGGAGATTGTGAATGCGCTGGTCGAAGGTATGGTGCTCGGAGACGAAGTGCTGGCCCTGTCTTCGGATGCGCTCTCGCGTCGCCGGGTTGGCGAGATAATACGCGCAGCGGTCGAGGCAATGCTCCAGATCCTTGTACCACGCGCAGTGATCGCCGTCACGTAAAAGCGCGGTGATACCTTCGGTTGCCTCGCCCAGATAAAACCCGCCGGCCTGAATGACCATCCACGTTCGATCGGATGTGTAGTTGGTGCCGCCCCGTGCGATGGTCGGGTTGATGCCGAGGACGATTTTGGCGCTCGAACAAACTGTGGCGAACGGCGGACCGTACACGGCGCGCCCGGTCCAGTGCACCTGCTTCCGCCATTCTTCCCACCCCGGGCCCCACGTTTTCAGCTCGAATCGCTTGGCGATCTTGGTCAGGAATTGTGCGCGCGACCGATCATAGCCAGTACCGATGAAGGCGACATCAGAGCCGAGCAATTTCTCCGGCTTGCGCGGACCCAGATCCCTGTCCGCTGCTGAAGGGAGAAACTTCGCCGGCAATCCCAGCTTCGCCCACTCATCGACGAAACCCGAAACGAAAAAAGTCTGCGACATTCGTCCGACATCGGCGACGTGCGCGATGTCGGGCTTCTTGATGTTGCGGAACGATGGCGGGTCGTGATACCACATCGCGTTCCGCGTGTCCTTTATGATCTCGGCGACAGTCTCGAGTGTGAGCGCCTGGCATTTGCCGAGCAGTACGAAATCGGGTTTGAAGCTGCGCGCGACCGATCTGGCGCGGCGTTGCACGAATCCCGAGCCGAGCAGCTGCTTGCTCCGCTTGTCGTCGAACAGGCGGGTGACGTGCCCTGCCCGTTTGAGCGCGCGCTCTGTGCTGCGCTCCATCCGCCATTTCTTGTTGCTGCCGATGATCAGGACTCTCAACGCCTTGCCGCCGATCTAGATCGTTCCCAGAGCCTCGCATACTTCGCCATCACGCTCGCCGCCGCCAGGCAGGCGAGGATCAGGCCGTGCGCACCATCTCGGAATCCACCCTTCAGGAAATACATCGAGAAGAAGCGCGCGCGAGACTTGAAAAATACCGCAGCCGCATTCGTTCGTCGCCCGCTGGCGAAATTCTGCTCGGCCCACCACCGGCTGTAGCGATCGAACTTCTCAAAGTACTGGTCCAGCGAAGTGTAGGTGTAGTGTAGCAGCGAGTTTCTGACTTCACCGATCCCGCCTTTGGTCACAATGACGTGTTCATGCACGAGATTGGCGTTGTAGCGGATTTCGCGACGAAAGAGTCGCACGGGTGCGTCGCTTCCCCAGCCGCCGTGGCGAATCTCCTTGCCGAGGAAAAAATTCCGGCGCGGAACACGGAAAGCGACGTTGTCACCGGGCAGCTTCACGCGCTCACGAATCTCGTTGGCAAGCTCAGGCGTGCAGCGCTCATCGGCATCCAGTACGAGCACCCACGGCGTCTGGACCCGCTCGATGGCGTTGTTCCGTGCTGCGCCAATGGTGGTGAATCGGGGGCTGATTACCGTGGCGCCGGCGCTCCTTGCACGATCGATGGTATCATCGACGGAATCATTCTCGACGACGATTACTTCGCGAGCCCAATCGACACTGGCGATGCAGGCCTCGATGTTCGCGGATTCATTGTGTGCCGCGATCACCGCCGTCACGTCGGAGGAGCCGCGGCCCGCTCTACTCACCCCCGCCGACCTCTCGTGCGCGCGTTGTTGGCCGCGCGATCGAAGCCTTCGATCATGTCGGTCTCAGGAAATTCGCGTGCGACTCGCGTGCGCGCCGCGCGGCCCATCGCCTGGCGAGCCTCGTCGCTGAGGAGGAGACCGGCGACCGTCGCGCCTGTGGATGCGGAATCGTCGGATGGGTACAACGCTCCTGTGATACCGTTCGCGATATAGCGGTCCGCCACCCCACCCTCCGCCGCTACAGCAGGCACGCCAATCGCCATCAGATCGAGAATTCCGTAGGCACCAGTGTCCGCCTCGGCGACGACCCAACCAAGATGCGCATCCATCATCAGGTTGATGACATCATCGCGCTCACCGAGGAAGCTCACCAGGTGCAGCACTCTCAGCGCGGCCGCCTGCATGCGCAGATCCTCGTCGTCCGACCCGGGCCCGACGATGATCAATCTCAGATTCGGATGGCGGGGCGCCAGCATCGAGATGGTTCGAATGGCTGTCGCCGCGCGTCCACGTGATGTCGGATCGTAAACGCAGACGATGTACTTCAGCGGCTCCGTGGTCTGATCGCTCGCAGAATCGCCTTCCGCAGTCGGCGGTTTCTCGCCGTTCGTCGGATAGGTCGAAACGTCGACGCCAATTTTCGCTACAAGCCCATCGACGGCGTTTTTCGGCAGCTTGTTCTGGCGGCGATCGTTCTCGCTGGCAAAGAGATAGGTTGTCCTCGTCAGCCGCGACGCCAATCTGCCGGAAAAATCGAGATCGAGCCGTTTGCCCGCGGGCGTCCAGCGCACGACGGAGCCGTTGCGACTGAGCCAGCAGGCCGTTGAAGCAATCAGGTGCTCGCGATTGGTAGTGACGAAGATCGTGTCTGCATCCCAGCGCCGGAATATTCTCCGCAACCGCCGCGCTGCCGACAAAAACCAGCCGTCGGTCGAGAATGGAATGATCTCGAACGGCTCGGGAATCGGCGTGTGACGCGGCTGCCCCGGCTCGCGACGCGGCGACACCGCGAGGTGGACATTGCTGTCGGGCGTAACCAGCAGGGTGACTTTAGCGCCGCGCTCGGAGATGCCGCGGCCGGCGCGGGCGAACAGCCGAGCAGTGCCTGACCACTCGCGTGCGGTATGCAGGAAGAGAACGTGCACTGTTGTTGTTAGCCGGCCGACTGCGCGAGGCGATTAGCACTCGCTGTAGCATCGCCCTGCCCGTTTGCGTCACCGAACTGCAACGCGTACAGGCGTGAGTATGCGCCACCAAGCGCAAGCAGCTCGGTATGACTTCCCTGCTCCACGATTTCGCCCCGATCGAGGAAAATGATTCGGTCGGCGTGCGTAATTGTCGACAAACGGTGTGCGATCACGAAGACGGTTCTTCCCTGAAGCAAACGATCGACGGCCTCCTGAACCAGACGTTCCGATTCGGTGTCCAGTGCGGAAGTTGCCTCATCGAGGATGAGGATGGGCGGATCACTGAGCAAGGCTCGTGCAATCGCCAAACGTTGGCGTTGACCCCCTGAAAGTCGCGTTCCACGCTCACCCAGCATGGTGTCATACGCGTTAGGAAGCTCCAAGATGAAGTTGTGCGCGTTGGCGGCTTTCGCGGCATCCTCGATTTGCTGCTGGGTGTACCGACCGGGGGCACCGTAGGCGATGTTGTTGCGAACGGTGTCGTGAAACAGCACGGTTTCCTGGCTGACGATGCCGGTGAGCGCGCGCAATGAAGGAAGCTTGATCTCGCGTGTGTCGATTCCATCGATCAGGATGCGGCCGGCCGTGGGTTCGTAGAATCTCGGGATCAGATCGACGAGGGTGCTCTTTCCCGACCCGCTGGGACCGACGATGGCGATGACTTCGCCTTTGCGCACGGTGAGATCGATGTTCCGCAGCACCGGCGCGTCGCCGTAAGCGAAGGTCACGTCGGCGAACTCGAGCTCACGCTCGAGCGAAGCCTTGTCGCGCGTGCCGCGGTCGCGCTGGTATTCGGCCGGCGAGTCGAGGATCTCGAACAATCTTTCCGCGGACGCCAGCGATGACTGCGCAGTAGTGCGCATTTGCGAGAGCTGTTTCAACGGCTGCAGCAGTCGTAGAACCAAAGTGAGAAACGCGAGCAACGTCGCACCTGTCATCGTTCCCGCGCTCAGCACCTGCCACGCACCGACCCAGAGCACCAGCACTGCGATCAGCGTTCCGATGATCTCCGTCACGGGCGGCGCCACCAGCGCCAGTCGCGTCATACGAAGACTGCTGCGCGCGTACTTGTTGCTGCCGTCGGCGAAGCGCGCCTCTTCGTACGCTTCAGCGCCGCTCGCCTTCACCAGCCTGATGCCGCTGATGGTTTCCTGCAGCACGCTGGTCATCTCACCGTGGACGTTGCCGCGCCGGAGGTTGCCGCGGCGCAGACGCCTGAGCATCGGCTGCAAGGACACACCCAGCAATGGCAGGATGATCAGCGCGATCAGCGACAGTTTCCACGAGATGCTGAACAGAATCGCGATGTAGACGATCACCAGCGATGCGCTCTGCAGCGACTGCGTCACGATCTGCGTCAGAATCAGGCGCGTCTCGAAAGTGTCGTTGATCACCCGCGAAAGGATCTGCCCGGCTTTCATCTGCGTGAAGTAACCGAGCGGCAGGTGCGCGAGGTGACGATAGACCGAGTTGCGCAGGTCGCGCGTCACGAACTCCTGCAGCGTCGCGCCGAACTGTCCCGCGATCCAGACGAAGATGTTCTTGAGCAGCACGGCGGCGAGCACGAGCAGTATGACGTTGCGCAACGAGCGCATCTCGTCGCCGGGTACGATCTGCGTGCCGACAGTGGCGTCGAGGAGCTTCGACACCCAGCCCGACTTCAGTGCAGTCGCTGGCTGGTGAAAAAGAATGTTGAGGAACGGAATCAGCAGCGCGATCGCGAAGCCATCGAGCAGCGCCGCCAGCAGATTGCAGACGATGGTGATCGCCATCCGCCATGCGTGCGGGCGGAGGTATGGCAGGAGTCTCTGGTAGACTGATGGCTTCATCGCGCGAGAGGCGAGAGGCGAGAGGCGAGAGGCGCAAGAAGGCAGACTCTGTATTGCATATGGCTAAGTCTGTGAGACGTTCCCGCCTCCCGCCTCTCGCCTCTCGCCTCTCGCAATTACCGTCTTGGCGTAAGCAGCGCCAAGGGCAAAATCACTTCCTCGGGCGTCACGCCGCCGTGCAGGAATGATCCGCGATACCGGCTCTGGTACTCGCGCAGCTTGGTCGGGTAAACGAAGAAGCAGTCATTCGTCGCGAGGAGCGTATTCCCGCCCGCGCCGCGCCTCGGCAGGCGCAACATGTCTTCGTTGGAGAAGAGCAGCGCCTGATCCGGCCGCTCCGCGCGCAGGTCCTCGCCGAACTTGTAGCGCAGATTCGCGCTGGCGTCGCGCTTGGCGTAAACCGTCGCCGGGGTGTTGCAGTGGATCGAGCCGTGGTCTGTCGTCAGCAGCACCGAGATTTTGCGCCGGGATGCTTCTTTCAAAACACTGAACAACGCCGAGCGCTGAAACCATTGGCGCGTGATCTGTCTGAGGGCGATCTCGTCGCGCGCCACTTCATATAGTATTTGCGACTCGCTGCGCCCGTGGGTGAGCAGATCGACGAAGTTGAAGACGAATGCGCTGACGCCCTCGGGGCCAATGGCGGTGCCGAGGTGTCGCTCGAGCTCGTCGGAGTTCGCGGCGGTGGAGATTTTCTGGTAGCGAACCGGCGTCTTCCCACAGAGCTCCTCGAGGTGCGCTTCGAGCAATTCGCGCTCGTGGGCATTGAGGGATTCGTCTTCGCGATCGCTGTTGCCCCACCAATCCGGCAAACGAGCCGCGATCTCGCCGGGGAACAATCCGCTAAAGAGTGCGTTGCGCGAGTAAGGCGTCGCGGTGGGCAGAACTGCGTAGTAGTGCGTGGTCTCGACGTCGAAGTACGGCGCCATCAACGGCTCCAGCGCGCGCCACTGATCGAGACGGAGACAATCGACGACGATGAAGACGGCGTTCTTGTCGCGCTCGAGAATCGGCAGCAGGAACTCGCCGACGACGTCGATCGACAGCGGTGGCCGGTTGCTCTCGAGATTGGTCAGCCACGCCGGGTAGTTCTCCTTGATGAACGTGGCGAACTCTCGGTGCATGTCGGGATAGAGACCCTGCAGCGACTCGTAGAGACCCATCTCGCCGGCGGCTGCGAGATCGACATCCCAGCGCATCAGCTCGTCGTAGCGATCGATCCAGCCACGCCAGTCGAGATTCCGATCGCGCTCCAGCTCGATCGCGCGGAATCGCTCGACGAAGCTGCGCGCAATCGCCTGCTGGCGGATGCGCGGACCCTCGAGGATGCGGGTCACAACCGTCAGCACCTGCCGAGGGTTGATTGGCTTGACCAGATAGTCGCGCACATTGGCGCCGATGGCTTCCTTGAGTGTCGAGTCTTCCTCGCTCTTGGTCACCATCACCACCGGCAGCGAGGGCGCCAGCTCACGCACATCCCGGAAAACCTCGAGTCCGCGCTTGCCCGGCATCTGCTCGTCCAACAGCAGGATGTCGAACGGCCGGCGTCTCAAGAGCTCGATCGCGTCGTCGGCGTTGGATGCCCACTCTACGGTATAGCCTTTGGACCGCAGGAAGATGCGATGAGGCTCGAGGAGCTCACCCTCATCATCGACCCAAAGTATGGATTTCGGGGGGTTTAGGACCGGTACGGCCATAGTCGTGAATGTAGCCGGAGGCCAACTCCGTGCCTAGATTCGGAGTGTGCTCGGCCAGCTACCCAGGTTTGCGCTTGTTACACCCACATTTCGGTTCCGCTCCCTCGCAGCGGCGGCCGGAAGGGCGTCGCTGGGTGGCGACCGCGAGACACTGCTTGCGACGCTCCAACTGGGACGGCTTTGCTCCGGAATGCTGGCCCCGTTCGAGCTGACGCGCGAACAAACCGTGGAGCGAACCGAGAACACCAGGCAGTGGCTGTCCTCGCTCGCCGTGCCGAGCGGAGTCCGGTCGACTGCGTTTGGCATCCTCGGCGCGATAACCGGACAAGATCGCGCGCGGCTCGCGGTGGCATTCGAGGATCTTGTCAAAGCGGTGCCGCCACAGTTAGATGAGGCAGCGAGGCTGGAGCTCAACCACCTCATTCAGGAGCTGGCTGGAACTACGCCGACCGCTCCGCACGCGCACCCGCGACCGGGCGCGCCACCTGGTTCAACACTACCACCGAGCTGATCATGGCCGGCCATAGTAAGTGGAAACAAATCAAGCATTACAAAGCCGCCGCTGACGCAAAGCGCGGCGCACAGTTCACCAAGCTGATTCGAGAGATCACCATGGCCGCCAAGATTGGCGGCGGTGATCCTGATGGAAATCCAAGATTGCGCACCGCGATCGACGCCGCAAAAGCTGCGTCGATGCCAAAGGACAACATCGAGCGGGCGATCAAGAAAGGAACCGGCGACCTCGAGGGCGTGCAGTACACTGAGGTCCAGTACGAGGGCTATGGCCCCGGCGGCGTCGCCATTCTGATTTCCGCGCTGAGCGATAACCCGACGCGTACGGTCGCGGACATCCGGCACAAGATGTCGCGACTTGGCGGCAATCTCGGGTCAACGGGATCAGTGTCGTACCTCTTCGATCGCAAGGGCCAGATCTACATCGATAAGGGCAACTACGAGGAAGACAAGGTGCTGGAGATCGCGCTCGATGCCGGCGCTGAAGACTTCAAGCTCGAAGGCGATCAATTCGTCGTAACGACCGATCCGCACGGTGTGCACACCGTCGAAGACGCGATCAAGAAGGCCGGCATCGAGATCGCTGAATCAGAAGTCGCGTTCATTCCGAAGTCCACGGTGCGCGTCGAAGGCAAGAATGCCGAGCAACTGGTGAAGCTCCTCGACGAGCTCGAGGATCTCGACGACGTTCAGAAAGTCTCGGCGAATTTCGACATGGACGTCGAGCAGATGTCCGGTGCGTGATGCAAAATCAGTCACCGTGCTCGGCATCGATCCCGGCACGGCCGTCACCGGCTACGGAGTAATCCGCAAGGAAGGCCGCAATCCGCTGACGCTCATCGAGTGCGGGGTGATTCGCACGCGGCCGAGAGACGATCTCGCCAATCGGTTGTCGGAGATCCACGACGGAGTCGTCGAGCTCATTCGCCGGCATCAGCCCTCGGTGCTGTCGATCGAGGACATCTTCTACGCCCGCAACGTGCGCACGACGGTGGTGCTCGGTCACGCGCGCGGCGTGATTCTACTCGCCGGCGTCCAGGCCGGACTCGAGATCCACGAATTCCCGCCCGCGGAAATCAAGAAAACCGTGGCCGGCACCGGAGCAGCCACCAAGCTCCAGATTCAGTTCATGGTGACGCGACTGTTGCGACTGAAGTCCGCGCCACAGCCCTCCGACGCCGCTGACGGCGTTGCCGCAGCGCTCGCATACGCGCTGATGCCGCAGCTGCCCAAGCTCGAACCGGTGAGATTCGCTTGATCGCACGAGTAAGTGGAAAGCTCGTCGCAAAGGATCTCGATTCGGTCGAAGTGATGACGGACGGCGGCGTCGCGTACGAGCTGACCATCCCGCTCAACGTGTTCGAATCGCTTCCCCGCCTCGACGACGATGTGTCGCTCCACACTTCGCTGGTGGTGAAGGAAGATTCCTGGCAGCTGTTTGGGTTCACGAGCTCGTTCGAGAAGCGCTTGTTCGAGAAGCTTCTCACGGCCAACGGCATCGGCCCGTCGCTGGCAATCGGCATGTTGTCCACGCTGTCGGCGACGCGTCTGATTCGCGCGATTCGCGAAAAGGACATTCCGACACTTCAGGGCGTTCCGCGCGTAGGGAGGAAGAAAGCGGAACGACTGATTCTCGATCTCGCTGATAAACTCGATGGACTTGGCGAGACCAGCGGGACGAGCACCGCCCCCGCATCCGCAGCCGCCGACGACGCGATGCGGGCGCTGGTTTCGCTTGGCTACAGCCACGCCGATGCCGAGCGGGGGGTGCGGACGGCGCTGGACGCTGGCGGAGGCGGAAAGTCGGCGGCAGAATTGATCAGAGCGGCGTTATCGAAACTCGGAGGTAAGTAATGCTTAAGGGGGCCGTGCACGTTTTGACATTCATTGGACTGGCGGCTTGCGCCAGTGCCGGCGCATCCAGTCACCCGGCGAAGGACTACAACGTCATCACCCAGGACGAGATTACCGCGCAAAATGGCGTCAACGCGTACGATGTGATAAGTCATCTGCGACCGCAGTATTTGAAAACCCGGGGACGCACGACGATTCAATCGCAACCTACGGTGTCCAGCGAGTACGCGTCGGTTTTCCTGGACAGTCAGTACTTCGGCGATCTCAACAGTCTCCGCAACATCGCTTCGATCAACATCAAGGAGATTCGGTATCTGCCGGCGAACGAGTCCGTCACGCGCTACGGAATGCAGTACGGCAACGGCGTGATCGAAATCAGAACGCGTTAGATGAAACCCGCTGCCTCGGCGATCCTGCTCGTTGCGCTGGTTGGTGGCTGCGCCAGGCCCAGCATTCTGCGGCTGTCGATGCGCAATCAGAACACCAGCAAGACAATGCAGCGACTGGTCGCCGAGAGCGAAGTACGCGTCGCCGAGCATCAGCGATTCCAGGCGATGACGAAGCGTGATCTGGTTGCACTGGACACCCTGCTCGATGACGACCTCACTTACGTTCCCGGCAAGGGATCGATTCAGTCGAGGAAGGAATTCATCGACGCCATCAAGAAGCGGTCGACCGTGTACGACTCGATTGCGGCGCACGACGTGAGAGTGCGCGTTTATCATGGACTCGCATTGGCGACCGGGCGGGCGGAACAGCACCTGCGCGACGCCAAAGGTCCGAGCACGGTGACGGTCCGCTTCACCGAGATCTACGTGCGGCGCGAGGGCCGTTGGCTGCTCAGCGCGTGGGAAGCGAGACGGGTCGCGAGCTGACGTTCAGGAGGAGGTGGCTATGAAGAAGCTTTATTTCCTGGTGCTGGCGACGGTGCTGGCATGCGCGTCCTCTCCGAAATCCGATCGGGCGGCGATTACACCAGGAGCCGGTGATCGCAACGTGATCACGGAAGAAGAGATTCGCACCGTTCCGGCCAGCAATCTCTACGACCTGGTGGAGAAACTGCGCCCCAACATGCTCCGTGCGCGCGGCCAATCCACGCTCGGCGGCAGTAGTGCCAGTGATTACCCAGCGGTCTACGTCGACGGCCGCCAGTACGGCGACATCGCCTCACTGCGCAGCCTGATCCCAAGCCAGGTATCGCTGGTCCGCTACTACGATCCCCAGATGGCGTCGGGGAAGTTCGGCTTGACGGCGGGGTCCGGAGTGATCGACGTAACCACCCGGCAATGAGTCTGCGGACTGGGTCCGAGTCCGGACTGGCCGTGCGGGCTCCCTTCTACTGGCGATCACAAGTAACGGGTTCCGGGTTGCCGGTAGCACGGTTGCCTGTTCCCCGTAGACTGCGCGTTTAACCCTTCTGCCCGCCGGGGCCGGAGTCGCCTAGGCTCCGAAGTAAACCGTGAAGCATTTTGCGGACGGCCACCGTTTGGGCTTCGAGTGTATGATGCTCCGCAGAGTCCATCACTTTGAAATCTCGGGCGGTAAGCAGGTGGTAGTCGAGTTCGTTGGTGGAGTTCAGTGAGATGCGTACGAACCTGCAAAACTCTTTACGGGACCGTTGACCTACCCCCTCAACGAGGTTTGTCGGTATGGACATCGCAGCTCCCAGCATTTGGCTGCGCAGTTTGGAATAATCGGATCCGCGGATCTTTTTAACCGCATCGTGAACATTCAGGACAAGCGCATGGCTCATATTCCAAACGTCCAATTTGCGGTAGTCGCTCATGGAGCGACTATGGCGAGTTCCCCCGTACAAGCGGCATCACATTGCTTCGCACGGCGTCGCGTTTTTGCGGGACGAACCGTCTGCGGGTAGTTAACGGGGAACAGGGAACGGTGCTACCGGCCACTCGGAACCAGTAACTTCAGAATGCGAGTAGTAGGGCGGCCGCACGGCCAGTCCGGACTCGGACCAGTCCGCACTCTTAGGGAACCGGCGGCTTCCCGCGCCGCCACAGCACTGCGACCACAACGACAACGAGTACGATGCCAGCGAGAACGGCGAGGCTCATGAGAATGGGTGGATGTTGAGCCGGATCATCGCGAAGCGCGTTTCGATTGTCAAACCGGTGACCGAATCGGCTCGTATGGTATGGTTGCAATCGAGCGGTTCCACCTGCACCTTCACGAAGGCGGGAAACGGGGAGGAATTTTCCAAATGTCAGCAAGAGTCTTCTACCTGGTTGCGGCGGCAGCGGCGTTCGGCTGCGCCAGCACGGGAGCCAATCCAACTGTCTCTCGACAGAGCTCCACTGTTTTGACGGCGGAAGAGATCAGTCAGGCCCACGCGGACGCGACGACAGCGTACGATGCGATCGCGCGCCTCAGACCGAACTGGCTCGCTGCCAAGGGCGTCACGTCCGGTTACTACAACGCGGGCACGGCGTACGCGGTGGTGTTCTTCGACGGCCAGCAGTACGGCGACCTCAATGCGCTCAAGAATATCGCGGCCTACAACGTCGGCTCGGCTCACTACTATGACGTGACGCAGGCGGGAGCGAGGTTCGGGCTCAAGGGTGGTGCGAGCGGCGTCATCGAGGTGTTGTCGAAGAGCGCCGGCCAGTAACGAGCTGCATGACCGCAACTGAGGTACTATCGCGGCGCGCGTCCACCGCGCAGCGTGCGAGCACGTTCACGGAGTCGGTGATTCGCGAGATGACGCGAGTCGCCAACCAGTACGGCGCGATCAATCTGGCGCAGGGCTTCCCCGATTTCCCGATGCCGGAGCCCATGAAGGACGCCGCCTGCGCGGCAATCCACGGCGACATCAATCAGTACGCGATCACGTGGGGCAGCCCCGCGCTGCGGGTGGCGATCGCCGAGAAGTATCGGCAATGGTACGACATGGAGGTCGATCCCGAGCGCGAGATCACCGTCTGCTGCGGTGCGACCGAAGCGATGGCCTCCGTTTTTCTCGCGCTCGTCGATCCCGGCGACGAAGTCATCGTCTTCGAGCCATACTATGAGAATTACGGTCCGGATGCGATTCTGGCCGGCGCCAAACCGGTCTTCGTGCCGATGGAGGCGCCGGACTGGAAGATAGATCAGGACAAGCTGCGCGCCGCGTTCAACGACAGGACTCGCGCGATCATCGTCAACACGCCACACAATCCGACTGGCCGCGTCTTTACCCGCGAAGAGATTTCGCTGATCGCCGAGTTGTGTCAGAAGTACGACGTGATCGCGGTGACCGACGAGATCTACGAGCACATTCGCTACGCCGGCGGTCATCACGTGCTGGCAACGTGGCCCGGCATGCGCGAGCGCACCGTCACCATCTCGGGATTGTCGAAGACTTTCTCGTGCACGGGCTGGCGACTCGGCTACGCGATTGCACCGTTCGAATTCACTTCGCCGATTCGCAAAGTCCACGATTTTCTCACCGTCGGCGCGCCGGCGCCGCTCCAGGCAGCCGGCGCAATCGGAATGGCGTTCGATTCCGATTACTACAATCATCTCGCACTCGAGTACCGCGCGCGACGCGACATCATGTGCTCAGCGCTCGACGAAGCCGGCTTCAAATACGCGGCGCCAGAGGGCGCGTACTATATACTGGCGGACTTCTCCGAGATCTCCGATCTCGAGTCGAAGGATTTCGCAATGTGGCTGGCGAAGGAAGTTGGAGTCGCGACCGTGCCCGGAATGAGCTTCTACTCGAGACCAGAGCTCGGCAAATCAGTGACGCGATTCGCGTTCTGCAAGAAAATCGAAACGCTGAACAAGGCGAGCGAGAGATTGGCGGAACTGCAGGCGCGCGTCTAGCTCCTCGAGGCATGCAGGGCACAATTGCCGTTAATACTCCAGTAATAGCGAAGCCGGTGGCTACGACGGAGCCAGCAGAAGCTCTGCCAGCCTTCCTCGGCACAGCGGCAGCTACGCGTGGCAGCTACACTCTGCATCGACGAATACTACGGTGTGACGGGCGAGCCTAAAGCCTGATCGTCCGCTCCCAAAAAAAGTCGTAATTTTCCGGGTCACCGCACGGGCTTATCTCGCGGTTCGGTGTATCTTCGGCTAAATTCATATAGCCACAACCCGAAAAATTCTTGTCCAGAGCTGAGATCACCACCCCCGAAATCATTCCCGACGAGAGCGTCGTCGAGCTCTCGCTCAGGCCACAACGGCTGTCCGAGTTCATTGGCCAGGATCGCGTCAAAGAGTCGCTGCGCATCTACATCGACGCGGCGTTGGCGCGCAGAGAGCCGCTCGATCACACCCTGTTCTTCGGTCCGCCCGGACTCGGCAAGACGACACTCGCCGAGCTGATCGCCCGCGAGCTGGGTGTGAATATCCGGAGCACCTCGGGTCCCGCGCTCGAGAAGCCGGGCGATCTCGTCGGCACACTGACCAATCTGCGTGAAGGGGACATTCTCTTCATCGACGAGATCCATCGGCTGCGGCCAATCATCGAAGAGTTCCTCTATCCGGCGATGGAGGATTACAAGATCGACATCCGTCTGTCGGAAGGACCGAAGGCGCAGACCATCACGATGCCGATCGAGAAGTTCACTCTCATCGGCGCCACGACGCGGCTCGGCATGCTGACGCCGCCGATGCGCGCGCGCTTCGGTATTGAGCAGCGACTCAACTTCTATCCCGCCGCTGATCTCGAGCAGATCGTGCATCGCACCGCCGAGGTGATGCAGGTGGAGATCGACGAAGAAGGAGCGCAGGAGATCGCCAAGCGAGCGCGCGGCACTCCGCGCGTCGCCAATCGCCTGCTGCGTCGCATTCGCGATTTCGCGCAGGTCCGCGCCGGCGGAAGAATCACTCGCAAGGTCGCCGCCGATGCGCTGGTGCTACTCGAGGTCGATCAGCTCGGCCTCGACGACATGGACACGCGCATTCTCAAAACCATCATCGAGAAGTTCGATGGCGGACCGGTTGGCGTCGGGACGATCGCTGCCGCTATCGGCGAGGATGCTGGTACCCTCGAGGAAGTCTACGAGCCGTTCCTCGTGCAAAACGGTTTTCTTCAGCGCACGCCGCGCGGGCGTGTCGCCACTGCTCAGGCGTACCGTCACTTCGGATTCAACCCGCCGAGCGCCGGCGGAGGCGCCCAGCAGCAGACTCTGTTCTAGCCGGCGCTAGTCGCGCGTCAGGGCGTGACTGAGAAGTTGAGGACGACGCACGAGCAAGGTCCGGGCGTGATGTCGGCACGCAGGATCGCGCGATCGATGAAGTTTCTCGGGTGATCGTGCGCGTAGCGAACCACTTTGAGTCCGCTGAAAGTGCCGACTGCCGCGCCTAGTGCGACATCGCTCGCCCAATGCTTGTCGTGATACATGCGGGAAAGCCCGACCAGCGTCGCACCGCCGTACATCGCCGGAGCAACCAGCCAGAAATGACCTGGCCAGCCACGTTCGGCTTCACTGGTGACCGCAGCGGCGGCAGCAAACGCGGCAGTCGTGTGACCGGATGGGAACGATTGCCGATCCGCGTTGCCGAAGCCGCCGCCGAACTTGAAATCGTGTGCAGTAGTATCGCCCGTCACGAACGGCCTCGCCCGGCCAGATAGTCCCTTGATTAGCCACGCTGTGCCGCCGCCGAGCAGGACAGCCTCAGTACCATGCCAGCCGAGATCCTCGATGCCGGCGTGATTGGTAAACCGACCGATCAGATAGAGCGAGGTTCCAATGACGATGGAGCCGGGGTCGGCGATGTATTCAACGCCTTTCGATGCGCCGTTGAGAAACCTGTTCGCCTTTGATCTCTCATTGGTGAGCCGGCGAGCGATCGATCGGTCGAGCGGAAACATCGCGACGGTGAGACCCGCGAAGCCCACTGCCCTGAGTGCATCTCGACCGGTAAAAAGCGGCTCGCCCTTCGCGGTATCGGGCTGGACGCCGACCGATTGGGCTGCGAGTGATTGCGCGCCGAGAATTGTGATTGCTGCTGCTATTTTCCACATGAGCCGACCTATCCGCTAATACCGGGCCGCTTCGACGAGCTGCCGCATTTGGCTCTCGCTTTCGAAGCGCGCGTGGACCTCTCGCACACCTGTCCGCTCGATTACGTCACGGACGTTGTTAGCGCGGATACCGCCTGCGGCTACGATCGTGATACGGTTACGGGCGCGTTTGATCATCGCCGAGAGCTGCTCGATCCCTTCCATTGCTGTCCGACCTCCACCAGAAGTCAACACGCGCTGCACGCGCAGTGTAGCGAGATCGTCGAGCGCAGCCAATGGGTCGGCGAGCGTATCGATCGCGCGGTGGAAAGTAACCGGACAACCCTCGGCGCCGGTTAGTAGCCGTCGCAGCGCCGGCAAGTTGATGCTGCCTGCATCATCGACGACACCGGTGACGATACCAGTTCGCTGGACTTCCCGGATGAGGCGGATGTCTTTCTTCATCAGGGAGACCTCGTCGTAAGAGAATTGAAAATCACCAGGGCGCGGCCGCACCATCACCTGTACCGGCAGCGATGTCGCCGCGACGACGGTTTCGATGACGCCGAATGTGGGTGTCACTCCGCCGTCATCGAGATCGGCGCAAAGCTCCAATCGATCGACTCCGACTCGCTCGGCGGCGACGGCTTGCTCCAGAGTCTCGACAGCTGCCTCGACGAGGATGAGCCTGTCACGCGCACTCGACGTCACCGTTACAAAGCTCTGGCGTCAGACATATAGGCAGGATGGCTGCATCACGTCTAAATTGTAGTCACGACGAGCAGGCGCCGCGCTGGTCGCGGCTGAGGGCGGAATCGATGAGACCACAGGTCAACATCGTTCTTGGCGTTTTCGCTGCCACCGTCGTTTTGTCTGCGTTCTCTGCGGCGAGCGCACAGACGAACTGGCGTGAGGTGCGCGAGCTCAAGATGGGGCGCTTCTACACTCGCGTCGAAGTCTCGTCGCGACATACCATCCGTCTCTACGCTCGGCTCGACACATCAAGATTGATGGGCGAGCAGCTTACGCCGGATTCCGTGCGCGCATTCCACGAGCTGCTGTTCAACGATCTCGATAAGCCGACGCGAATGACATACGTGCTCGGCAATGCGGTGCTGGTGCAGCCATTTGCCGCGGATTCGACGACGATCGGATTCTTGCTCACCGTCGCCGACACCAACGGTGCGTCGCGTCAGGTAGTCACCGACAAGGATGGAATGGAAGAGTTCCTCGACGTCTTGTCGAAAGGCGCGGCTGCCGCGACGACGTTGACCGACGCCGAGCTGCTCAGGCAGGGTCCGTTGGAGCAGAAACCAATCGCGTTGGCAAAGCATGTGAACTACGTCTATCCGCGCGGGCCCAAGCTCGCCAATCAGAGCGGATCAGCGCTGGTGCAGTTCGTCGTGGATACCACGGGCAAGGCCAGGCCGGAAACGATCGTCTGCATGCAGGCGACCTACAAGGATTTCGCGCTGGCCGCGATCGACGCGGTGAAGATGATGGAGTTCACGCCCGCGACGCTCGAGGGCCACAAGATCGAGCAGCTCGTTCAGTATCCGATCGACTTCAAGTTGAACGCGGTGCTGCCGGTGAAGCCGTTCGAGGTGCCGACGCGCAGACCACCGCGCCGCACGCCGAATTTCTGAGGCCACGTACAAGACTCAGACTATTCCGCCCACGACAGAAGAATTCTCCGAACAACGCGCAAATTGCCAGTCGACGCATCCCGCTTTAGAAGCAGGGCGTTTTGAAACCAGTTTTGACCGCCCGGCCCCGCGTAGTGCTCATTGACGACGACCGTCCACACGTCACCGCTGCTATCAATGGGTACCCGGTTTTTTTTCAGGCTTTCCGGCACGCCGTGATACGGTACACCAACGCTCAAATACCGCTTATTGGAGGATGGACAGCCCGGACGTGAGGCGGGTGCGCCAGCGGAGGCGGATGGAGGAGAGATCGATAGCGTACCACCGCAGCGCGGAAAAGAAAATTTCGATCCTTCACGCCGCCCCTGCGCCGCCAAAATACGCCGCCGGACGTCCGTGAGCTGGGGCATCAATGCCGAATCAGGCAGGAAGAAAAGATCTCGCGAGGCGAGACCAGTCCCACCTCCAGCAACTTCGGCGAATCCTTTTGGCTCGCCCCACGGTCTCGCATCGATCTCCAGCTCAGGGTCACCATAAACCAGCGAGTCGTCGGCGGATAGCGGGCGGGGTCGCACCACTCCGGCAAAAACTTCCGAATCGGCTCTCATGAGTCCGAGCCGGTCATCCACAACATTGGCCTGTGCATAGGCCGCGTGATGTGTGGTGATCATCCAGCACAAAGCGAAGAAGCAGCCCAGTCTCGTGGTCATTCCACGACTCCAGTCATGATCGTTGCTGCGAGGTCGAGTCGACCCGTCCACCGACTGCGCTTGAATACCCACGCATACTGACGTCGGCTCCAACCAGTTGGTCCGGCGACGAGCTCTTCGACGAGGGTCGTCCACGCATCATCGCCGACATCGACGTAGTCGCCGTTGGTATCGCGAACTTTTCTGAGCCCTTCCGGTTGACCGCGCAAAGGAAGTCCGACCGTCACGTAGCTTTCGGGCTGCTTGGGACATCCCGAGTGCACATTGGTCGTGCCTCCTCGTGAAGCGGACCGGCGCGGGGGTGGCGGACGAGGAACGTTGATGCCGCCGCACTGCGGGTAGAAGAACGGCGTCCCTTCCGGGATGTTGTGATCCTGCAGAATCCGGCGGCGGTTCTCCGCTATCTCGTCGATCGCATCCTGGCTCGCGCGCGGAAAGGAAAGCTCGGGCGCTGCACCCTGCACTCCTGCACCAAGCTCGGGATATCCGTTGCGCGACCCATACGGACGCGGATCGTATCGCAGCTCGTCGATGTGCAGTGGGTATCCGTCGCTTCCCGCACGCAGTTGCGCGCGCACGACGGCGGCAAAGAGCTCGGAGTCGGCGCGAATCAGCGTCAGCTCCTCCTCGTGCGTCGCATGACGAGGCACCGCCGACGGAATCGGACGGGTTTCAACCGCGGCGGGTGCGGAACCGCAGGCAAAAGCGATCGCGGTCGATGCGATTGCCAGCGCATAGACAGTGGGTCGGTCGATGATCATCGGGACCGAACATTTGCACAAAAGAGGCCCGTCGCGCTACCCACGCTCGTTCGAGATCGGCGGGCGTCAGTGATATGTTTTGGGAAATTCACGCCCGCATCAACGTGCCGAAGAAATCCACTCGCTCCCGCAAATCGACGCACACCAAGACCAAAGGCGCCAAGACCAAAGGCGCCAAGTTCAAAGAGCCTTCGCTCACCAGGCGAAGCGCGCCATCAAACATGTCGCCCGCGAAGTTCCGCGCGCTTGGGCATCGGCTGATCGATGACATCGCGAATTTCTACGAGAAACTGCCCGACATGCCGACGGCATCGCCGCTCCTTCCGAACGCGCTGCGGCAGAAGCTTGGTAAGCGGGATCTCCCGGAGAACGGCACCGAGATCGGACCACTGCTCTCGAAATTCTCCAAACTCTTCTTCGAGGAATCCACGCACAACGGCAGCCCGCGCTTCTGGGGCTACATCACATCGTCGGCAGCACCGGTTGGCGCGCTCGCCGATCTGCTGGCCTCGGCGGTAAACCCGAATTGCGGCGCGTGGGCGCTGTCGCCTGTCGCGACAGAGATCGAGAACGAGTGCATCCGCTGGCTGTCGAAATTTCTCGGACTCACCGGCAAGTGGGACGGCATCATCGTCAGCGGCGGCAACATGGCGAACATTGTCGGCTTCATCGTCGGCCGCCGCGCCAAAGCAACCTGGGACATTCGCGGCAAAGGACTAACCGACGCGCAGGCGCGCAGACTGGTGGTGTACGGCTCGACCGAGATGCATACCTGGATCAACAAGGCCGCGGACATCTGCGGCCTCGGCACTGCTGCGATTCGCTGGATTCCGACCGACGACAATCACCAGATGCTGCCTGATGAACTGCGTCGTCAGGTCGCTGCCGATTTGTCGGCGGGAATGCTGCCGTGTATGGCGATTGGCACCGCGGGGACGGTCGGGACGGGCGCAACGGATCCGCTGCCAGAGATCGCCAAGATCTGCGGCGGCTACGGAATGTGGTTCCACGTCGACGGCGCATACGGTGCACCGGCGGTCGCGCTCGACAAAGCATCTGCGGCGCTCAAGGGACTGCGATTGGCCGACTCGATTGCGATCGACCCGCACAAGTGGCTCTATGCTCCGCTCGAGGCCGGCTGCGTGCTGGTGCGCGATCGCGAAGATCTGCACGAAGCGTTCGCATTCAAGCCGACGTACTACCAGTTCGACGACAACGAAGGCCAGGAAGTGAAGAACTACTTCGAGTATGGCCCGCAGAACTCGCGCGCATTTCGCGCACTCAAAATCTGGCTCGGCTTTCTCCAGGCAGGCGCCAGCGGTTATCGCCGCATGATCGCCGACGACATCGAGCTGGCTCGCCGACTCCACGAGTTCGTCGGCGAAGAAGAATTGCTCGAGCAGGGTACGTGGAATCTCAGTATCACGACTTTCAGATATGTGCCCGCCGACCTGCGCGCTCGCGCCTTGGAGACGGGACCGGTGACAGCTTATCTCAACGAGCTCAACGCGCGCATCGCTACGTCGCTACGCCGCAGCGGCAACGCATTTCTGTCCAATGCGCACATCGGTGAGCGCTACGTGCTCCGCGCGTGCATCGTGAATTTCCGGACGACGCTCGAAGACGTGCGCGCGCTACCGCGACTGGTGGTCGAGATCGGCGAAGATCTCGACCGGCGCATCAGACCGTCGACGCTGCGCGATTAGTCGCCTGCAGGACCATCCTCTTCGACAAACGCGCGCAGGCGGTCGATCGCGGCATCCCACTCGTGTGAAACCTGGTCGAGCACCCGCCGCGCCTTTTCGAGGCGGTGGGGCTCGAGCTCCCAGATGCGCTCGCGACCCCGCCATTTGTCTTTCACAAGTCCAGCCTCGCCCAGTGCGTTGAGATGCTTGGTGACGGCCTGACGAGTGACACCAGCTCCTTTGCTGAGATGGCTCGTCGACGACGGCCCATCGACGCAGAGCCGCGCGACGATGCCGACGCGAGTCGCATCGCCGAGCGCGGCAAATACAGGCGCTGCCTCGATGAGCTTCGCGGCGGCGCTACTTCTCGACATAGGCGGCAATCTGCTTCGCCTGTCCTGTCCAGCCGTTGTCGTTCGAACGAAACGCTTCCGCGCGCCGGGACGCCGGGATCTTGTCGAATCCTGATTCAGTGATGGTCAGGACCGTGCCTTCTTTGACTTCAGCGAGCTGGAATTCCACCAGTGTCGTCGGCTCCTTCGAGTAATCCGTCTTCGGATCTATGGCGTATGGATGCCAGCGGTATGAAAAATAGGTCTGCGGCTGGATGCGCTCGATCTCCATCTCGAACTGGATGTGCTCGTAGTTGGGAACGGTGATCTTGCCTTTCACTTTCTTGCCCGCGGCGAAGGGCTCATCGAGTCTCACTCGGAACCACTCGCCGAACTGTTTGGAGTCCGAGATCGCCCGCCAGACTCTGTCGATTGGCGCGCGGAGAACCACTTTCTTTTCGATACGATCGGTGCTTGTCATGGGATCAGTCATTGTGCTGGGCATATGCAACCTCCGGGTTGCCTACACGCTAATAAGACCCGGGCGGATATGCAACCCCTTGGTTGCATGACTGCTCATTCCGCCCAGGAGAGCAGATACTTCTCGGCCACGCCAAGCTGTCCCGTCTCCTGATCGCGGCGGAAAAGCCAGGCGTACTGTCGCCATTGCTGACCGCCGGGACCAACGGCGGTTTCGGTAACGAGTACAGTCCACATCTCCCCAGTGGTATCGGTGGCGGGGATTTCGGGACGTCGAGCCTTGGTGACGATAGAGCTCGCGCCGCGCGTCGGCACACCAACCGTCACATAACGATGAAAGGTCTTCGGGCAATCCGGATTGGGATGGACGGTAGCGGTGTCGCGGAATCGACGCGTGCGGAATCCGCCGCATTCCGGATACACGAACGGGCCACCCTCCTCGACTTTCAGATCGCGCAAAATCTCCTTGCGCTGGTCGGTGATCATGCGCGCGTCGCCTTCAGGGACGGAATCACCTGCGGAGTCGGGATCGAGGCCTGTCGCGGTCGGCGGCGGTCCGGAGAGAATGTCCTTGTCTCCAGCCGGCCGGGAATCGACGCGCAGGAAACCGGAGCTGGCGCTATCGCTCGTTTGCGAGCGGACGATGGCCTCGAAGGTCTCGGCGTCGGCGGCGACGACGTCGCGCTGCTCGTGAGGAAGCGCGCAGGCAATCGCGAAAACATTGACGAGCAGCACCGAGCATCCTGACTGCGCCCATCCTCTGATAGCTTTCACACGATCGCCAAGCTGCACATTCAGGACCTCCCGAATCCACTCAATTGAACCGCAACGGCTCACGCACTTCGCATTATGACTTCGATCTGCCTGCTGATCGCATCGCGCAGTTCCCAGCGGAGCATCGAGGTGAGAGCCGGCTAATGGTAGTGAATCGATCGACTGGCGAGATCGCGCACAAGCAGTTTGCCGATCTCGTCGATCTGATTCCGGCGGGAGACGCGCTCGTTCTCAACACCACGCGCGTCTTTCGCGCCCGCCTCCTGGGCGAGCGCGACAACGGCACGCCCGCGGAGGTTTTGCTATTGCGCTCGCTCGGCGGCCTGGAGTGGGAGGCGATGGTGCACCCTGGCGGCAAGCTCAAGCCGGGACGCGTCGTAAAGTTTGCGGACGATTTCAACGCCGAGATCGTAGCGACGACCGAGCGCCGCACGCGGGTGGTGCGATTGAACACGCCGCTCGATATCGACGACGCGATCGAGAAGTACGGTCACGTGCCGCTCCCGCCGTACATCACTCGTACCGATGAAGCGGCCGACGCCGAGCGGTACCAGACTGTGTACGCAAATGAGAGCGGCTCGGTTGCGGCGCCGACGGCCGGACTGCATTTCACATCAGAGCTGCTCGCCGATTTGGCATCTAAAGGAGTTCGCCGCGCCGACGTGATTCTTCACGTAGGAGCCGGGACGTTCAAGCCCGTCGAGACGGAGCATCCCGCGGATCACGTAATGCATGAGGAGTCGTACATCCTGGCCGCGCGCACGGCGGCAATTCTCAACGAAACGCGCGCGGCTGGCGGAAAGATCTGGGCTGTCGGCACCACCAGCGTGCGAACGCTTGAAAGTGCAATTGGCGACGATGGACGGTTCTACGAGAAAACGTCGGATACACGGATCTTCATTCGGCCGCCGTACGATTTCCGGGCCGTCGATCGTTTGATTACGAACTTTCATCTGCCGAGATCGACGCTCATCATGCTCGTCGCTGCTTTTGCTGGGTACGAGCTGACAATGAGGGCGTATCGCGTGGCGATCGAGGAGGGGTATCGATTCTATTCGTACGGAGATGCAATGCTGATTGCGGACTGAACTAAAGTCGGCAGTCGGCAGGTTACAGTTCGCAGTTTGGAGTTTTCATACACGCGTCTTGAGCGAGTGGCGCCCTGGACGCGTGTATGACAACTGCGAACTGCAAGCTGCGAGTCTGCAGACTGCCGACTTTAGTTGTGAGCGTGTCAGCCGTAGCAAGGCTTACTTAACAAATTCTCCGGTAAGCGTCCCGCCCTGCTCGCCGAGTTTCCACGTGCCGGTGATCTTCGGCCCGCGATGCTCGAGAGTGAGGTTGAGTGCACCGCGCTCGGTCGTTCCGCTGATCACCAGTTGGTTGCCGCTTACCGTCGCGCCGAAATCACGACCATCGTTGTCACCGACCGGCCAGATGTTAGCGATCAACTTGCCGCTCTCTTCGCGAACGGTCACGTCGGCCGTCATGTCGTGGCTGGGAAACGTGAGCGTGATCTGGTACTTGCCGACCGGCGGAACTAACCAGGCTTCGGCAGCGATCGGTTTGCCGGCCTCCACACTGCCAGGGGCAGCGTTAGCGGTCGATGCGCTCGTGGCGCCCGATGCGGTTTGTGCCGACGCGGTTCCTGCACCTGCAACAACAGCTAAAGCCAGCAGAATAGCCTGGGATTTCATTTGATCTCCTGACAGTCTCGAGTGAATGAGCCGCGCAGACGGGCTCATCCGCCTCTACGGAGACCAGGCTCAGACGGTTTCGGGGCTCGCCTCCGGTGTGTCGGCATTCACCGTCGTCTGCTCCCACGCGTCGAAGTCCCGCTTCAGCATGTCGAGCTTGATCCGCGCGCCTTTGAGCGCAGCCTTGCCGAGCAAGAGTCGCAGCGGCGGATTCGGCGATTCGACCGCGTCGATGATCGCTGCCGCAGCACGCACCGGATCGCCGGGCTGTTTGCCGCTCGACGCGCGCAGATTCTGGATGTTCTGCCAGGCCGTGTCGGCGTAATCCGCGATGCCTGATCTCGTCTCGCTCGCCGAACGTCCCGCCCAATCCGTGCGGAATCCGCTGGGCTCGACGATGGTGACTTTGATGCCGAGTGGAGCAACCTCGAGCGCGAGCGACTCGGAGAATCCTTCGACCGCGTACTTGGTGGCGTTGTAGTACGCGAGCGCCGGGAAGCTGCGTAGTCCGCCAATGGAGGAGATGTTGACGATCTGGCCACTGCGTTGCTTACGCATGATCGGCAGCACCGCGCGCGTCATCGACGACAGGCCGAAGAAGTTGATCTCGAACATCCAGCGGAATTCTTCCTCGTCGCTCTCTTCGACAGAGCCGAAGTATCCGATGCCGGCGTTATTCACCAGCACATCGATGCGCCCGAAGTGCTCGACCGCGCTGCTCACCGCTGCGTTGATCTGCACCTGGTCGGTGACGTCGAGCTCCAGCACCAGCGCGCGATCCTCCTTGCCCTTGGCGATGTCCTCCGCTTTGGCCGGATCACGCGCGGTGACTACGCACCGGTAGCCGCGATCGAGGACCATCCTGGCGAGCTCGCGACCGAAGCCCGTCGAGCAGCCGGTGATGAACCACACTTTATCGTCTGACATCTTCCTGGCCTTTTAACGACAACTAAAGGTAGGCAGTCTGCAGACTGGTCAGGAATACAGGCAACAGCCTTGATATTGGCCTTTGGAGCGCACTGCGCCACGAATGGCAATATCATACGCTGCGAACTCAAGCCCTGAACTTCCGTATCCCGCCTACCTTTAGTTGATGGACTTTAGCTTCGAGATAAGCGCCGGATCAGCCGCCGCGAGAGCCGGGACATTCTCCACCCCTCACGGAAACGTCGAGACGCCAGCCTTCATGCCCGTCGGCACCCTCGCCACCGTAAAGGCACTCGACCCCGACGACCTCGTCCACATGGGCGCGTCGATGATACTCGGCAACGCGTACCACCTCCATCTCCGGCCGGGCGACGAAGTTGTGCGCGACATGGGCGGGCTGCACGAGTTCATGCACTGGCAGCGACCGATTCTCACCGACTCGGGCGGCTTCCAGGTTTTCTCGCTGGCGCAGCTGCGCACAGTCAACGAAGAAGGAGTCGAGTTCCAGTCGCACCTCGACGGCTCACGCCGATTTTTCACGCCCGAGATCGTGATGCAGATCGAGCGCAACCTTGGCGCCGACGTCATCATGCAGTTCGATCACGTCATCCCCGGCCAGTCCGACGAAGCGTCCGCGCGCGACGCCAGCGAGCGCAGCATCCGGTGGCTGGAGCGTTGTCTCAAGGAACTTGATCGCCTAACGCAGACCCAAGAATCCGACCGTCTGCCGCTTCCCGCTTACCGCCTCTCGCCTCCCGCCTCTCGCCTCTCGCCTCCCGCCTCTCCCCTCTCGCCTCCCGCCTCCCGCCTCCCGCACCAGGCCCTCTTCCCAATCGTCCAGGGCGGCATCCATTCGCATCTGCGACGCGAAGCCGCCGAGCGCATTCGCGAGATGCACGACTGGCCGGGCTTTGGAATCGGTGGGCTCTCAGTCGGCGAGGAAAAAGAAGCGATGTACCAGATGATCGAGGTCGTCGACGACGCGCTGCCGAAAACCCATCCACGCTACCTAATGGGGGTGGGCTTTCCCGAAGACGTCATCGAGGCCGTCGCGCGCGGCGTCGACCTGTTCGATTGCGTCGCACCAACCCGCATGGGACGCAACGGCGCTGTGTTCACGCGTGACGGGCGGCTCAATATCAAACGCGCCGAGTATCGGCTCGACCGTCGGCCGCTGGATCCGGATTGCGACTGCGCCGCCTGCAGCCGCTTCACCCGCGCCTATGTCAGGCACCTTTTTGTCTCGGACGAGATACTCGGACTGCGCCTGCTGTCCCTGCACAATGTACATTTCCTGCTGTCGATCGCCCGCGGCGCACGGCAGGCGATCATCAACGGCGAATACGATACGTGGTCGCGAGACTGGCTCTCACGCTATCGCACGTCGTCACCGCTAGCTGTCTAATCATCCCGCACTAAACCGGCACGCGCCAAGACCAATGCAAGGCAATCCAATCCTCGGCTCCATTTTCATGTATGGAGCGATATTCGCGATTTTCTACTTCGTTCTTATTCGCCCGCAACAAACTCAGCGCAAGAAACACGACGAGATGGTGCGCACCCTGAAGAAGGGAGACGAGATCGTGACCAACGGCGGGCTCGTCGGCGAAGTCGTGTTCATCAAGGAAGTCGGCACCGAAGGCGGCAGCATGGAAGATCGCGTCACCATCAAGACCGGGGACACGCGCGTGGTAATCGAGCGCGGCCGCATCGCCAAGATCAGCCGGCACACTGCGGCCGCGAGCTCCAGCTCGGCGACTGGGTGAGCATCCTGGATATCCGGGTCCTCGGCGATCCGGTTTTGCGCAAACCAACCAAGCGCGTCACCGAGATCACCGACGAGCTCCGTCAGCTCATCGCCGACATGTTCGAGACGATGTACGCGGCGGAAGGAATCGGACTCGCCGCGCCGCAGGTCGGTCGCACCGAGCGACTCGCCGTTGTCGATGTCGATGGCCAGAAGTTCGCGCTCATCAATCCGGAAATAATCGAGCGCGGCACCGAAATCGACAAAGCGGAAGAAGGCTGCCTGTCGATTCCTGAGGTGTACGGCGATGTCGAGCGACCATTCACCGTGACCATCCGCGCGACCAATGAGAACGGCGAGCAGCACGAGGTCACGGCGTCTGAGCTCCTCGGGCGCTGTTTCCAGCACGAGATCGATCATCTCGATGGCAAGCTGTTCATCGACTACCTCAGCCCGCTCAAGCGGAAGTCCGCGATGTCGAAGTGGGAGAAGTCGAAGACTGACTATCCCGGATTCATCAGGAAGGTCAAAGCGGAGGTTCCCGGCGAGCACCATCACGAAACGGAGATGTAGTGCGCGTCGTTTTCTGGGGCACGCCCGATTTCGCCGCGCCGTCTCTGCGTGCGCTGCTGGGTGAGGGATTCGATGTCGTCGCGGTCGTCACGCAGCCGGACAAACCGCAAGGGCGCTCGCGCGAGATAATTCCGTCGCCGATCAAGCAGATCGCGCTCGACGAAGATCTCGAGATCCTTCAGCCGAAGAACGCGCGCGATCTCGAGCTGTACAACACTCTCGAGAGGCTGAAGCCCGATGTGTCGGTCGTTGTCGCCTACGGCCACATCCTGCCCCAGAAAATCATCGATGTGCCGAGACTGGGCACGCTCAACGTGCACGCGTCGCTGCTGCCACTGCTGCGCGGGGCGGCGCCAATCCAGGCGGCGATACTCGAGGGTCTCACCGAGACCGGCGTGACGGTGATGCGGGTGATCCAGCAGCTCGACGCCGGTCCGATGATCTTGCAGTCGTCCACGCCAATCGTCGACGACGAGACTTACGGCGAGCTACAGATTCGTTTGTCGGAGCTCGGCGCCCTTACGCTGGTCGAGGCACTCACGCTCTTCACGCTGCCCGGCAAAGTGGTAGAGCGGCCGCAGGATGAATCGCGCGCGACCTTCGCGCCCAAGATCACGCGCGAATCGGCGCGCATTGACTGGCGAAACAGTGCGCTGGAGATCGCGCGACAGATCCGCGCCTTTGATCCGAAACCAGGCGCGTTCACCAGGACATCGCGCGGCGATGTAAAGCTGTTCGGCCCGCGAGTAATGGACGGCATCAAAGGAAAGCCGGGTGAGGTGCTGAAAACCAAAGCCGAGCTGATCGTGGCGTGCGGACTCGACGCCGTGTGCATCAGCGAGGTGCAGCCGTCGGGCAAGAGTCGGATGGCGGCACACGATTGGACGCGCGGCCGCGGCGCGGAGGTGGGCGAGATTTTTGGAATCACCAATTGAGTAGCGCTACGCCGGTGCTGGTGAAGGCGCCGATCGAAGAGCTGCCGGTCGTTCATGCTGTCACCAACGACGAGATCATGCTCCGCCCCGGCTTCCTCAGAAAGGCAATGGGGATCATGCGCGTGCTCGAAGGCAAAGGCGCGATCCACATCCGGTCGCAGCTGCTCGACACGCCGACGCTGTACTCGATCACCCTGGCGCTGCTGGAGCTGCACGAGCAGACCAAATGCTGGTGCATCGTCAACGATCGGGTCGATGTCGCGCTCGCCTGTGGGGTCCAGGGAGTTCAGCTCACCCACAAGTCGATTTCCGTTCCCGACGTCCAGCGGATCGCGCCGGCGCTCCTGATCGGCGCCAGCGTGCACTCGCCCGACGAAGCCCGCGACGCCGAGCAGGCGGGAGCCGATTGGTGCGTCGCGGGGCACGTCTTCGAGACGCCGTCTCACCCCGGCGAGCCGCGCCGGGAGAACAATTTCATTCCGGACGTGGTCGCGGCCGTCAAAGTCCCGGTGATTGCGATCGGCGGGATTCGGCCGGAGCATGTTCGGTCGCTCGTTCATCGCGGGGCGCATGGCGTCGCGGCGATCCGCGGAATCTGGAACGATGAGAATGCCGAACTCGCTGCAAGCCGCTATCTTTCACAGGTATGACGGTAGCACCTTTGGACGCCTTCCCGATAACGGTGAACGGCGATGAGCGTCGGATCCCATCCGGCTGGACTCTAGCCGATCTTCTTGCGTCCCTGAAGCTCGACGCCCGCACGGTCGTCATCGAGCGCAACGGCACCATTCTCCGCGATCGCGCGGCATTTCCCTCGCTCGCCCTCGAGTCGGACGACGCGCTCGAGATCGTCCACTTCGTTGGTGGAGGCTGATCGTGGCGCACGCTGATCTCATCTCTCAGGCAATCCAGACCCTCACCGACCCGCAGCCACTCAGCATCGCGGGCCGCGAGTTCAGGTCGCGCCTGATGGTCGGGACCGGAAAGTATCCGTCCAACTCGGTGATGATCGATGCCATCGAAGCCTCCGGCGCCGAAGTCGTCACCGTCGCGGTACGCCGCGTAGATCTGGACCGATCGAAAGAAGAAGGAATACTCCATCATCTGGATCCCGATCATTATTTCCTGCTGGCGAACACCGCTGGCTGCTACAACGCCGGCGATGCGATCCGCTACGCGCGTCTCGCGCGCGCGGCTGGATTCAACGAGTGGGTGAAGCTCGAAGTCATCGGCGACCAGCAGACGCTATTGCCCGACACGGACGGATTGTTGCAGGCGACGAAGACACTGGTGGATGAGGGATTCAAGGTTCTGGCGTACACCAACGACGATCTTGTGACAGCGCTCAAGCTCGAGGATGCGGGAGCAGTTGCAGTGATGCCGCTAGCTTCGCCGATCGGGTCGGGACTTGGCATGCTCAATCCTTACGCGATTCGCACCATCAAGCAGCGACTCTCGGTGCCGGTCATCGTCGACGCGGGAGTCGGCACGGCCTCCGATGCGTGCGTAGTGATGGAGCAAGGTGTCGATGGCATCCTCATGAACACCGGCATCGCCGCTGCCCAGGACCCGATCCGCATGGCTGCCGCGATGCGCTCGGCGGTCGAATCGGGCCGCAACGCGTATCTTGCCGGCAGAATGCCGAGGCGTGAGGTGGCTGTTCCATCTTCTCCGACGACGGGAATGGTTGGCACATGAACGCCACTGTTGCATCTACGAGCGGGGTGACGGCCGCACGCGCGGTGGCGGCCGAAGTCTGCGTCGATCTGCGTCGCGGCGAATTCCTCGACCAGTCGTTTGAGCGCCGCATCGCGCCACTCGACGCGCGGGATCGTCGCTGGACCCGTGAGCTCGTGTACGGGATGTTGCGCCATCGCGCGGCAATCGATGCGATTCTCTCCGAGCGTGTGCGCGGCGGACTGGTTCGGCTTGATCCCGACGTCATCGACCTGCTCAGACTCGGCGTGTATCAGCTGCTGTACATGGGCAGCGTGCCGGCGTACGCAGCGATCGCTCAGACGGTGGAGCTGGCGAAGCGTCGACATGGACTCGGCGCCAGCAAACTCGTCAACGCCGTGCTGCGACGCACCGATCGCGAGCGCGAGAATCTCACGAGCGCTCAGCCGAGTGATGCCGTTGAGGCACTTGCGCTCAAGTACTCGCATCCGCGCTGGCTGATCACCCGGTGGATCGAGCGCTTCGGCGAGCAGGACACCGAGCGCTTGCTGACGCTCAATAATGTCGAAGCGCCCGTCATCATCCGCCCGTATGGAATCGTGCGCGAGCAGCTGGAAGCGATGATGGAGGCCGCGGGTGTGCACGTCGCCGAAGCGCCGTACGCGCGCGACAGCATCGCGATCTCCGGCGGCACGACTTTCACGGAGCTTGGCGCATTCAAGAAGGGATTGTTCTTCGTGCAAGATCCGGCGGCGACGCTGGTGACTATGTACGCAGCGATCCCGGTGGACGCGACAGTCGCGGATCTGTGCGCCGCGCCGGGCGGCAAGGCACTCGAGCTCTCTCGCACCGCGTCACGCGTCGCAGCGTCAGACAAATCGTTCGCGCGGCTGCAGCGACTGCTGGCAAATCAGAAACGACTGGAGAGTCTCAACGTCTATCCATTCGTTGGGGACGCGCGCCAGCCGGCGATCAAGCCTGTAGACGTCGTGCTGATCGATGTGCCCTGCACCGGCACTGGCACCTTCCGTCGTCATCCCGACGCTCGCTGGCGCATCAAGGTGTCCGACTTCGCGGTGATGTCCCAGCTCCAGCGATCGATCATGCGCGCGGCGGCGGAAGTCGTGACGCCGGGTGGATTGCTGGTTTATAGCACGTGCTCGCTGGAGCCCGAAGAGAACGACGCGCAGGTTGACTGGTTCCTTTCCGAGAATCTGAACTTCGTGCTCGAGCCCCCGCCCGAAGGCGTGCTGGCGCCGGAGTTGATCGATGGCGGCAAGCTGCGCGTTTTACCCCAACGTCACGGTACCGATGGAGCTTTTGCAGCCCGGCTGCGCAGGGTCAGCTAAATGAACTGGCGCGCGGCGCCTCGTCGGGCGTTGCCCTATCTGATTGCCGCGGCTGGTGGATTTCTAATCTCCTACGCCGCGGTTTTTCTGTTTGCGTTCCCCGCCGAGGTTCTTCCCGACGACGGAATTCTTCCCAACGTGGTCGGCAAGACTTTCGAAGACGCGTCGGGGATTTTGCAGAGAGCGGGATTCCCGGCGCAGCAGGGCGAGTCGCGCTTTCACAAAACCATCCCTGCCAACGTCGTACTTCAGGAGGATCCGCCCGCAGGTAGCAGACAGAAGCGCGGAACGACGGTAGTGCTGGCGCTGAGCGCCGGACAAAAGACCGCTGAAGTACCGGTGACCACCAACATGTCCCAGCAGCAGGCGCGCATTGCCATCGAGAACACCGGCCTCACCCTCGGCAATGTCACCGAGCAGCTCGCCGATGCTCCGCGCGGACTGGTGATCGCCAGCACGCCGCAGGCGGGCACCCAGATTCAGCTGCCGGGCAGCGTCGACATCGTGATCAGCAAAGGACCGGCGACGGTGCAGATGCCGGATCTTTACGGGCGCAGCGTTGGAGAAGCGCGCTCGATGGTCGAACAGCTTGGTCTTCGCATCGCGGGCGTCTCGCGCGACACGAGCTCGCTGCAGCCCGAGAACACCGTCATCAGGCAGTTGCCACAGGCTGGTCAGACGATCTCAGCCGGCGGTCCGGTAAGCCTGACTGTTTCGCACTTCCCTCCCCCGCCAACGATTCGTATCGACACGGGAGTGTCCGCGCCGCCCCCAACTCCGACGGTTTTCACCCCGGTCGCCTCCCGCCTCCCGCCTCCCGCCTCTCGCGAATGACCGTTCGGATCGCTCCGTCAATTCTGAGTGCCGATCTCTCCAAGCTCGCCGATGAAATCGCGATGCTGGAGGAAGGCGGCGCTGACTGGATTCACATCGATGTGATGGATGGTCGCTTCGTCCCGAATCTCACCTTCGGCGCCAAAGTCATCGAGTCGGTGCGCAAGCTCACCAGGCTGCCGCTCGATGTACATCTGATGGTCTTGCAGCCGGAGAACTATTTCGACGACTTTGCCGCGGCCGGTGCCAACGGCATGTCGATTCACACCGAAGTCTCGCCGCATTTGCAGCGACAACTCAACCGGATTCGCGAGCTTGGCTGTCGAGCGGGTGCTGTCATCAATCCCGGAACGCCGCTCTCTGCAGTGAGCGAAGTCGTCGCTGACATCGATCTGCTTCTCGTGATGACGGTCAATCCTGGATTCGGCGGCCAGAAATTCATCAAGAGCTCGCTCGACAAGGTTCGCCGGGCGCGCGAGATGCTCGGCCTCAACGGCAGCAAAGCCTTTCTGGAAGTAGACGGCGGGATCGATCGCAAGACCATCAAATCAGTCTGGGAAGCCGGTGCCGACACCTTCGTCGCCGGCAACGCCATCTTCTCGGCGAAGGATCCCGAGGCTGAGATCGGCGAGCTGCGTAAGCGCTGCACGGCGCAGGTATGACGGGACGGCAGCAATTCGCGATCGCCGCAGTAGTGATCGGCGTCGCCGGCGCGATCGCCTGGAGTGCAACGCACTATTTGCGGAAGGAGCTCTTCCCCGTCGAGCTGGGAAGCAAGGCTCCCGACTTCAGCGCCTACACCCTCGATTCAACTCGCAAGGTCAAGACGCTTGCCGACTATCGTGGGCAGGTGCTGATGATCAACGTCTGGGCGACGTGGTGTCTGCCGTGCCGGGTGGAGATGCCGAGCATCGAAGCACTGCAGCAGGATTACGCTCGGAAGGGGCTCAAGATCGTCGCCGTCAGCATCGATGACCCAGGCACCGACGAGGCGATTCGCAATTTCGCGAAGCAGTACAAGCTCACCTTCGAGATTCTGCACGATCCCAACAAGGACATCGTCGACGCGTATGACATCACCGGCTATCCCGAAACTTTCATCGTCGGCCGCGACGGAATCATCCGCAAGAAGCTGATGTCGGCAACGGACTGGAACTCTCCGGATTCGCGAGCGCTGATGGATCGTTTGCTGACGGAGCGGACGGAATGAGCGGGGTGCGGGAGGCGAGAGGCGAGAGGCGGTGACAACGATCTTAGGTATCGAGACATCCTGCGATGAAACTTCAGCTGCTGTCCTTGAGGGCAGCGGGGATGATGTCGCGCAGAAGTCGCTGGTGATTCTTTCGCAGGACGTGCATCGGGTGTTCGGTGGTGTGGTGCCGGAGATTGCATCGCGCGCTCACCTGACCAGCATCGTTCCGGTTGTAGATCGTGCTCTCAGTGAAGCGGGCATTGGCCTGGATGATCTCGACGCAGTCGCCGTCACCAACACGCCGGGGCTTGTGGGCGCACTCCTCGTCGGGATGAGCTACGGGAAAGCGCTAGCATTCTCACGCGGCATTCCGCTCATCGGCGTTCATCATATGGAAGGGCACCTGTTCGCGGCGGCGCTCGAACATCGCGGCGCAGTGCCGCCGTTCACTGCGCTGTTGATCTCTGGTGGCCACACTCTGCTGCTCGATGTCGAGGCTTGGGGCAAATACCGCCTCCTCGGCGCTACGCGCGACGACGCCGCTGGAGAAGCTTTCGATAAAGTTGCGAAGCTGCTCGGATTGCCCTACCCCGGTGGGCGCTACGTCGAACAGCTCGCTCGCGACGGAAACCCTGAACGCTTTCGTTTTGCGCGACCGATGGTGCGACGCAACTCGCAGCCGCGCGACGAAGATTACTACGCATTCTCATTCAGCGGCCTCAAGACAGCGGTGCTGAACGCCGTACGCGGATCCGCGAACATCGAGAGTGACAAAGCCGACATCGCCCGCGGATTCCAGGATTCACTGATCGACACTCTCGTCGAGAAAACGTGGCGCGCTGCCAATGCGTTCGGACGCGACCGCGTCGTACTGGGTGGCGGAGTCGCATGCAACCGCACACTTGCCGCCGCAATGCGCGCGAGACTGGAGCCGGAAGGAATCACGGTGTTCACCCCAACGCCAAGACTGGCGACGGATAACGCAGCGATGATTGCGCGCGCCGGATTTTTCAGGTTCGAGAAAGGTGAGCGCTCCGGCCTCGATCTTAATGCGTTCGCCAGCAGCACTATCCCGGGCCTGGTCGCCGCCTAAATTCATTCATATGCACAACTTTTTTGCTTCAATCGTTCACCAGCCGCTCGCATATCAGGTTGGCCCGCTCCAGCTGACCGGGTTCGGTCTGGCGGTGCTGCTTGCTTTCGTAATTGCACAGATCATTGGACAGCGCGAGCTCGCCCGCCGCGGCTACGATCCAGAGCCGATCGGCGATTTGATTTTCGCAGCGGTCATCGGCGGACTGCTTGGCGGCAAGATCTACTACGCTATTCTGATGCACGACTCCCGTGCGCTGTTGAGCAGGGCGGGTTTCGTGTTCTGGGGAGGGCTCCTTGGCGGCATCATTGCCTGCTGGCTCGTCATCCGCGCCAAGAGACTCAGCTTCACCCGCATCAGCGAGGTCGCCGCGCCCGCGATCGCCGCAGCGTACAGCATTGGCCGCACTGGATGCTGGGCAGTCGGTGACGACTACGGTCGGCCATGGAATGGACCGTGGGCGGTGAGCTTTCCGAATGGTGCGCCGCCATCGACGGTGGCGAACATGACCCAGCTCTTCCACATCACGCCGCCTGCGGGTGCACCGCCCAATCAGGTACTTTCAGTTCATCCCACTCAGCTCTACGAAGTCGCACTCGGCTTCGTGATGTTCCTGATTCTGTGGCGCTTCCGCGATCACAAGCACGCCGAGGGCTGGCTGTTTGGTTTCTACTGCGTGCTCGCCGGCGTCGAGAGATTCATCATCGAGTTCGTCCGCGCCAAGGACGACCGCTTCCTGTTCGGCATTTTCACAACGTCCCAGGTTATCGCGCTGTTGTTCACGATTGGCGGCGCGATCTGGATGTACATGAGAAGGACTCCGCGTGAGAACGCACCCGGGATCTACGCAACGCAGCCTGGCTGAGAGCTTCGCTCTCGCACTCATTACGAAGGCAGCGATCCTGACGCTCGCGAATTGCGCGGGCGTCGATACCGCGGTGGTCGCGAGCCCCGGCGTAGAGTTCAACCTCGCGGTCGGCAAAACAGCCACCCTCAGCGGCAGCGACTATCGCATCACGTTCAATCGTGTCACTGACGATTCGCGCTGCCCCGTCGACGTACAATGCGTCTGGGCTGGCGACGCAAGGATCGAGCTGACGGTTTCACGAAACAGCGTACCCGGAGATACGCGCGCGATCAGTCTCACTTCGCCGAACAATGAAGTTACTGTCGGCGACCTGAGAATCCGCTTCGTGAGTCTCGCACCGACGCCGCGGCAATCCGAGCCACCCGCGTCGAGGGCGTATATCGCCCGGCTGTTGGCGCTGACGCCGTAGTCGAACGACTACCTCGCCGTCAAACGCTGAAACAGCGTAGACGGCAGCAGCCGCGAAGCCGTCAATCCAATCGGCTGCACCTCGGTGACGGCGAGCCACAATCCGTGCAGCGTTTGAGGCGGAATCGTCAGCGTCTTGGTTGGCCCTGTGCCATTTGAGCCGAGCCCGGTGAATGAGTCGAGCACCACTGAGCCCTGCTCGTCGAACGTGGCGATGTTGCAGTGCCCGCTCTTCGCATAAAGTGGCAGCGGGATGCTGCAGCTTTGCGGCGTCGCGGTGACGGTGCTGGTGAGCGTTCCCGACTGCGACACCCAGAAGTCGTTCTCGCCTTCGAGGTAGATCGCGGCCGCCAGGTCATTGCTGTCGAAGGAGAAGTCGCTCGTACCGACATCAGCGGCGATGATCGCGACGCGATCTGGTTTCTCTGATGCCGAGTGCGACTGCCAGAGGATCACGGCTAATCCGAGCGGCGGGGGCGTGCAGGCGTTCGGATCAGCGGGAATTACGTTCATGAAAATCGATTCCCAGCAGGTGCCGTCCGGAAAAGTCTCGTGCAGTGCCAGCGCATACATCGTTTGCGGCGTGCCATCGATGTTGACGCTGACCTGGTTGAGAAATGGCGCAATGCCCCCGAAGGATGCGTCGGTGTCGAGCGTCGCGGTCGTCCCTTCGGTTCCGAGCTGCCGAAGCGCGATCGCCAGGCTCTTGAGGGCGGACGTCGCGTCGAGATTCGACGGTCCGGTCGAATCGCTGCAAGCCGTCATTGATACGAACGTGAACGCCAGAACTGCGGAGATCTTTGACGTAACAGATTTCATGCTGTCTCCTCCGTTTTTCCTGCTTCAGGTCGCTGTGGAAGTCACGAAGAGTGATCGTGCACCATTCGCCAGCCGGCGGGCGTTCTTATCCATATCGTCGAGAACCATCCCGTGCGGTCCGGCCGGCCACCACCCGTCAAAATGTATTGACCCGTCGCAATCGCCTGATCGGGACCAATCGGCCGAATCTCGAGATGATCGTAGCTCAAATTCTGAAGCGGGCGACCGGTTCTCCAGAAGCCAGCGCGCATTTGTCCTTCGATACCGCTGACACCGCGCACCAATCCCGTCGATCCCATTGCCGTCGCCGTATCGACGTACGCTGAGAGATAGACAGGCAGCTCACCCCGATTCCATCCAGCGGCCGTCGTATCGAACACGGCTTTTATGGCGGCTGCGTCCGAAGACGAGCGAAATCCACCGATGGAACCCATTTGGCTGGCGCACGCCGCAGTCGTGCTCAGCGCCAGTGCGCAAACAACACGTCGCGCCCGCACTAGCGCTCGGCCATCAGTCGCAGGTTGGTGCCCCAGGGATCGGTGAGAATCCATTCGCCCTCTTCCTCTTTGACAGGGTAGCCTTTCGCGCGAACGTGTTCCGCCGCAGCCTTCGCATCGGCCCGCGTTGGAACTACGATCTCCCACTCCAGTAACCGCGCATCGGCGTCGCTCGCGGCTGGCGCGCCTCGGGCCCAGGTGTTCGTTCCAAGATGATGGTGGTAGCCACCCGCCGACATGAACAGCGCACCTGGATAACTCCACACCACTTTGTCGAATCCCAGCGCGTCATGATAAAACGCCTCGGCCTTGTCGATATCGCCCACGTAGAGATGAACGTGACCGAGAACAGTGCCTGGAGGCATTCCCGTCCACTGCTCGCCTCGCGCCGCGGCGATGAGATCGTCGACGTTCAGGTGGTTCGTGGTCATGAACAGCTGCCGCTCATCGTATCGCCACGCGTCGCGTGGCCGATCGGCGTACACCTCGATGCCGAGTCCATCAGGATCCGTGAGGTAAAGCGCTTCACTCACGAAGTGATCCGACATTCCCGCGTAGTGGCTGATCTCGGCGAGATGCGCGAGAAATCGACCGAGCGAAGCACGATCCGGGAGCAGAATCGCAAAATGGTAAAGGCCCAGCAGTCCGCGGCGCGGAACCGGGCGAGCGGTGCGCAGCTGGCGAAGGTGAACGATCTCGCGATCCTCTCCGTGCGGGCCGAGACTCGCGGTATCCGCGGTGCGACGGATCGTTCTGAATCCGAGCACACTCTCGTAGAAAACGACCGAGCGCTCGAGGTCGGCAACCTGCAGTCGCACACGACCGAGATGTGTCGCCTCGGGCAGTCGGTACTCACGCGGCTTGATGCCGTGATCCGCTATCGCAGTCATGCTGCCTCGCCTTCTGGCGTGTGTCCCGGCCAGAATGTCTTCACCATAGCGAATATAAGGAGAATCACCAGAATCGCCTGGCCCGCGAGCGTTTGCACGCTTGGATAGATGCCCATCGCTTCGACGTGCGGCCCGCCAGGAATCACCGTGATCGGAATCAGGTTTCCTTCCTGAAGCTCGCGAATCCCCTTGCCCATGAACACGAAGGCCATGTAGTAGAGCAGCAGACTCGTTACGGTGAAGAACGGGCGCATCGGAATCTTCACGCCGTATCGATAGAACAGCGTGAAGACTATCGCGAGTACGCCGAGGCCGACGACGATGCCGAGGGCCAAAGGAAGGCCTACGTTCGGCCCCTCGTTAAACAGCGCCTGATAGAAGAGCGCCGTCTCCGCGCCTTCCCGATACACGGCGAGGAACGAGACGAGTGCCAGCGCCTTGCCGCCGCCGTGCTCTAGTGCGCCCGTCACCTTTTCGCGGATGAACTTCTGCCACTTGGCAGCTTCGACTTTGGAGATCAACCAGTAGCTCACCGAGAACAGCACCACCACCGCCACCAGCATCGTCACCGCTTCAACGATCTCTCGGCTGGCCGGCATCGCGGCGAGAAGAGTTTTTAGAACGACTGCGGTCGCGAGGCTGGCGACCACGCCGAGCACGAGTCCGACCCAGATCGAATGCAGTCGCTCGCGGTGTCCCATCTTGATCAGAAACGCGACGACCGCGCCGATGACGAGGATCGCTTCGAATCCTTCACGCAGAATGATGAGGAAGGATTGGAAGAATGCCTCCCAGCCGCTCGATGGATTCTGAGTGAGATCGATCACCGATGGCAATCCGTCGGCGATCGCATCGCGCGAATGCTTGGCGGCGGGGATGTCGCTCCGGCGCACCGCGCCCTTGAAGTCGGCGAAATGTTTCTCCATCGTCGAGACAAGTCCCGGCTTCTTGGCGCGAGCCGAGGTTTCGAGTGGCTCGAAGGCGATGTAGGCGTCGAAGGCGCGATCACCTGCTTCGGCAGTCTTGCCAGTGCGCGCGAAGTCGAGCGCGCTGTCGAGCAGCGCGAGAATCACGGGCGACGCGGTATCACCCGGAATCGCCGTGGCATCGGCGCGCGCGACCGGCAGAATCAGCTTTTCCTGGCGCAGCGCATAGACGTAGTTGATGATGTTCCAGCGCTGCTGCGGGGTCAGATCGGCTGAAAAGGGCGGCATTGCGGTGCCACGTACTCCAACCGAGACAACGTTGTACGCAAGCGTCGGTGTCAGCTCGGGAGTCTGGCCTCGCACGCCGATGGCGGGTGGAGCGGTGCTCAATGTGTGCGCATTCGAGCCGTCGCCTCTTCCGACTGTACCGTGACACGACGCGCAGCTTGCAGCGTAGAGTCGGTGCCCCTCGATAGTGTCGAGTGGGGCTTTCGGCAGATCCATTGCGCCCGCAGTCCCGAGCGCGTTGAGAAATCTGGCGTGCAACGCGCGCGCGAGTGCTGGTGGTTTGCGCTCGCTGACAACGACGATCAGGCTGTCGAGAATCGCCCGTACGGTTGGCGCGCTGTAGCTACTGAGACGAGTCGCGATTGGCCTGGCGTCGCTGAGAAACCCGGTGGTTTCGTCAAACTCGTCCTTGGAGATGAGTTTGCCCTGTTCATCGACGGCTTTGGCGTACTCTTCGACGGCGACGCCGACGATGCTCGCCAACCGTTTTGCGGGATTTTCCTGGGCGGCGAGGCGGCTAGCCGCAAACAGCGACAGGATCGAGACACCGATCCCTCGCATCAATCGACAATTCATTGCCGAGTGAATCTATCTGGATACTGTGTATACGCAATCGGCGCAGTTACTTAGCCTCCCGCGCAGGAGGCAGATCGCGATCGCAGGTCGCCGCCTGGACACCGGTGCGGCGCTCGAAATCGGTGACGAAGTCAGCGAGCCGACGGTTGCTGAAGGTCCCGCGCGGGAGCGCGATCGCTTCGATTGCCGATTCGATTGCGTCGGGCTCGCCTTCGACCTCGACGAGTGTATCCATCCGCGGATAGGTCTCGAACCTGATTGTCGCGCCGCCGAGCTGGTACTGGGCGATGTCGCGATCGATTTCAGCGACGATCTCGAGACCGAGCTTCTCGAAGATTGTTATGAGTGACGGCAAATCATCGATCGGCGTGCTGATCTCTTCACGCACTTTGTAGACGTCGGTGAATTCCGTCGGCCCTTTCCAGTCGAGAAAGGTTTTCATGGAGCCGTCGCTGATATACGTGCGCGTTCTCAACACTTCATCGCGCGAGGATAGATCCCTTGCTGGAAAATCATAACGCCGGTCAGAGATCCTTCCCTCGAAGGACAACTCAGCGCCGGCGCGCTCGACGTTCTCGCGTCGGCCCCCGATATCATCGACGACCGCCTTGAGCTCGACCTCACGCATCGAGAATTGTGGTGAGCACTTTCCGGGTGTCAGCGAGCGACGGAAATACCGCGTAAGGACGGTGCGCCTCGAGCTGCTCGACCGTATAGTGTCCGCTCGCAACACCGATTGCCTTCGCGCCGAGTGATCTGCCGCATTCGATGTCAGCGGGTGTATCACCGATTACCACCAATCGTTCGCCGGCGATGTTCAGACCGAGAGTCTCGCCCGCGCGGCGCTGCGCGATTGCCGGCAGCTCTGGCCGATGCTCGTGGTCCGATCCGAACGCGTTGATCTTGAATCGATCGGGATCGATTCCTGCCGCGGTCAGTTTGATGCGCGCACCTGGTTCGACGTTGCCGGTAAGCAGCCCGAGAATTACATCGGCGCGGGCCTCGAGCGCTTCGAGAATCTCCGGTATGCCGGCAAGTGGTCGCACGTTGAACTTCCCGCTCTTTGCACCCTCGCGCAGACCTTCCAGATACACATTGACCAGCTTTTCCATGCGTGAGTCGATGTGCTCGTCGGAGTGACCTTCCATGCGCATCACCTCACGCACGATTTGCTTGTCGGTCTTGCCGTCGTAGCGATACGACGGGTTGCCCGGCGATCCAAATATCTGCCCAAGCGCCTTCTGCATCGCTGCTCGGCCCATCCCTCCGGAGTTGAGGAGAGTGCCGTCGATGTCGAAGAGAACGAGCCTCATGCCCGGGTCATGAAGACGCCGGCAACGATTGTGGCCGCGCCTACGCCCTGGAAAATCGTCGGTGTCTCGCCCAGCAGGGGCCACGCGACGAGCAGCGCGATAATCGGCTGCAGATTCGAATAGACTGCGGTGCGCGTCGGACCGAGCACTCTCAATCCCCGATAATAGAAGAGATAGGCAATACCCATCGAGACAATGCTCGAATAAAGGAGCGCCAGCCAGCCACCGGTGCCGATCCGCGACCAATCAGTAGCGACGATTGCCGGACCGGACGCGATCACCAGCGGAACGGCGCCACCGATCAACGTCAGTGCTGATAGCGTGATCGCATCGACGCGTTTCGTATAGGGCTGCAGCCAGACCGTGTAGAAAGTCCAGCAAACCACGCCCAAGCATACCAGCACCGATCCGAGCAGTGTCGCTTGCCCCGCACCGGAGTTTGCGCTGCCGACCATCACCAGCGCGACGCCGACGATGGACAAGGCGATTCCCAGCATCGTCAGGCGTTCGATGCGCTCGAGGCCTTTCGCTCTGGCAGCAAGAGCGATGAACGCCGGTGCGGCTCCGACTATGAGCGCGGCGTTTCCGGCCCGCGTACGCGCGACGCCGTGTACGAAAAAGAGCTGATACAGCCCATTACCGAGCGCGCCGAGCAATATCAGTCGAGTGATGACGCCGCGGCTCAGCATCCGGACCTGCGCCCGTCGTGACGTCGCGCGTTCTCCGCTCCCTGTTCGGCGCAGCAGCGCGAAGAGAATCATGAAGATCGCGACGGTACCGACGCGCAATCCGGTGAAGGCAACGGGGTTGAAGATGCGCGTCGCATATTTGACTACCACGAAATTCGATCCCCAGATCGCCGCCATCAGGAACAGCAATACATCCGTCAGGCCGAAGCCCGGCTGTGTCGAAGATTCTGAGATTGCAATCGGCCGACTAATCGATTCTGCCATCGCCGAAAGCTAGCTAGCCCCTGAAGCCATGGCGCGGCTACTTTGCGTAATGCACATCTCGTTCGCTGTCTTCGCCGACGCCGCCAATCTTTCCCAGGAGGGAAAGCTCAACGTGCTCGGCGTCTTCGACGCAGTTCAGGTCGCGGGATTACCGACGATTCATCCCCGCACGCACTTCATCGTGCGGGTGAAGGCGGACGGCACTGACGTCGGCACCCACAAGCTCACTTTCCGGTGGCTGAGTCCGCGCGAGGAAGAGTTGTGGTCGTCTTCGGGCGAGATGAACGTCGCTCCGGCACCGAACCCGGTGTTCGAGGTCGATCTGCCGATCATCGCGGTCGTCGATCTCCCGCTCAACATGGCGGGACAGTACAACATGCAGGTGACCGTCGATGAAAAACCGGCCGCATCGGTGAGGCTGTTCGTGAATGGGCCAATTCAGGCGCCCATCCTATCAGGCGCACCGAACGGGATGGTTTCTTGAGGTTGCGGACTACCAGCGCGGACGGAACTGCACTGCTGACTGCTGACGTACTGCGGACTGTCGACTGCGGGCAGCCGTGCGGAGTCCGCACTGTACACCATGCGAACCATAGACTGCGTCCTGTTCGCAAAGCGCAGTACGTATCAGTCTACCAATGCGCACTCAGTTAGCAGTCAGCAGTGCCGTTAGTCCGCGCTGGCAGTCAGCCAGCAGTCAGCAGTGCCGTTAGTCCGCGCTGGTAGTGCAGTTCAGTCGACGAGAATCCTTCTCGCAAACCGGAATCTTTTCAGAAGTAGCGACGTGTATTCGTCGCCCGACGTAAGATCGTCGACGGCGTAGCCTCCGCGCCCGAGCGCGAGATGAACCACCCGCGTGCCGCCAAGTGAGATCGCGACGTGCGTGATTTTTCCGTCGGGCTCATCGGAGAAGAACAACAGGTCCGCGGGCTCGAGCTCGCGCATCGATGCAATCGGGATGCCCGTCATCGCCTGCATCCACGCATCGCGCGGCACGTTGACTCCGTGAAGATGAAACGAGCTCGAAACCAGTCCCGAGCAATCGCAGCCCCACGGAGTGACGCCGCCCCATTCATAGGACGTCCCCTCGAAGAACGTCATCGCTGACGCGGTGATCGAATCGGCAGCGGGCGGAAATGCGTGACGTCGCTCGTCGTAGGTCATGGCGAGTCCACCGAACCGCTCTTGTCCCTCGGTGATCAACGCGCCGAGTGGAAGCTTGCGCGTTGCGCCATGCTCATCGCGAACGGTGCAGCCGAGCGATAGCGAGCGCGGGTCGTTCCAGCCGGTGTGCTCGAGTGGCGGAACCGGCTCCGGCACTACGACGACATAGCCCTGATGCACCCAGCCGGTATAACCGTCGGCGCCTTTGATGTTCAGCCACAAGCCCCTTCGCTCGATGACCTGGGCGATGTGGCCGTGCAGTAGTTGGGAGACTTGAGTCGTTTTGACATCGGGCTCGCACAACATCGGTGCGATCGCCGCGATGGCGGTTACGCTTTCGTTC
>DASTGU010000115.1:0-14815 GCA_035718845.1 Gemmatimonadaceae bacterium | reverse complement strand
TTGAAGGCAAACGCCGAGGTGCCTCGTCTGGTCTCGATCTCGCCGATCGCGATGTGATTCTCGCGTAGTCGCTCCACCCAGTACTCAATGCTGCCGAGTGGAACGGCGAGCGAGACTTCCATCGCCAGTCCGGCTCCAGGTTTCGCGGGCGGCATTTCCGGCCAGGGGAAGAACGTGATATCGCTTCCCGGATGTCCGTCGCCATCGGCATAGAAAAGGTGGTACGTGCCAGGGGAATCCTGATTGACGCTCCGCTTGACCAGGCGCATCCCTAAGACGGCCTCGTAGAAATCGACGTTGTCCTGAACCGCACCCGCGATGCACGTTATGTGATGGATTCCCGTTATCCCTGTCATTTGGCGATCGGCTGGAGGTAAACCGCGCAATGCTACGTCGCATGACGTACTGCGATTCTTTTGAAGCTAGCGCATCGTTACTCGAAAGCTTAGAAGCTCGGTCCATACTGCGCGGTCGAGGTCGGTGACGGAGGCTACGATGACCCAATCCAGATGGCTCGCGAACTACGACGAAGGCGTGCCGCATTCTCTCGAGCCGTATCCAGATCGGACGCTGATCGACTACCTGCACGAAGCGTCGGCGAAATGGGGCGACCGACCGGCGCTGCTCTTCAAAGGCGCATCGGTCAGCTATCGGCGGCTCGACAAAGACAGCGACGCCTTCGCATCAGCGCTGCATACGCTTGGCGTGAGAGCGGGCGATCGCGTCGGGATCTGTCTGCCGAACTGCCCACAGTTTCTCGTTGCCGAATTCGCTGCGTGGAAAATCGGTGCGATAGCGTGTCCTTTCAATCCAACCTACACCGAGCGCGAAACGCTGGACGCACTTCATGCGACCGGCGCAGAAACTGTCATCGTGCTCAACCGGTTCTACGACAAGATCAAATCGGTTCAACCACATACGTCGGTCAAGCGTGTCGTCACGACCGGCATCAAGGATTATCTGCCGCTGCACCTCCGCATCGGCTATACGCTCCTCAAGGAAGTGAAGGATGGAGAGAGAATCGGGCTGAGAGGAGGCGACGCGCGCCTCTCTACCCTGCTCCGCCGTCACCGCTGGTCACGGGTGCCCGCGCCGACCATCAAGCCAGACGACGTATCGGCGATTCTGATGAGTGGCGGGACCACCGGCACTCCGAAGGGAGTCGTTGGCACGCATCGCGGGATGGTGATCGCCGGAATTCAATTGCAAGCGTGGCTGCGCTCGGCGATGCGAGAGTGGTCGGATGTGATCATGATGCCGCTGCCACTGTTCCATACCTACGGCAACACGGGTTTGCAAAGTCTGTCGCTCATCAACCACAATCCAATTTTGCTGGTGCCGAATCCGCGCGACCTGCGCGATCTCGTCGAAGAGATCAAGGAAGTCCGACCGCACTTCCTTTGCACGGTGCCAACTCTGCTCAACGGCATCATGAATCATCCGTCGGCCCGCGCGGGCAACATCGACTTCAGCTCGATCAAGCTTTGCTTCTCAGGAGCGGCGGCGTTGATGGCCGAGACCAAACGCAGGTTCGAGGAGCTCACCGGCGGCGTGATCGTCGAAGGATATTCGCTCACCGAAGCGCAAATGGCAGTGATCGCCAACCCGGTGCGCGGTCCGAAGAAGATCGGCTCGATCGGCATGCCGCTCCCAGATGTACGCGTGCGCATTCTCGATTCCGACGATGGCCGCACGCCGAAAGCGGTTGGCGAGGTCGGCGAGATCGTTATCAACGCGCCGCAGATGATGCGTGGGTATTGGAACAGGCCAGACGAAACGCGGGAGATGTTGCGCGTCGATGAGGACGGCGTGCCCTCGCTGTACACAGGTGACCTCGGCTACATGGACAGCGACGGCTACATCTTCATCGTCGATCGCAAGAAGGATCTGATCAAGACGAGTGGCTATCAGGTCTGGCCGCGCGAGATCGAAGAGGTGCTCGTCTCACACCCAGCCGTTTGCGAGGTTGGCGTCGTTGGCCTCCCTGACAGCATGCGCGGGGAAGTCGTAAAAGCGTTTGTCGTACTGCGCCCGGGATCTAAAGCAACTGCCGCCGAGCTCAAGACGTTTTGCCGCGATAGACTCGCGCCGTACAAGGTGCCGGCAAAGTACGAGTTCGTGCCGGAGCTGCCGAAAACTCAAATCGGCAAAGTCCTGCATCGCGTGCTGCGGCAGGCGGAGGACAAGAGCCATGATCCGGATCTCGCCGCTACGACTTCCGTGTCGAGCTGACTACGGCTTGAGTGCGCGCGCGGCCAGCTCGTCCTCGAGTCGGGCGGCGAAGTCGGCGACGGTCATGATCTCCTGCTTTTTTCCAGCGCCACGCACGCGCACCGCCACGGAATCGGCGTCGGCTTCGCGGCGCCCGACCACGGCCATGTACGGAATCTTCTGCATCTCGCCGTCGCGCACGCGATAGTTCAGCGTTTCCGACCGCTCATCGAGATGCGCGCGCACCCCGCGCGCCTTCAGACGATCGACGACTGAACGCGCGAAGTCTTTCACCTCGTCGGCGATCGGAATGACGCGCACTTGCTCCGGCGCCAGCCAGAGCGGAAACGCACCGGCGTAATGCTCGATCAGCCCGCCGACGAATCGCTCCATCGATCCAACCAGGACTCGATGTAGCATAGTTGGACGATGCGGCGCATTGTCGGCACCGGTGTACTCGAGCCCGAATCGCTCCGGCAGATTGAAATCGAGCTGCACCGTCGGTCCCTGCCATTTACGGCCGATCGCGTCGATCAACTTGAAGTCGAGCTTCGGCCCGTAGAACGCTCCGCCGCCGACGTCATAAGTGAAGTCCTGACCCCGACGCTTTAGCGCATCGGCGAGCATATCCTCGGCTTGCTTCCAGCGCTCCGGGCTGCCCAGTGCTTTGTCGGGCATGGTGGAGAGCTCAATTGTGTACGGATAGCCGAACGTGGTGAGCATCTCGTGGCAGAGATCGAGCAGTCGCTCGATCTCGGTCGGCACCTGCTCGGGGGTGCAGAACACGTGCGCATCGTCCTGAGTAAAGCCGCGCACCCGCATCATTCCGTGGAGCACACCGCTGCGCTCATAGCGATACACGGTGCCGAACTCGGCGTAGCGAAGCGGCAGATCGCGGTACGAGCGTTGGTGTGACTGATAGATGCAGATGTGTCCCGGGCAATTCATCGGCTTCGGCCGGTAGCTCGCGCCCTCTACATCCATCGCGCCGAACATGTTCTCCTTGAAGTTCTCGAGGTGTCCGGAGATCTGAAACAGCTTCTCGCTGACGATGTGCGGGGTGTACACGAGCTCATAGCCGTGCCGCAGAATCAGCGCGCGCTCGTATTCCTCGATCTCGTTGCGGATGATCGCCCCCTTGGGATGCCAGAGGATCAATCCAGGTCCGACCCGCGGATCGGTTGAGTACAGATCGAGCTGCGCAGCCAGGGTGCGGTGATCGCGACGCTTCGCTTCCTCGAGCCGATGCAGATGCTGCTCGAGATCTTCCTTTTTCCAGAACGCCGTCGCGTAGATGCGCTGCAGCATCTGACGACGCTCGTCGCCGCGCCAATAGGCGCCGGCGGTGTGCAGCAGTTTGAAGTTCTTCAGGTACGACGTGTCGGGCACGTGCGGGCCCCGGCACAGATCGATGAACGGGCCATCGGTGTAGGTCGAGATGATCTCGTCGTCGGAGAATTCGCTCAGGCGCTCGAGCTTGAGTGGATCGTCGGAGAACCGTTTGCGCGCATCCTTTTGCGTGACCTCCTCGCGCGAGAACGGATATTTCTCCGCGACAACCTTCTTCATCTCAGCCTCGAATTTCTCGAGGTCATCCGGCGTGAATGGCTGTTCGACTTCGAAGTCGTAGTAGAAGCCGTCTTCGATAGCGGGACCGAATCCGATTTTCGCGTCGGGTCTCAAGCGGCGCACTGCGGTCGCCAGGATGTGCGCGCCCGAATGGCGAAGCACATCAAGTGATTCGGGATCCTTCTCTGTGAGCACGCGGAATTCCCCGCCCTTTCTGAGCGGAGTCATCAGATCCTGCACTTCACCATCGACTTTTACTGCAACCGCGTCGCGCAGCAGCCGGGGCCCAATCGATGCGACGATGTCACGCGGCAGCGCGCCTTCGGGGACTTCACGGGTGGCGCCGTCGGGTAGCCTCAGCGTCAACATTTTATCTATGATTTCGTGTGCAGCGGGTGGCCTTTCTTTTGCTCCCCGTTAAGGTATCGTTCGCATATATCCTTCGCCACAGGCCATACGTATATGTCGCCCTATCGCTTCCAGAAAGAGCCACCGTTTTTCTACGAGGAAGAAGAAGATTCTTCCGCACGCAACGCGATTCTGATCGCGCTTGGAGCCGCGGCAGGTTTCGCGGCCGGCGTGCTGATGGCGGAGCGCTTCGGAGGCTTCAAGGGCCTTACTGACCGACTCAAGGATTCGTTCGGTGGCGGCACCGAAGGCGAGGAGGAAGAAGAGTTCGACTACGAGGGATTGGACGAAGATGAGTTCGATCCCGATTTCGAAGACGATGCCCAGGGGTCAGCGTCGCTCGACGGCGCCGAGGAGCTCGAGGAGCGAGTTCTCGAGGCGTTTCGCAACGATCCAACGCTCAGTGAGCGCGCAATCGATATCGGAGCGCTCGAAGACGGCATCATCGAGCTCACCGGATGGGTTAACTCCGATGACGAATCGCGACAGGCAGTCGCGGTCGCCAGCGGGACGCCAGGCGTCGAGACAGTCGTCAATCGACTTTCGATTCGTCGGGATGAAGAGCTCTTCGACGAAGCGACGCGCCATTACGAAGACGGCGATCCCGCGTTCACAGAGCGCCACTGGGAGGGCCAGCAGGTTGGTACCGGCCGTCGGCGTCAGGGCAACTCCGCGGAGATCGATCGCCACGCCGATCCACGCAACGTGCTCGAAGACCGCTCGCTGAAAGAGGACAAAGCGTTCATGGCCGCAGCAGACGAAATTCCCGAAACCGCCGAGCGTCGCAAGACGACCAAGAAAGCCGCGCGTGGCGGCAGAACGGACGGCTCCCCGGTCGCACCGACCGGTGTACCAAAGGGGGATCACGTCGCGGATCCGGAGAGCGCCTCCACTAGCAACGGGACGAGGAGACAGACCTCGGAGTAGTCTCGGCGTACAGATCGCGACGCGCAGCTGGCATCCACATAACAGAAGGCCGGGAGCTGTTAGCTATAAGCAGCTTAGCGCCCAGCTCTTATTCGATTTGTTCAGCGCGCGATTTCGATGAAAGCGTGCTTTCAACCTTAGCTGGGCGCTAATAGCTCACTAAGCTGTGAGCTCCCGGCCTTCTGTTTTCTGGATGCCTGTCGCAGCCGCACCAGCCTATACGCCGACTTGGGCGAGAATTATCTTGCGCCGAGATGCCTACCACCGAGCAAACCCGCGACCTCCCCAGTCAGTACGACCCTGCCGCGACCGAGGCCGCCATCTATCAACGCTGGATCGACGCCGGTGTTTTTTCCGCCGACGAAAAGCGCAGCAAGCGCAACGGTGGTGATCGCGACCCCTTCGTGATCGTGATGCCGCCGCCCAACGTGACGGCGGTTCTGCACATGGGGCACGGTCTCAACAACACCGTGCAGGATGTCGTCATTCGCTGGCGCCGGATGGTCGGCGACGAAGCGCTGTGGGTTCCCGGCACCGATCACGCCGGCATCGCGACCCAGAACATCATGGAGAAGCAGCTCGCTGCCGAAGGCAAATCCAAAGCAGACCTCGGCCGCGAGAAGTTCATCGAGCGCACGGTTGCGTTCGTCGAAGAAACCGGCGGCGAGATCCTGCGTCAGCTGCGCGCGATCGGCGCATCGGCAGACTGGAATCGCACTGCCTACACATTCTCGCCGGAGCTATCGGTTGGCGTGCGCGAAGCGTTCGTGCAGCTGTATGAGCGCGGACTCATCTATCGCGGCCATCGCGTCATTCATTGGTGTCCGCGCTGCCTGACGTCATTGAGTGATGAGGAGGCAGAGCACAGCGAAGAGACAGGCTCACTCTATCACATCGCCTATCCGGTTGTTGGAGCGAAGAAGAACGAAACCCTGACCGTCGCTACGACTCGACCGGAAACAATGCTGGGCGACGTCGCGGTCGCCGTTCATCCGGACGATGAGCGCTACAAAAAGCTCGTTGGCAAATCCGTGCTGTTGCCGATCGCCAACGTTGAGATACCCATCATCGCCGATGAGTACGTAGATCCCGCGTTCGGCACCGGCGTCGTCAAGATCACACCGGCGCACGACCCGAATGACTTCGAAGTCGGCAAGCGTCACAAGCTCTCGATGCCGGTGATTATGTCGCCCGACGGGACGATGGCCAACGCTGCCGACGCCGGCCACAGAGTGCCTGCGGAGCTGATCGGTATCGACCGCTTCGAGGCCCGCGAGCGAATCATTCGGACACTCGAGAAATCGAAGCAGTTGGTGAAAGTCGAGTCACACCAGCACGCGGTTCGCCACTGCTATCGCTGCGATACGGTCGTCGAGCCGCGCCTCTCCGATCAGTGGTTCGTCAAAATGGAACCGCTGGCGAAACCCGCACTGCAGGCGGTGCGCGACGGCACGATCCGCATTTTGCCCGAGCGCTGGGAAGCAGTCTACATCAACTGGCTCGAGAACATCCGCGACTGGAATATCTCGCGCCAGCTTTGGTGGGGCCATCGCATTCCAGTCTGGTACTGCGACAGCTGCAAGTGCGAGATCGTCAGTCGCACCGACGTCAGTGCGTGCGAGAAGTGCGGGGGTGCAGTGCGCCAGGACGACGACGTCCTCGACACCTGGTTCTCGTCGTGGCTCTTTCCGATCTCCACCCTCGGCTGGCCGGACAAGAGCTCCGCCGCGCTTGCTGCATTCTATCCGACCGACGATCTGGTCACCGCTCCAGAGATTCTGTTCTTCTGGGTCGCGCGCATGATCATGGCCGGCTACGCCTTCATGGGTGCTGCACCGTTTCACACGGTTTATCTAACCGGAACCGTGCGCGACATGAATCACGTCAAGATGTCCAAGTCCCTCGGCAACGGCATCGATCCGCTCGATGTCGTCGCGGCGTACGGTGCTGACGCGCTGCGCTATACCGTCGTCGCGGGAATGGGCATGGGCGCCGACTTGATGCTCGATCCAAAAGATCTCGAGCGGTCGTTTGCGCCGGGCAGAAACTTCGCGACCAAGCTATGGAATATCGGGAGATTCTTACTCTCTAATGTCGGATCGCAAACCGTGCGCAGCGTCGACGAGCTCTCCGATGACGAGCTCACGCTGCCCGACCGCTGGATCCTCGCGAGACTGAACACCGCGATTTTCGAATGCGATGCGGCGCTTGGACCGGCGCGACCGGAGAAAGGCACTTGGCGGCAGGAGGAGCGCTACATCGGCTTGCGTCTCAGTGAATACGCGGAATCCGCACGCCGCTTCGTCTGGAACGAGCTGGCAGATTGGTACCTCGAGACGACGAAGACGCGGATTGCCGCCGGCGGCGATGACGCTGAGGTCGCGCGCGCCGTTCTCACGCACGCCTTCGACTACGCGCTACGGCTGCTGCATCCGATCATGCCGTTCATCACGGAGACTCTCTGGCAGCGATTGCCGTTGCCAGTGATCGCCGAGCGGCCTGAATTTCTCGCCGTCGCTGGTTGGCCGATTGCGGTACCGCTGGGAAGCGATGACAAATCGGCAGTGACTCAGTTCGACCTCGTGCGCGAAGCCGTTGGTGCCGTTCGACAGATTCGCTCCGACTATTCGATACCGCCTGCGACAATGCTCGACGTGAGTATTCGCTCCAACAGGCATGCTCGTGTCTTCAAAGACAGCTCTCCGTTAATCGGAAGACTGTCACGCTCAACGGTGAGCGTAGATGGACAGTCGGACACTGCCGGCGCAGCGCACGCGGTGCTCACCGATGGCACCGAGCTGATCGTCCCGCTCGGCGGCATCGTCGATCTCAAAAAGGAATGCACCAAGCTCCGCGGTGAGCTCGAGCAGCTGGACAAACAGCTCGATAGCCTCACCAAGCGACTGGAAAACGAAGGCTTCATCAGTCGCGCGCCCGTGCACGTCGTGGAATCCGAACGCAGGAAGAGAGACGAGTGGCTGAAGCGGCGCGAGCAGCTCGCCGAAAAGGTGAAAGCAGTTTGCGGCGGCTGATCGCCGTCGCTCTCGTCGGACTTGCTTGCGCTCAGCCCGGCATGCCGCCGGGCGGTCCGCCAGACATCGCCGCGCCCCAGATCGTTCGCATCACGCCAGATTCCGGCGCGGTCTCGGTGCGACCGAAGGAAGTGCTGTTTCAATTCGATGAGGTTGTCGCCGAGCGGCCGCCCTCGGCGACGTCGCTCTCGGACTTATTCTTGATTTCGCCGCGCGATGGAGTCCCGGACGCGTCGTGGCATCGCGACGCAGTCGGAGTAAGACCGACCCACGGCTGGCGAGCCAATACTCCCTACACCGTGATCCTCATGCGCGGGCTCGCCGATATCCGCGGCAATGTGAGGAACACCGGAGCGACTACGTTCTTCTCGACGGGCGGCGCAGTTCCACACACCAGAATCTCCGGCGCAGTATTCGACTGGGTTGCTGGTACGCCTGCGAATGGAGCTCTGGTCGAGGCGCTCGTTCCACCCGACACCATCCATCCGTACGTTGGTCTCGTCGATTCTGCAGGTAGATTCTCGATCGAACATTTACCGCCACGCCAATACACTGTGCGCGCATACCTCGATCGAAATCGAAATCTGAGTATCGATCCCAGCGAGGCCTTTGACACTACGATCGTCAATCTCGCCGACAGCGTGCGGCTCAACATGCTGATCTTCGTCCACGACACGATTGCGCCGCGCATACGCGAAGTCAGACAAGTCGATTCGACAACACTCCGCGTTGTCTTCGATAAGCCAATCGATCCAACTCAGACACTTGCCGTCGCCAACTTTGCGGTGGTCGGCCCCGACTCGGCACCCTTACCCATCGCCCGAGTTGGACCGCCAGCGATTGATACGACGGCGCCGCCGGCACGGCCGCCGGCCGCACCGGCCGTGCGACCACAACCCGCACCTCCGCGCGGCCAGGCACCGCTGGCACGCGACACTACGCCTCCGCCAGTAATGCCGAAGCCGTCGCCCCTAAACGAAGTCGAGATCAAGCTGCAACGACCGCTCGTCGCGAAGACGGCCTATCGCATCCGCGCTATTGGAATTCGCGGACTCCTCGGACGGAGCGGCGACAGCGAGCGCACTTACACTGTGCCGGCACCGCCTCCTACTCTGCCGACTCCAACACCGGCCTCCGCCAGACCGTCGACGCCGCCGCCGGCTACATGACCGACACGCGTCGCGAGCTGCCAAGCGTCAACGCGCTGCTGCTGACTCCGGCAGTGCGTCATCTGCTTGAACAGCATCCGCGACGATTGGTGCTCGACGCGGTCCGTCGCACCCTCGACGCGGCGCGCGCGTCGGGTGGTGCGCAGCGCACCGAGGAGCAGTGGGCCTCATCGATCGCTGCTGCTGTATCAGATGCCAGCAAGTCGTCTCTTCGTCCGGTGATCAATGCGACGGGTGTCGTACTTCACACCAACCTCGGACGTGCGCCGCTCCCCGAGGCCGCGATTCGGGCGATCGACCAGGTCGCGCGCGGATTCAGCAATCTCGAGTACGATCTCGATTCGGGTCGCCGGGGTTCACGCTACACCCACTGTGTCGATCTGCTCCGCCAGCTGACCGGCGCCGAGGACGCGCTCGTTGTTAATAACTGCGCCGGGGCGATGGTCCTGACGCTGAACGCCGTCGCGCAAAGAAAAGAAGTCCTCGTCTCGCGCGGCGAGCTCGTCGAGATCGGCGGCAGTTTCCGGATCCCCGACATCATGGCGCGCAGTGGCGCGCGCCTCGTCGAAGTCGGCACCACCAATCGCACCCACGACGACGACTATCGTCGCGCCATAACTCCAAAGACCGGTGCCATCGTGAAAGTGCACCGTAGCAACTTCGCCATCGAAGGGTTCACCGCCGACGTTTCCGTCGAGAAGCTCGTCTTCATCGCCGCCGAGCACGGTCTTCCGGTGATTCACGATCTTGGCAGCGGTCTCATGATCTCGCTCGACGATTTCGGTCTCACCGGAGAGCCGACGGCCGCAATGGCTGTAAATTCAGGCGCCACTCTCGTTCTCATGAGCGGCGACAAGCTACTCGGCGGACCACAGGCCGGAATCATTCTCGGCGACGCCGGAACGATCGCGAAGCTGCGCAAGAACCCGCTCACACGAGCGATGAGGGTCGACAAGCTCACCCTGGCGGCGCTCGAAGCGACACTGCGTTTGTATCTCGATTCCGACCGCGCACTGGCGGAAATCCCCGTGCTACAGATGCTGACCGCGCACGTCGACGCATTGCAAGCGCGGGCGACGGCGCTCGTTGACACCCTGCGTGCGCGCGGTCAAACCGCCGAGGTCGTCTTCAGCGAAGCCAGCGTCGGCGGCGGCGCGTTCCCCACCAGTCGCATCGGGTCACGTGCTGTCGCGCTCAGCGGAAGCGCCGAGCGGCTGGAGAACGCTCTTCGTCGCGGTGAGCCGCCAGTGATCGGCCGCATTGAGGAGAGTCGGCTCCTGCTCGACCTCCGCAGTGTGCTTCCTGGTGAAGACGACGCGCTCGCCGCGGCTGTCGGCAAGGCTCTCGCGTGAACAGGCTGCCCAGCGCGGTCTTCCTCGATCGCGACGGCACCATCATGGAAGATGCGCACTACATAAAATCGCCGAAGCAGGTGCGTTTGCTTCCTGGCGCAGCGGCGGCGATAAAAAGAATCAATGACTCCAACATCCCGGTCATCGTCGTCACCAATCAGTCGGGGATCGCTCGCGGCATTTTCAGCGTCGAAGACTACGAAAAAGTTCGCGCCCGCTTCGAGCGGCTTCTGAGCGATGAGGGCGCCCATATCGACGCCAGCTATTACTGCCCGCACGCGCCCGACGATCCGCCGGTCTGTAATTGCCGCAAGCCACAAACGCAAATGTTCGAGCAGGCGATCGCCGAGCTCAACCTGGACGCCGAGAATTCCGCCTACATCGGTGATCGCTGGCGCGACATTGTGGCCTCGAAGAAACTGGGTGGTCGTGGGATCCTGATCGCCTCTGCCGAGACCAGCCCTGAGGATCGGCGTCGCGCGGAGGCGGATGGATTCGAGACCGCCGCGGATCTCGCAGACGCCGTCGGCAAATTGTTCGGCGGCCTTACTCCGGGAAAGCGCAAATCGTAAAATCGGGGATGCCATCACGACTCGCCGTTCTTGCCTCGGGGCGGGGCTCCAATCTCCAGGCGATCATCGATCATTTTGAGAACATCTCCCGCGAGCGCATCGCCAAGATCGTTCTCGTCGCGTCGAACCGCGCCGATTCCCCGGCGTTGATTCGAGCAGCCACCGCTTCAATCGACATCGCGAGCTTCGACGCCGCTGATGAAGGCGATCAACTGCTCGGGATTCTTCGTCGCGCGCGGGTGGACCTCGTCATTCTCGCCGGCTACCTCAAGCGCATTCCGCCAAAAGTCGTTCGCGAGTACTCCGGCCGGATTCTCAACATCCACCCCGCCCTGCTGCCCGATTTTGGCGGCGAGGGCATGTACGGTGCACGGGTCCACGAGGCCGTCATCGCGTCCGGCGCGAAGGAGAGTGGCGTCACGGTGCACATCGTCAACGATGAATACGATCGGGGTCCGATCGTCGCACAGTGGCGCGTTCCGGTCGAAGCTGATGACACCGCCGAGACGCTCGCGTCGCGCGTGCTGAGTGTCGAGCACGTCGTCTATCCATGCGTCATCGAAATGGTAGCAATCCTTCTCAACGTCGAGTCCAAAGTTTCTGTCTGATATGCCAACTGCGTTACTCTCGGTCTCTGACAAGACCGGTCTGATTGATTTCGCCAAAGGGCTGGTGCAGCTCGGCTGGGGTTTGATCTCCACCGGCGGAACGGCAAAAGCGCTGCGTGACGCCGCGATCCCGGTTCGAGAAGTAAGTGAGATCACCAGATTTCCGGAGATGCTCGACGGCCGTGTGAAGACCCTGCATCCCGCCGTTCACGGAGGGCTACTCGCGCGCCGCGACTTGCCGGAGCACATGAAGGCGATCGCCGAGCAGGGCATCGCTCCGATCGATCTCGTGGCGGTGAATCTCTATCCGTTCGAGCAGACCGCTGCGCGACAGGACGTGTCACCATCGGATGTCATCGAGCAGATCGACATCGGCGGGCCGTCGATGTTGCGCTCGGCGGCCAAGAACTTCGAGTCGGTGACGGTGATCGTTGATCCGGCGGACTACGCGAGAGTGCTGGCGGGTCTCGAGGCGGGCGACGATGATCTCGACCTTCGGCGACTGCTGGCAGAGAAAGTTTTCGCGCGCACTGCTGCCTACGATGCTGCAATCGCCTATTGGTTCGGCTGCCAGCGCTCGGAAATCTTCTCGGACCGGATGTCGATCCCGCTGATGAAGGAGAGCAATCTCCGCTACGGCGAGAATCCCGGGCAGCGCGCGGCGTTCTACGTCGAGCGCAGACACGATGGAATCGCGGCGCTGCAACAGAAGGGCGGCAAGGAGCTGTCGTTCAACAATCTGCTCGATCTCGAGGGTGCGCTCTTCGCCAGCGATCCGTTCGTCGAGGAGACGTGCTGCGCGATCGTTAAGCACACCACGCCGTGCGGTCTTGCGACGGGTTTGAGTCCGCTGGATGCGTATCGAAAGGCGCTTGCCTGCGATCCGGTTTCGGCATTCGGCTCGGTGATTTCGTTTACTGTCCCCGTCGACGACGAGACCGCGGAAGCGGTGTCGAGCCTGTTCGTCGAATGCATCGTCGCACCGAAGTTCAGCGACGGCGCATTGGAGATCCTTGGGCGGAAGAAGAACCTGCGCGTCCTCGAGGGGCGCGCGCAGTGGCGCGAGCACGCACTCGATTTCAAGAGGGTACGCGGCGGCTTCCTCGCGCAAGAGCGCGCCTCCCGCGACGCCGGCCAGGAAGAGTGGAAAGTCGTCACCAGGCGGCAGCCGACGCCGGCCGAGGTGAAGGATCTGCATTTCGCGTGGCGCGCAGTCGGCAGCGTCAAATCGAACGCGATCGTGCTCGCGCGCGATGGCGCTACAATTGGTATTGGAGCGGGTCAGATGTCACGCGTCGACGCTGCATTTCTGTCGGTGCACAAAGCCGGACTCGCCGGCCATGACACCCGCGGAGCCGTGATGGGCTCTGACGCGTTTTTCCCCTTCCGTGACGGCGTCGAGCAGGCAGCCGAAGCGGGTGTCGCCGCAATCGTACAGCCGGGTGGATCGGTGCGCGACGAAGATGTAATCCAGGCCGCCAACGAGTACGACATCGCGATGGTGTTCACCGGCAAGAGGCAGTTCCGCCATTAGATGACGGCCGCTACTCTCGAGCGAGAGCGCGAGGAATATCGGCCGTCGTATCGCGCCGCCGCTGTGGTGTCGGCGCTGGTCTTTCTGCTTTACCTGGTGACGCTGTCTCCATCGACGGCGATGTGGGACACCAGCGAGTACATCACCGCGGCGTATACTTTCGGCCTTCCCCACCCGCCCGGTAATCCGTTCTTCGTTTTGATCGGCCGACTGTTCGCGATTCTGCCGATCGCGCCCAACGTCGCGATGCGTATCAACATCCTGGCGGCCTTGTGCAGTGCCGGCGCGGCGGGTTTCTGGTTCCTGATTACCGAGCGAGTTCTGGTCGGCTGGCTCGCGGAGCGTTGGCAGCGCATCGTCGGCGGCAGCCTGGCTGCGATTATTGGTGCGACCGCGTTTACGGTCTGGGCGCAATCAGTCGTCAACGAGAAGGTTTACACGATATCGCTGCTCGGACTCGCACTCGTATCGTGGCTGACGGTGCGGTGGTGCGATGACCCAAACGGACCGAAGGCGGACCGCCTGCTGATTTTGATCGCTTATCTCAGCGGACTGGGATACGCCAATCACATGGCCGGATTCCTGGCGCTGCCGGCTGTCGCGATCGCGATTGTCTGGCGGCGGCGCGGCATCCTCCTGCGGTGGCGACTGCTGCTGGCGATCGCCGGTGCGCTGCTGCTCGGCATGACGCCATTTCTCACTCAGCCACTGCGCGCCGCGCACTTCCCACCGATCAACGAGGGTGAGCCGACCGGCTGCACGACCCAAATCAGCGCCGGGTGTACGCTTAGCAAAGCGACATTCGATCGGTTCATGTTCAACTTCAATCGCGGTCAGTACGGAAAGCCCGCGCTATCGCAACGCCAGGCACCGTTCTATGCCCAGCTCGAGATGTGGTGGGTCTATTTCCGGTGGCAGTGGCTCCGAGATCCATTCGAGAATCACCCCGGGCTGCAGGGAATGCTGGCTGCGCTGTTCCTCTTCCTCGGTGGGGTCGGCGGCTACGTGCACTGGAAGCGAGACCGACGATCGTTCGCGTACTTCGGTCCGCTGATGTTCATGGTGACGCTCGCGCTCATCTACTACATGAATTTCAAGTACGGGTCATCGCAGGCGCCCGAGCTCGGTGACTCCGTCCCGCGAGAAGTGCGCGATCGCGACTACTTCTACTTGTGGAGCTTCTCCGCGTGGAGTGTGTGGGCCGCCCTGGGATTCGTGTTCGTATGGGAGACCATCGCTGCCGTCATTCGATCCGAACGGGTCCAGGTCGGCGAAGAGACGCTGACCCTGCCCACCAGGCGCAGCTGGCTCATGGCCACACCGGTGCTCGCAATCGCTCTCGTGCCGCTGTTCGGCAATTGGCAATCGGCTTCACGCGCGGGCCAGACCGACACTGCCGACTTCGCCGCCGATCTTCTGAATTCCGTCGAGCC
>DASTGU010000114.1:0-19122 GCA_035718845.1 Gemmatimonadaceae bacterium | reverse complement strand
CGACCGCTCGTCACCGCGGGTCCAATCGGTCGCCAGGGCAGCTCGGCGAGTCGCGCCGAGTCGGCGTTGAATGCCACCGGAGTTGTTTTTGACGAACGCGTCGCCTGCGAGTGCAGCGTGGGAGCTATCGACGCGAGGAGTACGATCGCGATTGCCGGTCGCGTGCTTCTTTTCGACATGACTTATGAGGAGGGAGTGGAGCGGATAATCTCATTCACGGTCCACTGGATTGCAAAGCTGCTACGGAGTCGACGGCGATGACCTCGAGGCAACGTCGACGTCGATGTTGATGGTAGCTCCGCTCCACGTCTGGTTCACCTCGTAGATACCCTGCCATACGCTCGCCCACGAGAACCCGACGTCGTGCGGCGACTTGTCGATCGAGAAACCGGCTGAAGTCGTAACCCAGAAAACCGCGGACCCCGTTCTGTTCATGTCGATGTACGCCTTCTGTACACCGTCGTAGATCGCTTGCGCGTTGTCCTTGTGCACGTAGATGCCCGGATGAAAGCGCCCGTCAGCGAGCACCTGCTGCACCCATGCGCGATAGTACGAGCTCATCGAAGCAGGAATCGAATCCATGTGCTCGATATCGAGAAATATCACCGTTCCGTCGGAGAAGCCCTCGGATGCGCTCTTCGTAACCGCGTCGATTGCGTCGGCAGTTCCCTGCTCGGTGGTGAGCAGAGTACGGGAGCACGTGACCGCTGCTGATTGAATCTCAGCTGGGGTCGGAGGCACCATGATTCCCGTGCGGGCTGTCGGTCGAAATCCGGACTGAAGATCAAACACCGACGGAACCATCACGTCCGGAACGCCATCGAAGGTCTGCTGGCCGACGTAGAGGACCGCCAACCCCCAACCCATCGTCGTCAGCGTCTGCCGCTTCCCCATCCACGACGGATCACGATGACATGGCGCCTGCAGGTAGTACCCAACCCACTCGTAGGGCGAGCTCGGCCGCAGCCAGGCCTGCATCGCCGCGTCGCCGGGATAAATGCTGGTGTCGAAGCCCGGGTGCGATTCTTCACTGCTCGGCGTTGGAGCGGTGATTCCGCGATCGGTGCACGCGGCGATCACCAGCACGAGCAACGCACCCGTAGCGCGCGCTCCTTGTCCGTATCGTGTCCTATTCCTATGGTCAATCATGCACCGCATCGGTCTCGTTTTCGTTTTGGTAGTTCTCTACTCGAACACCGTTGCGGCTCAGAAAGATTCCAGCACAACGGCGTCCGATCACCATCATGTTCGGGCATGGATTGTACCGACTGTTGTGATCGCGTCCACTGCGATCGACCCGGAAATGCGAGAGTGGGCGCTGCAGACTCACTCACGATCGCTTGACCATCTCGCGAGGATCGTCAATCCGCTCGGCACTGCCCACGTTCTCGTTCCGGCGATGGCTGGTTTCTATGTGGCATCGGCGATTACCCATCAAACCTCCGCCGAGCACAGCGTGGTGGAAACTGCAGCCGCTTATGCCGCTTCGGACGTCGTCGAATCGATTCTCAAGCCGGTGATCGGGCGCGAGCGCCCGCATGCGGGAGGTAATTCACATCGCTTTCGTCCATTCACGAGCAACGGCGATTGGCACTCGCTTCCATCGGCGCACATGGCGCATATCACAGCGATTGCATCGGCAATCTCAATGGAGACTGATTCGAGAGTGATCTCCGGAGCATGCGACGCTCTCGTAGCGCTCGTCGGGTGGGACCGGGTTTATGAGGATCAGCACTGGACCAGCGACGTGACCGCGACCGCCGCACTGACCGCGCTCGTCAGCAGCGCGACGGTGCGCTGGGTGCGATCACGCTGGACGAGCCGCTAGGGACGTGGCGACGGCAGCGTCACGAGAACGGCGGTGCAGATCAGCACGATCGCGCCGAAGGTGAGCTCCATCATCGAAGACCTGCGAATCATCTCTTCGGTGCCGACGTCGCCAAGTGACGGACGCACCCGCCGCCAGTTCCAGGCGCCGAGCGAGACCACGATCAGAACGAAGATCAGTTTCACGATCAAGGTGATCCCGTAGCCAGTCGTCCATAGCGACGAAATGCGATGCAGATGCATCCAGGCGGTAGTCAGTCCCGTCAGCCCGACGATGGCTGCTGCAGTGAGCGCCAACGGTGAAAACGAATTCACGAGATCCGCGACCAGCACTGATCGCGGTGCCCCCGACGCCTCTCGCTTGAGCACACCGCGCACCCCGACAATGGTCAGCACGAGGAGTGTGCCCAGCCATGTCGACGCAGCGAGGACATGCACCGCGTTGACTTTGCCGGCGCCGCGTCCTGTGTAGAGCGGAAACAGCGATGCGATCACTACCCCCAGCAACGCGACCGTCCAGCCCAGTGTAGCGGACGCACGCGCGAGCAGAAACCCGACGAGCGCAATCGCCAGCAGCGCCATCCTTAACTCGAATGGTCCGCGATTCTTCGGCAGCGCTGCTGCGAACGACTGATGGCTTGACATCGACTCGAGCAGCGGCCCGCCGAGATACGACACGAACAGCAGGATGATACCGAGCACGCCGAGCATCGCGGCGTTGTCGGCAGCGAGAATGCGGCGCGCATCGTCTGTCATTCCGCGCACGCGGCGCACGACTCCGAATCGGAAACCGACCGCGCCGACGGAAAGAAACCAGCCGACGAATTGAATCAGCTCGAACAGCGCGTCTCTGAACGAGAAGCTGTCCTCACCACCCGGAGGTCCGCCCGGCGGTGGACCAGCGGCCTGCCCGTTCTGTACGTTCTGCGCGACTTCCTGCAGCAGATGTAAAACGCTCATTGGTCCGGGCTCTCCTTGCCGAGCAAAGACGTGTCGTAATGCGCGAGTAGGCCGGCTGGACCGTCGTAGATCTCCACCGCTCCCTTCAACGCATCTCTTCCCCAGCCACCTGACAAAAAACCGATTGCACGCACGCCTGCTTTCGTTGCTGCCTCGACATCATAGGGCGTGTCGCCAATCATGACGAGCTCGTTCAGTGAAAGACCGCTCTCCTCGATTGCCGCCTGCACGATGTCGGGGTCGGGCTTCGACCTTTTGGCATCGCTTGCCGTCGCCTTCTCCTCCATCAGGTCCTCGACGTGAGCAGCCTTCAACAAGCCTTTCAGTTCCTGATCCTTTGCTGAAGTCGCGACGATTGCTTTCATGCCGTCACGTTTCACGCGCAATACCAGCTCGCGCACCCCGGGCAACGGCCGCAGATGCGGCAAATAGTTGGTGGAAAAGATCTTGCCGCGACGCTCGAGGAGCTTCTTTCCCTCGTCGCTGTCGCGGCTGATCCCGATCGTTTGTGGGAGGAGTTTGTCGGCTCCCATTCCGATCAGCGGTCGAACTTTGTCGAACGGCACGTCGTAGCCAGCTTCCCTGAACGTGTCCACCCACGATTGCGCGTGAGCGTCGTTGCTGTCTACGAGCGTGCCGTCGACGTCGAAGATTACGCCTTTGAGCAACTGCCTACTTCAGGGTCTTCTGGATCGATTCCGCTTTGTCGAGATGACCCTGAATGACCGGCGCCGCCTTCTGAATCAGATTCTTCAGCTCGGCAGTCTGCGTTTGCGCGGCTGCTTTCGTCGCCAAATCGAGCACAGCCTTGTGGGCATTGACCTCGGCGTCGATGTACGCCTTGTCGAAATCCTTGCCCTTGGCGGTGCTGTTCAGCGTGTTGGTCTCGCTTTGCGCCATTGGCTGGACCGGATCATCCGATGGAGCAGCCGGCGTCACGTTGAGCTTCTTGGCGAGTGCGGCGCCTTGCGCGCGTAGCTGATGGTGGTCGCGTTCCATCCTTCTTGCGAAGTCCCGAACTGCAGCAGCAGTACCTTTGGTCGCGGCAATCGCTCCCGCTGCACTGTCGGCCATGTTAGCCTCATCCAGCAGAGCGACGATATTTGCGTCAGTCCAATTGCCCGACGTAGAAGTTGATGATGTACTGCTCGCCGCTCCGGCCATTGCCGATGTGTCGGCGGAAGTGGTGCTGGACACTGCGGTTGTATCAGCTGCGTTGTTGTCCTTCTTCGCGCATGCTGCAAGCGCCAGCGCCGCAATTCCAAGGAGGGCCACCCTTGTCGTTGCGTTATTAGTCATGCTGTTCTTTCCTCCGATACAAGGTCGAGAAAATCCGCGCCTCCATCGCGGAGGGGGCTTTTCATTTGCGCTGGCGTCTTCGGCAAGAAGCGTACGCACTGCCGAGTTTTCGCTAGTGCTCTCGTTGGATGCCGGAAGTGTACGGAGTCAGTTGATTGAACACGCTTCCCTCACGAAAGCGTGAAAACGCCGCTTTTACGTCGAGCGCGATCGTTTTGAATCTGTCGGCGACCGGCGGAGTAACATGCACGGTGCTGAAAAGAATTACGGCGAACAGATCGCCCGTCGCGAGCATTCCACCGAATCCGAGTACTGAGCGGATGCCGTAGCGTCGAACAAAATCCTCCTGCGCCGGGATGTACGGACTTCCATCGGCGTTTTCGACGTGGAAAACGCCGTGCCGCTTGCCCGCCAGCTCGCGAATGATGTCCGGCGAAGGCTCCAGCACGCTCGTTATATCCATGCCGAACTCCTTGATGAGCTGTGAAATCATCGGAGCCTTCTCCACCATCTCCCGACTGGCGAGCGGAATTGTCTGATGTCCACGCGACAATTGGCGCGAGTTCCAGTTGGCCGACTGCCCCACCGTCGCCATCAGCGTCAGGCATTTCATGGTGGCGTGCGGTGACTTTGTCGCCAGCGCGGTCCGCGCAAATTCCTGCAGTTCCGGGTTTAGTCCGCCGTAAGGGTGTGTCTTGTAGCAGCGCACCAGCGCACACTGGTGCTCGTTGCCGGCGCCACGCAGCTCGTCGTACAGAAATCGGCAGACGCGTTGCGCCGACTGCTCGAGCGTTGCAGCCGAAGAAGCACTCTCGCGTAATGCGAGACTGCACTTTAGCATATCGCCCAGCCCGAACGTGGTCAGATCGTACGGCATCTGGTGTCGTTTTCGTGTAAGGTCCGCGTCATCAACTCTATATTACGCCGCACTTTCAGAAATGCTGGCGCGTTCACGTCATCAACAATTTCAAATCTCATGCGCGTCCGAAATACACCGCTAATCCGCGTCCTGGTCACCTGCGCGTTCATTGCGCTCGCTGGTATCGTTGCCTGCGCCGCTGCCCGTGTCGGACCCGCCGGCACCCGGCGACTGGAGCCGGTGCACGCGGATACGGCCGCTTTACGCAAGAAGCTCGACTCCATCGCCGACGCGCACCACGGCATCGTCGGTTACAGCGTGATCGACCTGGAGAGTGGGCAACGCATCAGCCGCCGCGGCGACGAGACTTTTCCGACCGCCAGCCTGATCAAGGTCGCCATCCTCGTGACCGTGTACGATCTCGTCGCCAAGGGCCAGCTGTCACTCGACGACCCGATCACGATGCTCAAGATCGATCAGGTTCCGGGCTCGGGCGTCCTGCAGTTCCTGCACAACGGCACCATCCTCACTGTCCGCGATGCAGCGTGGCTGATGTGCATCATCAGCGATAACACCGCGACCAATCTCCTGCTCGACCGCATCATCATTCGCAGAGTGTGGGCGAAGATGGATTCGCTCGGCTTGTCACACACGCGTGTTCACTCGAAGAGTTTCCTGCGTATCTCGAGTGTGGCCCTGGACAGCTCGGCAAAGTATGGGCTTGGTGTTACGACGCCCAACGAGATGGCGCACCTGTTCGAGCTCATGGCCCAGGGCAAAGCCGTCAATCCCGCGGCCGACTCGGCGATGCTCGACATCCTCGAGCACAACGGACAGGACATGATGCTGCAGCGGTACGCGGGCGGTGCGCGTGCTGCACACAAGGACGGCGAGACTGATCAGGTGAGAACGGAGTGCACATTGTGGTATCTGCGCAATCGCGTCGTCGCGTGCGTGATGACGAAAGAGAATCAGGATCAGCGCTGGATCGTCGACAACGAGCCGCAGCTGACGATGGCCAGTATGGGTCTCGCAATCATCAACGCGTTTGGCGGCGTCCCACCGGCGCCACCGTCGCAGTAGGCTTAGAAGACCCGGTTGCGGCCGCTGTTACGGGCGGCCAGTGCTCGCACGTCAGAGGGTGTGAGCAGCGTCTCGTAGTGTTGAGAGCGCTCGTCGTAATGTGACAGCAGCTCACTGGCTCCGGGCGCGATCACCGCTCGCTCGTAGTCCGCGCCGGCGAATTCTCGCACCGCATTCATGTCGGTGAATTGAGTGATGGTGATGAATTCCACTTCGTCGTTCGCGGCATCGCGGCGCAGTAGATAAGCACCATTGTATCCGCGGATGCGATGAATGCCGGGCAGGACTTCCGCGCGCAGCAGCTTTTCATACTTGTCCGCGTTCTCCCGCGACGTCCAGCCGTGCCAGATCCTGCTGATCATTGCAACCTCAGTGACCGGTGCGTTCGACCGTCTTGCCGGTAAAGTTCTCCGTGCTCAGGTCCTTCGATGCGAGTGAGCGAACGTAAGCGGTGAGCATCCAGATCTGATCGTTTGAGATCCGTCCGCCCCATGCCGGCATCCCGTCAGGCCGCCCCTGGTAAATCGACTCGAACACTTCCGCTGGCGTCCCACCGAAATGCCAGCGTCCATCCTGAAAACTCGGCCCCATCGCGCCCGATCCCTCGGCGCCGTGACAATCGAGGCAATTGTAGGCGATGAAAAGCTGCCCTCCCGTCGAAATCGCCTTCTTGTCACCCTCGTAGGGATTCTTTACCTCGATGGGTTTGACGCTGAGCGGAAATCCAGCCGGCAGAATGTCCGGATGCTCGACGATACGCAGACTGTCGCCCGCGACGAACAACGAACCGGCGGCTGACGAGGAAGTCGACGACGCCGCCGTAGCCGCCGTCGAATCCTGCTGCCCAATCGTCTGCGCCCGGCAGGCCGCAAAAATGAGTAGCGCGCAAACCACTCCGAATCGCATCCTGTGCGCACTCCGCACTAAGTCAGCAGTCAGCAGTGCCGTTAGTCCGCGCTGGTAGTCCGCGGCCTCAGAGGGAGAAGACAAAGAGGTATCCTCCCCATGAAGTCCAGCGGCTGATGTCCGGCAGCGTCGTCCCTCTCTCCCGAACATCGTACGGCAGGTTCGCAGCAACGTCGCCAGCGATCAGCAGTCCCATATCTCCACCGATTCCTGCATAAATCGCGACATACTGTTTTCCGTCGGGACCGGTGTAAGTCACGGGATTGCCGACGACGCCCGATCCAACCTTGAACTGCCACAGCACTTTTCCAGTTCGCGCGTCGGCCGCCTTGAACCAGCCATCGAGCGTTCCGTAAAACACCACGCCGCCTGCAGTCGCCAGCGCCCCACCCCAGACCGGATACGGCTCTTTGATTCCCCACACTTTCTTCCCGGTCGACGCGTCCCACGCGATGAACTCTCCGCGATAACCGCCCGGTCCGCCTTTCTCCGGCGCGTTTCCTCCGATGAAAGGAGTGCCCGCGATGTAGGTCACCTGCCGAGCCTGGAAATCCATGCAGAGATTGTTGGTCGGCACGTAGAACAATCCCGTCTGCGGTGAAAACGCCGCGGGCTGCTGATTTTTTCCGCCCTCGAGGCTCGGGCAGATATCCTGGACGTTCTTGTCCTGCGCCGTCTTCTTGGTCTCGACGACTTTCGGTCTGCCCGTTGTCAGGTCGATTCCCGTCGACCAGTTCATCGGCACGAACGGCTCGGCGAGGATGACTTCGCCGGTCGCACGATCGATGGTGTACGCGAAGCCGTTGCGATCGAAGTGCACCAGCGCTTTTCGCATCTGACCCTTGATCGGCAGGTCGACGAGAATGTTCTCGTTCACCGCGTCGTAGTCCCACATGTCATGGGGAGTGACCTGGAAGGCCCAGACTAACTCGCCCGTGTTCGCATCTCGCGCCAGTATCGCGGCTGTCCACTTATTGTCGCCGGTGCGCTGGGCTTCGTTCCACGGCCCGGGGTTGCTGGTGCCGTGGTAGATCAGGTTGAGCGTTGGATCGTAGGAGATCCATCCCCAGACCGCGCCGCCGCCGGTCTTCCACGTATCGCCCGGCCACGAGCTGACGCCGAGATTTGCGCCACGATCGTGGGCGTAGAATGGTTTGAACTTCGGGCCGACTTTGACGTCCTGGTCGGGGCCGATATTGTACGCGCGCCAGATCTGCTTGCCTGTCGCGGCGTCGAGCGCCGCGATCCAGCCGCGCACGCCCATCTCTCCGCCGCTCGACCCGACGATGACTTTTCCTTTCACGACGATCGGCGCCATGGTGATTGTCTCGCCGCGCGAGAGATCTCCCATCTGCGTGCGCCACACCTGATTTCCGGTCGCCGCGTCAATGGCGATGGTGTGTCCGTCGAGCAGGTTGTAGAAGATCTTGCCGTCCGCGTACGCCGCGCCGCGATTCACGACATCGCAGCACGCTCGACCGATTGCCTGCTGTGAATTGTCGGGGCGGAATTTCCACTTGAGCGGCTGGCCCGCGGTCGTCAGGTCGATCGCATATGAGACGTTGGGATACGGTGTCACCACGTACATGGTGTTGCCGACGACGAGCGGCTGCCCTTCGTGCCCGCGCAGCACACCGGTCGAGAACGCCCACGACACCTTGAGATTCCCGACGTTTTGCGGGGTGATCGACGCGAGCTCGCTGTAGCGCGAGCTAGCGTAGTCGCCGGCAGGCATCTGCCACTCACCGGGCGGGCCCGCGTGCGCGACGGCGATCCGCGCGCCGGTTACCGACGACGCTCCCAACGCGGCGGTGGATGTGACACGCGGCTCCGACGCCGCTGCGCTATCGGTCGTCGACGAGCCGCTCGTTCCTTTGCACGCCAACATCAATGCCGACGTCAAGACGATCACCGCCAGCGCGGCTCGACGATTCACTGCATGTCGGACTGCTGTCATCTCGGAATCAGGTAATCCTGCGCCGCGATTATCTGCCAGCGTCCATTGGTGCGCTGCCAGGTGTCGGTGAACTGATATCGCTTGTCGAAAGCACCGCTGCTGCCGCGGCCGCGCAGATGCAGTACGCCGGTGATGACCTGCACATCGCCGAAGTCGTGCACTCTCATACCTTCGTTGCGCGCCCACTCGACGCGATCAGGACCATTGACGCTCTTGATTACCTCGCCTCGGTTCATCACCGACGCGTTCTCGGTGTAAACGAACTTCGGTGCCAGCAATCTCTCGAACGTAGCTGCGTCACGACGAATCAATGCGGATGTCCACTGATCCTCGAGCTTGATCGGCGGCAGATTGCCGCCCGGCACCCGCGAGACATGTCGCGGAATTGGAGTCGGCTCCGGCGGAGGCGGCGCACCCCTGCTCGCTTGAGCAGCAGCGGGAAGAGCGCTCGCGAGATAGAGCAGAAAAGCAATCGAGAATTCTTTCATCGACCCTCTCCTATACGATATAGGGAATGAACCGCTTGCACTCCTTCATGTAAATGCGATACGGCTCACCGACGGCTGCCACGAGCGCACGCTCTTCCACTGCAACTCGATAGCCATAGCCGACGAGCGTCGTGACCGTGAGCAGCAACAAACCGAGCACACTCCCGAGTGCGAGACCGATTCCGACGAATATCAGCATGCCGCCCGTATACGATGGGTGTCTTACCAGCCGATATGGACCGGATCTTATCACCGGCTGGCTCGATCGTGTCCGCACGTCGCCGGTGAAGTATTCACCGAGGGTCCGGGTGCAGGACCGCCGCAGCAGACTCCCAAGCAGAATGAGGACGGTTCCGACCTCGAACAGCGGTAGCAGGAGCCTGGCAGGGAACTGCCACACTTTAAAAGCGGATACTGCGATCGCCACCATCAGTGCCAGCATCTGTCCGCCCAACAGCAAGCGCAGCGAACCGCGATCGGGCGAATTTGCTTCCCGAACTCCTTCCACGCCTCGCGACACTATTCCGTACTCGGACGCGAACGACCAGAGATAGGCGAGCCAGAACACAAGTGCGTACGGCCAGACGAACGGAAGTGCTCTCATCAGCGGATGGTGAAACGAGATCTAAATAGCACCAATATTGCCCCTCGGCAATTCATGACATCGGCCGCGACAGCTCCGGAGCAAAAGAAGAAGCCACTCCATTTCGCGCGCGCGCTGCAGCACCGCAACTATCGGCTTTTTTTCAGCGGGCAGACAGTCTCACTCGTCGGCACGTGGATCACGCGCATCGCCACCAGTTGGCTGGTCTATCGGCTGAGCGGGTCGGTGTTTCTGCTGGGCATCGTGGGCTTCTTCGGACAGATCCCGACACTGCTGCTCGCGCCATTTGCGGGAGTGCTTGTCGACCGCTGGAATCGTCATCGCATTCTCGTCGTCACCCAGATCTTGTCAGCGCTGCAGTCTGTCGGTCTCGCTGTTCTGACTTTCGCTGGCGTCATCACCGTCGTGGATGTCCTGCTCCTGCAGCTGGCGCAGGGAATCATCAACGCCTTCGACACTCCAGCTCGACAGGCGTTCGTCGTCCAGATGGTAGAGGACCGCGGCGATTTGCCGAACGCGATCGCGCTCAACTCCTCGATGGTAAATGCGAGCCGAATCATCGGTCCTTCCATCGGTGGAGTTCTCATCGCGGCCGTCGGCGAAGGATGGTGTTTTACCGCTGACGCGATCTCGTACATCGCCGTGATTGCGTCGCTGCTCGCGATGCGACTCGATCAACCAGACACATCACGGAAAGACACTCGCGTCTGGGAAGAGCTGCGGGCGGGATTCAGCTATGTCACCCACTTCACGCCCGCCCGCGACTCACTGTTGCTGCTCGCGCTCGTGGCGACGATGGGAATGCCGTACACGGTGCTGATGCCGGCGATCGCTTCTCAAATACTCCACGGCGGCCCCCACACCCTCGGCTACCTGATGACTACGTCGGGCGTTGGTGCTTTGGCCGGCGCGTTCTACCTGGCACAGCGTCGATCAGTGCTCGGGCTGGGGCGCGCAATCGTGATCGCCAGCATCACTTTTGGCGTTGGCCTCGTCGCGTTTTCGCTGTCACACGTGCTCTGGCTTTCGTTGTTGCTGCTGCCGTTCGTCGGCGGCGGCATGATGGTCGAGATGGCGTCGACCAACACCATCTTGCAGACGATTGTCGACGACTCGATGCGAGGACGGGTGATGGCGTTTTACACCATGGCCTTCCTGGGCACTGCGCCACTCGGCAGCCTGATCGCCGGCTTCGCAGCCGATCACATCGGCCCGATGAAGACCATTCTGATTGGCGGAGCCAGTTGCGTTGTCGGAGGTATCGTCTTCGCCTTCCGATTGCCGAAGTTGCGCGCGCATGTCCGGCCGATTTACATCGAGCGCGGGATTCTCGTCGCGGCTGAAGTCGAGGCCAATACCAAATCGCTATAGCCCGATCTGCGCTGCTGCGAAGAAATTCGCGTCCGGGAAACGTAGATTACGGGTGCGCGAGAATCGCGCGGTCAATTTGTAAGCGAGGATTTGCTTGTTCCAGGCGACCGCACCAACACCACCAGTAGGACCGTCAGCTCCCGTCGCGGCTGCGGCACAGCGCGCCACTGCCACGCCGTCCGCGGTTTACGAAGGGTTCCGCGCCCAGCGGCGTGAGCTCTCGAATCAGCTCGATGATCTCGAAAGCACCCGGCGCGATATCCAGTCGCAGCTGGAGCAGCTCGATCAGGGCGATACCGGCCGCAAGCCCCTCGAGGATCGCCTGACGGATGTCGATTCGCGAATCAAAGCCGTCGATCAGATGCTCGCCGCAAACTCGGCGCAGCTCGCCAGCGCCGCGGCGGTTCCGGGAGCAGTTATCGAGCAACCTCCGCCACCGCCCAAAGAAGGACCTCCTGAAGAAGCCTGGGTATTGGGTGGAATATTTCTCATCGTGGCGGTGTTCCCTTTATCCGTCGCGTTCGCGCGCAGAATCTGGCGACGCAGTGCTGCTGCGGTGACATCGTTGCCGCGCGACATCGCCGATCGCCTGCAGCGCATGGAGCAGGCGATCGAAGCGACGGCGGTCGAAGTCGAGCGCATCGGTGAAGGTCAGCGCTTCATCACGCGTCTCTTCACCGAAGGCGAGAAAGTCAAAGCGCTCGGCCCGAAGTCAGCCGAGCGGAATCCTTGATTTGTTCTGAGAGAGCCAGCGATCGAAGGTAAGGAGCTCCGGATTCAGAGACTTGGTTTCGCTGATGTTGCGGACATCGCAACAGTCCTGCTCGAACTCACTATAGAACTGAAACATGTTGCCGAGATCTTCTGAGCCTGGAAAACCCAGCGCGCGGAATGCTGCCGGCGTGATCTCGTTGTAAGTCACTTCCTTCCCGAGCGCTTTGGTGAGCGACTTTGCCAACTGAGCGCCGGTCTGATGTCCGCCAGCGATGCCGACGGTTTTCCCGATCATCTCATCGCCGCGGTCAAAGATCGCGTACGCGACTTTGCCGATGTCTTCGGCAGCGATGCCGGCGAGCTTCTTATTGGACATCGGTAAGGTGAGCGCGAGCTTGCCGTCGGGACCTTTCTTCGGCCCCATGCCGAAGTGAATGAAGTTGTCCCAGTAGAAGGAAGCGAGCAGGAAAGTCGTCGGTACGCCGAGCTCCTTGAACACTTCGTCGGCTTCGCCCTTGGCGTCGAAGTGCGGAACTTTGTATTTGCCCATCAGCGTCGGCATGCGATCGTCTTTTAGCGGGACGAATTTTCGGGTGTCCTCGAGCGTCGACCAGATGACGTGATGCACGCCGGCATCCTTTGCAGCCTGTGCCATGTTGCGGGCGTGGGCGAGCTCCTTCTCTGGCTTCAGATGGTCCCAGAAGAAGGTGACGCAGAACGCACCGTGTGCACCCTCGAATGCTTTGCGCAGGCTCTTCGCGTCGTCGACGTCGGCAGTAACGACTTCGGCGCCGGCGTCCGCGAGTGCTTTCGCTTTATCTGAATTCGGATTGCGAGTGAGCGCACGTACGCCGAACTGCGAGAACTTGTCGTCGAGAATGGCGCGCGCGAGCCCACCGCCCTGCGCACCGGTTGCTCCAACAACCGCAATGATCTTCTTGTCCTTGTTGCGTCCGTCGAGTTTGCTCGATTTGCGGGGCGTTTTCTTGTGAGCCATGAACGATCTCCGATAGAGTCAGCGCTGATCCGATAGAGAGTCGATACGCCATATCCTGCGCCCGTCACCCGATTCCGCAAGGCTGCGTGAAAAACTTCGCTGGTGCCTCTCGCCTCTCGCCTCTCGCCTCTCGCCTCCCGCCTCCCGCCTCTCGCCTCCCGCCTCTCGCCTCTCGCCTCTCGCCTCTCGCTCTACCAGTTCCCCTGTTCGCCCATGACGTCGATCGCCCGCACGAGGCGATCGGCGGCGTGGCGCCAATTCGTCTGCACTGCACGTTGAGCTGCGATCGCATTGCCGCTCTGGATTGCATCGACGATGTCGTCGTGCTCGCCGCCCGCGGTCGACACCGTATCCATCAACAGCGCGATGTACATCCTGATGTATCGCTCAGCTTGCGGCTTTACCGCCTCGTGCAGGGTTCTCAGTCGAGATCCCGCGCCGGCTTCGACGTAGCGGCGATGAAAGCGCTCATCCAGCTCGTAGAGTTTGCCCGGCTGGGCGCCCTTGGAAGAAGCAGCCCGACGGAACTCGGCGTTGATTGCCGCCAGATCTTTTGCCAGACGCTCACGGTCCTCGTCGCTCAGTCGCGCGGCACTACGCGCTGCCAGGCCTTCGAGCTCGCCGACGATCTCCAGCAGCTCACCAACGTCTTCGCGGGTGAGCGGAGCGACGGTCATCCGCGCCTGATGAGTGGTTGACGCGATTACGTAGCCCTCTCGCTCGAGCCGTTGGAAGGCGGCACGAACAGGGGTGCGGCTCACCCCGAAACGCTCGGCCACTTCGGTCTCGACGATGCGGGCGCCGGGTGCCAGCTGGCCGCGGACGATGAGATTCCGCAGCGCGTCGTAAAGCCGGTTTGCCCGCTCGGCGGCGCCGGCGGCTGGTCGTCGTCCCTGTTCAAGGGCCCGCGTGGTGGCAGCAGGTTTTCTCGGCACACGGCCAATATAGGGCACACCCTGATCTTGCGCCCATGCTCCGATTGGCGTAATTCTGGCACCCAGTTTTGTATACAATTACGTATCCAACGGAGGGAGCATGGCGCTGTTCACTAAGAAGGATCTGGGATCGCTGCTCGCCGAAGCCGGGGCCGGCACTCTGCGTCGAGAGCTCGGTCCACTGGCGATGGTCACCCTCGGCATTGGCGCGGTGATCGGCGCCGGAATTTTCGTCCTGACGGGGACGGTCGCCTCGCAGAACTCCGGCCCCGCGCTCACTCTGTCGATGGTGATGGCAGGTGTCGCCTGCGCGTTTGCCGGGCTCTGCTACGCCGAGCTGGCGAGCATGATCCCGGTCGCTGGGAGCGCGTACACTTACGCCTATGCCACCATGGGCGAGCTCGTCGCCTGGATCATCGGCTGGGACCTGACGCTCGAATACTCACTCAGCTCTTCGTCGGTCGCAGTAGGCTGGTCCGGCTACGCGCTCGCTCTCCTCCAGGAAATCGGCATCAACCTCCCTCCACGCTGGGTGGCGCCGCCAGGAACCGCGGTGACTCTCGCCGACGGCACTGCCGCCACGGCGATCTTCAACGTGCCGGCAACTCTCATTTGCCTGGTCCTCACCGCTCTGTTGATCATCGGCATTCGCGAGTCGGCGCGATTCAATACTTCGATCGTCGTCCTCAAGCTCGTCGTGCTCGCGCTCTTCGTAGGTGTTGGCGTGCATTACGTCAACACTGCCAACTGGCACCCGTTCATTCCTCCGAATAGCGGGAAGTTCGGCGAGTTTGGCTGGAGCGGCGTGCTGCGCGGGGCTGGCATCATCTTCTTCGCGTACATCGGGTTCGACGCAGTCTCGACTGCATCGCAGGAAGCCAAGAATCCCGGCCGCACTGTCCCGCTCGGAATTCTGGGGTCCCTCGCCATCTGCACGGCGCTCTACATCGCCGTTGGCCTGGTGATGACGGGACTGGTGCCCTACCAGAAACTCAACGTTCCGTCTCCGATTGCTCTTGCCGTCGAGTCAACGGGTGTGAAATGGCTTCCCCCCATAATCAACATCGGCGCCATTTGCGGAATCTCGAGCGTCATCCTCGTCAACCTGCTCGGGCAGTCCCGGATTTTCTATTCGATGAGTCGCGACGGCCTCTTGCCGCCCGTCTTTTCGCATCTGCATCCACGCTTCCGAACACCACACGTCACGACGGCGGTAACGGGCACCGTCGTCGCCATAGCCGCGGGCTTGTTTCCGCTCAACGTGCTCGGCCAGCTGGTGAGCATGGGGACGCTGCTTGCCTTTGCGATTGTCTGCATGGGCGTGCTGATTCTGCGGCAGACCGAACCCGGAGTAGAACGTCCATTCCGGACGCCCGGAATGCCGTGGGTGCCGATCATCGGCACATTGATCTGCTTTTATCTCATGTCCGGCCTGCCATTGCTTACCTGGCTTCGCCTTTTCGTGTGGCTGGCAATCGGCCTGACGATCTACTTCACTTACGGAAGGTTTCGCGCTGCGGCCGCGCGGGTCGAGACCGAGCGCGCGAACGAGCTCGGCCGAGCTGCGTCAGCGTAAAGCGCGTCCAAAGATTTTGTCCCAGGTTGCTAGCGACGGCTTGGGCTTGAGATTCACATCGACAAGCCCGAGCGTCGCAAACAACGGCAAGATCGCCGGCGGCGGCTTCGGAAAACTCGCGACATCGATGTCGGTGAACGACAACTGAAACACGCCAATGGCGTTGGCGTTATCGAGCAGCTCCGACTGACGCGCGATATAGCGCGCCTGCATACCGGCCGATGTAGAGAAGACTCCCGACACCGATGTCGATGGCCAGCCTCCCTCGACCACCATCTCCGGCAACTGACGTGTACCACCCAGTCGCGTGTAGTACTCGAGCGGAATGTCGCGAGGATCCTTGAATCCGCCGAGGTAGGGATAGGATGACAGCGCGAGCACGTTGTTGAACGGGAAATCCTGCAGGTCGCGCTCGATGCCGACGAAGCCGGCACCACCTTGTCGGCCAAGTCGTCCCCAGGCGGTCTCGACTTGAACACTGGCGTACAACGGCAACGACGCGGCGCTCCGGATCTGTCGGACATCAGCAGCTGCATCGTTCGTCATCCGCACGACCGCGTCGTAAACTGGCCGCGGTGCGGCAAGCCGAATGAGATTCGTTTCCGCGGCGAGCCCCAGATAATCCGGATGGAGCATCTCCACGACTGCACGCACGTAGTTCCGGTACAGCCGCTGTATCGAAGGTTCGGTGATACTGCGGTGCGCCGCGACAAGTGCGGCTGCTTCGGTCTCGCGCGCAAGTCCATTCGTCACGTCGATCGTAACGACGAGCTTCAGATGCTTCGACCGATAGTATTTCACGAGATCGACGCCGTCCTTGCGCAGTGCGTCTTCCGCCGAAGTTCCTGCCAGCATCGGCGCCCACGGCACGTCCACGTGCATGATCGCCGCGTCAGCTCGCTTGGACCACATATCGAGCGAACGAACCGCGATCTTGAGATCAGGTCGCGGCGGCATCACCGAGAAGCCCATGAAATAGGATCGTGTCGCTCTCGACGCGACTTCCACTCCGCGCGGCGCTGGCGCGCAAGTCGTCAGCGTCAGCGCGAACGAAATCAGGGCGGCATATCTCATCATTTTCTCCACAGCAGTTTCCGACGATGGGCTGGAGTAACTGATCGCTCGACGATGGCGAGTATTCCGTCCACCACCAGCGCCAGAATCGCCGCCGGCAATGCACCCGACAAAATCATTCGCGTATCCGCGAGCGCGAGACCGGCAACGATCGGCTCGCCCAATCCGCCGGCACCGATGAAAGCGGCGAGTGTCGCCGCGCCAACAGTGATAACCGCCGCCGTCCGCACCCCGGCCATGATCACCGGCGCGGCGAGCGGCAAACGCACCCATAGCAATCTCTGGATCGGAGTCGTGCCGAGCGCTTCTGCGGCAGCAACGGCATCGGGATCAGCGTCTCGAACGCCGGTGTAGGTTCCGCGCGCAATTGGATAAAGCGCATACAGCCACAGAGCGACAATTGCTGGGATAACTCCGACACCGAGCAGCGGGATCATGAACGCGAGCAGAGCAATACTGGGAATCGTTTGCAGCACGCCGAGTCCGCCAATCACCGGTTCTGCGATGCGCCGCCCGCGTTCGAGCAAGAGGCCGAGTGGAATCGCGATCAGCACTGCGGCAAGAAGAGCGAGCGCGACCAGCTCGAGATGACGCGCCGTCATCCGCGCAAGTAGCGAGCGCCGATTCCACATGTAGCCGAAAAACCCGCTTGCGTTGCCACGGGCGCCTGTCTGCGAGCTCGGTGTTTGGGGGTTGATCAGGCCGAGTGCGGCCAGCTCGCCGGCGGCAACCGTCCGGACATCCTCCCCGTCGACCTCGACTCGGCGATTGAGCTGGCGCATCGTCGACTCAGTCAAGCGACCGCTCAACAGGGTCAGCGCAGCAATCGCCGCCGGCTGCGCGCGCGCGAAGTTTCCGTTCACGAGCGCGGCCGCCTCGTATGGCGGGAAGAAATGTCGGTCGTCGACGAGGGTGATCAGGTTGTATTTCGCGAGCAATCCGTCGGTGGAATATCCATCGATGACATCCACTGCACCGGCAGCGAGGGCCTGATACTTCACGGCGGGCGCGAGTGGTCGCACCTCTTTCGGATGCAAACCATAAACTCTGGACAGGCCGACCAGCCCATCCGACCGGCCGATGAAGTCAGCCGTGAATCCGGCGGTGAGAAGCGGACTCTCGCGCGCGAGATCCGATAGTGTGCGCAGATTGTACCTCTGAGCGGTTTCGCGCCTGACGGCAATGGCATAAGTGTTCTGAAATCCGAGCGAGGGCAGCCATCTCATTCCATATCGCGATTCGAACTCGCGCGCGACGTGCGCGAACACCGCTCGCGGATCCGCGGCCAGCGAGTCCGGCAGCGAATCGTGCAGCACTGCGACCAGCCCGGTCCCTGTGTACTCGGGATAGACATCTATTGCGCCCAAGCGCAGCGCGCGAAACGCAATCTCCGTTGCGCCCAGTCCCGGCTTCCGCTCGACCTTGAAACCACGCGATTCGAGTAGCTGCGCGAAAATCTCGCACAACAGATACGACTCCCCGAACGGTTTCGAAGCGACGACAATCGGTCGATTATCCGCCTCTTGTGCTCTCGCCTTGACGGCGACGCAAGCAACTAAGGTCATAACGGTCAGCGAAGCTCGCGCGCCACGAAGTAAACTCAAGCTAGTAATCCTTCGAGAGAGGCGCGCGCACGCTCGATCAGGAGTGCGACGTACTCGGTCGCCGGCGCCCTCACCAATTTCGACATCGGTCCCCGCTGCTCGATTTTGCCGCGCCGCATAACCACTACGTCGTCCGCCAACCGCGCCGCCTCCGCGAGATCGTGAGTCACCAGCAGCGTCGTCACGCTCAGCTTGCGGCGCAGTCCGTCGAAGGCGGCCTGCAGCTCTGAGCGCGAGATGGCATCCAGCGCGCCGAATGGCTCGTCGAGCAAAATGACTTCCGGTCGGGCCGCGATGGCGCGCGCCAGAGCTACCCGCTGACGCTGTCCGCCGGATAGTTCGTGTGGAAAGCGCGACCCGAAGTCTTCAGGCAGCAACCCGACGAGCTCGAGTGCCTCGCGAGCTCTTGTCTCAAGGTCCTTCGCTCCGCGCAAGCGCGGCACCAGCTCTACATTCTTCAGCACTCGCCAGTGCGGAATCAGCCCGCCGTGCTGCTGGACGTAGCCGACTCCACGGCGCAGCTCAATTACATCCTGCTGACTAACGTCACGATCTCCAACAAGGACCTCACCGTCACGCGGCTCGACAAGTCGATTGAAACAGCGCAGCAGCGTCGTCTTTCCTGAGCCACTCTCTCCCACCAGCGCGGTTGCTGTCCCGTCCGCGACGTCTACGCTCACATTGTCGAGAGCGACAACCTCACCGAACCGATGGGAGACATTCCGCGCGACGAGTGCACTCGGCATTTCCTAAACTGAAGACGCAGCGTGGCCCGCGCTATGCGCCGTTCGCTAATATCAACATCTCCACATTCCGGATTGGCAATGGCGCAGACCAAAATGAAGTATCGTCGGCTCGGCTCGCAGGG
>DASTGU010000113.1:0-61340 GCA_035718845.1 Gemmatimonadaceae bacterium | reverse complement strand
ATGAGCGGCCGGAACCCCACGCCGCCGATGACGCGCCATAGAATCGCGACGATGCCGACGATGACGCCGACGATGAACAACGCCGCGCCGAGCAACCCGAACAGGAGAAGAGGCTTGCGCGCAAAGCGCAGCTCGAACCACACCGCGAGCATGTCGAGCACGCCGACGGGAATGCGGCCGATACCGAACTTCGACTGACCAGCGTTGCGCGGATAGAGAGGCACCGGGACCTCCGAAACGGTGAATCCACTGGCCGACGCCATCACGACCATGTAGCGATGCCAATCAGGACGATTGGGCAGCGCGTCCATCACTTCGCGACGGTACGCCTTCACCGAATTGAGATCGCGAACGGTGACGTTGAAGAGCGACCGGCTGAGCCGGTTGTAGATGCCGGACACGAACGCCTTCTCGTACTTCCCTTCCTTGTAGCCGGCAACCATGTCCGACTGCCCGGCAAGGATCGGCGCGACCAATCGCGGAATGTCTTCCGGCTTGTACTGCAGATCGGCGGGATAGAACACCAGCACAGATCCCCGGGAGTGGAGATAACCGGTGCGCAGCGCGTCGGCGATTCCAAGTCGAGTGCTGTGCCGCACGGCGTGGAGAAATGGGTATTTGGCGATGAGCCGCTGGAGCACGCTCCACGTCTCGTCAACCGAGCCGTCGTCAACGACGACGACCTCGTAGCGATGCCCGGCGTTCTGGAATGCAGCCTGAGCCTGTTCCATGAACAGCGGCAGGTTTTCCGCTTCATCCTTGGCTGGGACGAGAACGCTGACGTCGGGACGACTAGCCACCGACTGAAGCTGTTGGCCGCTTGTGAATCGCTGCGCCTCCGCTGCTTCAGCGCGTGGCGCCACGGTCATACGCGCTTCCGCATCCTTGCCGACAAAACGCCGAGTTGGTCGCGGTACTTGGCGACCGTACGTCGCGCGATCTGAACTCCGCTCTCGCGCAGGATGTTGACGATGGCCTGGTCGGTGAGCGGGTGCCGCGGATCTTCTTCCTGCACCAGTTTCTGGAGCTGCGCCTTGATGCCGCGCGCCGAGACGTCTTCGCCGTCGGAGGTGGCGAGACCCGATGAGAAGAAGAACTTGAGGGGCAGCACACCGCGCGGGGTCTGCACGAACTTCTCGTTGGTGACGCGACTGACCGTCGATTCGTGCATGTTGATGACTTCAGCGACTTCGCGCAGGGTGAGGGGCTTCAGGTGCTGGATCCCCTTCTCGAAGAATTCGCGCTGCCGCTCGACGATGTAGTTCATGACCTTGAGCATGGTCTGGCGCCGCTGCTCGATCGCCTGAATCATCCAGTTCGCCGAGTTGAGCTTGTTGGAGATGAACTCCTTGTTCTCGCCGTCGAACTTCTTCTTGTCGCGCGCGATCTCCTGATACGCGCGACTGAGCTTGAGCCGCGGCAGATTGGCGTCATTCAGGAAGACATGATACTTGTCGTCGATTTTCTCGACGATCAGATCGGGGATGATGTAGTTGTCGTCGCGGGAACCGAACTGGAGGCCCGGCTTCGGATCGAGCTTGGCGATCTCGTCGGCCGCCTTCTGGACGTCGGTGGCGCTAATGCCGAAGCGCTTGGAGATCTCGCTCCAGCGGTGGTTGATCAGCTCCTCGAAGCAGTCACGGACCAGACGATACGGAACTGACTGCTCGAGACCCGATTCCTTGAGCTGGAGCAGGAGACACTCTCGCAGATCGCGGGCGCCGACTCCCGGCGGATCCAGACTCTGGATCGTGCCCAACATCTTGGTCCCTTCCTCGCCGGTGTAGAGCGGGAGGTCGTCAATTTCGCGACCGGCGCTCTCGGCAGTCTTGGTGACCACGTCGTTCAGCGTGATGATGATATCCTCAACGCTGCAAGCGAGATAGCCGTCGTCGTTGATGTTGCCTATGAACTCGTCGGCGAGCACCATCTCGCGCGGAGTGAGCTCGAGCAGACTGACTTGATCGCGCAGGTGATCGCTGAGGTCGCGCGTGGCGACGGTGACGGGCTCGAAGTACTCCTTTTCTTCGTGCTCTTCCCGTCTTCCGCCGGCGGTATCGAAGCCGTCGAGAAGAATCTCTTCCCAATCAATCTCGCCCGCCCGTTCGTCCTCGGCCTGGGTCTCGGTCTGCTCTTCGACCTCGGTCTCCTGCTCCTCCTCTTCCTCTTCTTCCGCTTCGACGAGGTCGAGGAACGGGTTATTGAGGAGCTCCTGCTTGAGGTGCTGCTGCAGATCGAGCAGCGGCATATAGAGCAGATCCATCGCCTGATAGAGGCGAGGATTGATCTTCAGCTCCTGCCGGAGCTGGGTCGATTGATTAAGTCCGGGCTTCACGCGACTGCCCCATCGGATTTTTCGCGAGCGAACCGCTCACGGAGCCGAGCTGTAAGCGTTGGACCAAGATATATGTCTGCCACAGTGTCATCGAAAACCAGATCCCGGACGGTCCCCGACACGGTGACCTGCCCGTCGTACATAATGTATGCGCGGTCGACGATATCGAGGGTCTGTTCCACGTTGTGATCTGAGATTAACACACCAATCCCGCGGTGCCGCAGGCCTGCCACAATTGTTTGGATGTCGTGGACCGCGATCGGGTCCACGCCCGCGAATGGCTCGTCAAGCATCATGAACTTGGGGTCAGTCACGAGGGCTCTTGTGATCTCGAGTCGCCGCCGCTCGCCGCCGGAAAGCGCGTAGGCCTTACTGTGGCGAAGCCGTTTGATGCTGAGCTCGTCGAGCAGCCGTTCGAGGCGCTCTGAGCGCTCGGCGGAGGAGATCGGAAGTGTCTCCAGGATTGCGAGAATGTTGTCTTCGACGGATAGCTTTCTGAAAATCGAAGGTTCCTGTGAAAGATAACCGATACCTCGCCGCGCCCGCTCGTACATTGCCAGCTTTGTGATGTCTTCACCATCAAGCAGAATTCTCCCGGCAAGCGGCTGGATCAGACCGACGATCATATAGAACGTCGTTGTCTTCCCCGCGCCGTTCGGACCAAGCAGTCCGACTATCTCACCCTGCTGCAGATTGAGCGCGACATCGTTTACGACCTTCCGACCACGATAAATCTTGGTGAGACCTGCCGCCTCGAGCTTGCTGCCGCCGATCGTTGATGGACGGGGCGGCGTCGACAGGGAGAGCCGGGAGTGTTCGCCCGTCTCTCGCATTGCCTCCGCGAACTCGCTGCGATAGGGGGCAATGTCCTGCCAGAGCCTAGGCGAAAACCGGACCGTTGCCGCATCGCGCTCTAAGTCGCCGTCGACCGGCAGGATGATCCCGCGCTCGGCGAGGCGCGGCAAGATCGAATTGGTGAGGAAACCGCGGACTTCGTCGTGCCCAAGGCGTCCTGCTTCGCGCTCGGCGTTGGAGCCTTTCGCCCGCAGAGCGCGCAGGTAATCGTCGCGATAGTTGGCGGCAATGTCGCGGACCTTGGCGACGCCCTGGTCATCTGCCGCCCGCACGATGGCGTGGATCGCGAAGCCGTCGACCTGCTGGTTTTGGGACGGTCCGTCAATGAGCGAGCGGACGCTCTCAGGAAGTCTTTGGAACTCGCTCATTTCCGAATGGGTGGCTTGGGAGGCGTTGCGGCCGGTTTGGGCTGCTGCTGATTGGGCGTCGTTCCCGGCTTCGCCGTCGCGGCAGAAGCCGCGGCGGTGACCGGTTCGACCATCACACCACTCGCCTGATCGGTGACGGTGACAGTTGCGACCTTCCTGTCCTCGAAGATGATGTCGATGATCCTGCCGGTGACGTAGTTGATGGAAGGCTTGTCCGCTGGACCGCCCTTGGAGCTTTTCATCTGGTAGAAGGACCGGGCCTGGCCGTCGGCGACGATCTCACGGATTTTGGGTTTGGATGCAGTGTCGCCCGGAGCGATTGAGTCAAAATGCGCGACGATGGTGTCGCCACGCATCCAGTCGCGCTGAGTCGAAACGATGCCCGAGTCAGGATTACTCTCGGCGTAAGCGTTCCGAACCGCGCGAACTTCGCGAATGCGTTGCTGCGGCATGATTGCGTCGATCGAGTCGGCGAGGATCTCACGATCCGGGGATACAGCGCGGGCGCGGGTCTTTCCCCAAGCCACTGCGCGCTGCAGCTGGTTGGCCTGGACGCGAAGATCGATCGAGTCGGCGACGAGCTCGAGATCCTGACTGAGCGCGTGACCCTTGGGTGTCGCGACCACGCGCTCGACCTGGCGATTGCGCGAGAAGACGTCGATTACTTCGCCCGTGAGAGTGAACTGGCGCTGTCCCTTCCCTTGCACCTGTGGCTCGCGCATCAGGCGAGCGAAATCGGTACCGCTGTCGAGAAACGCCGAATCGCCGGTTGCCTGCAGATCGGGCCGGGTGATTTGCACGCGACCGGCGGCGTAGACGAGACTATCGCCGTCCATGGTGATGGTGTTGGCGACGACGTGGGCGGTGTCGGGGGGTCGTCCGCGGCCGGTGGTGTCTTTTTGGACGAGCGTGACGTTTGGGCGGCCGGGGGCGAAAAGGCGCTGCAACGGACGCGTCGGTGTCGTGCGATAGAAATCCGCGCTCGGCCCACGCAGAACGCTGCCATTCGACATTACCGCGACGACATTGCCTTCCGCGTGCAGATGGTTATCCCCCTGGTAGTACGTCATCGTGTTAGACGTAACTGTCGCGCGCGGCTCGGTGTAGCGCACGTTGCCGACCAGATAGAGTCTGCCCTGAGATTGGTAGTACTCCGCGCTGTCAGCAGTGAGGTTGTTGCCCTGTCCAATGCAGTAGGCGCGAACCCCTCTGCCGAGATAAACGACGTAGCTGCCGGGCGCCACTTCGACCTGGCGTGCCTGGGTGTTAGTACCCGTCGGGAATTCGAGATCGCAATTCCGCGGCACTTCCTGGCTGTTAGCGCTGGCAGCTCCAAGGAAAAAAGCTGCAACGGCAAAACCTTTCGGCGTCAGCATCACTTAATGGCGCGGCGGAGTGGAGGATGCGGCCGGGCCGGCTGGCTTTTGCGCCGCCGGCGTGGCGCCGGTGGGCGACTGAGTCGCCGCTCCAGTCGAAACACCTCGAGCAATTCCGCTGGCACCGCTCAGGATAAGAATGTTCTTCATGTTGGGATCCGAGCGGAATCCAACTCCTGATACTTGTCGACCCGGCTCCGTCAGTAAAAAGGCGCTGTCACTCGAGATCTCGTTCTTCTGCTGATTGTAAATCAGCTCTGACGTCGTCAAACGTCGCCCATCTTCGGAAACTACAACAACGTTCTTCCGCGCAATCATATTGCTCGTGCGATTGTTGTAGGTGCCATGCCGAGCTGTGAGCACGGCGTCCTTCGCCCCGGTCGTCGTAAAGAACGTCACGACAGGGTTCTCGAATTCCATCCGCGTATTGTCGTCGAAGAAGTACGCGGTGTCAGAATGCATCTGGGCGCGGTTGATTCCCAAATCCGCGAGGACGAACCGCGAGTTGTACATCACCTGGTCCGCCGAGTCTGCCAGCGGCGAATGGTTAGCTACCGGCGGCTGCTTCTTCGAGGTACAGGCGACGAGCGCCGCCGCGACGATGACCAACCCAAGCGCGCGCTGCATTAGACGACACCGGCGCGCATCAAGTCGTGGAGGTGCACCACGCCGACGATCTCTTCGCGCGCGTTGAGCACCGGCATCGCGATGATGCCATGGGTCTCCATCCGATAAACGACGGCGCTACCGAGCTCGTCGGCGTGCGCGACCTTTGGGTTGCGGTTCATCACCTTCGTCACCGGAATCGGAAAGACGTTCTCTTCGTGCTCCATCAATCTCGACAGGTCACCCGTCGTAATAACGCCACAAACCAGTCCCTTGTTGTCCGCAACAATGGCAATCCCGCGACGCTCCGCCAACTGCACCACCGCTTCCCGCATCGTCGCTGACTCCTTCAAGATCGGCAGCTTGTCGCTCACCATTACATCTGAAACGCGAGTCAACAACCGCTTGCCGATCGAGCCGCCCGGATGCAGGCGCGCGAAATCGTCTGCGTCGAACCCCTTCTCTTCCAGCAGCGCAATCGCCAGTGCGTCGCCCAGGGCCAATGCAACCGTGGTGCTCGTCGTCGGCGCGAGATCGTGCGGGCACGCTTCCTCTTTGACCCACCCATCGAGCGCCACGTCACTGTGCCGCGCCAGGGACGATTTCGCCTCGCCGGTCAGCGCGATCGTATATACCCCAAGGCGCTTCAGGTGATCGAGCAGACCGAGTACTTCCGCCGATTCACCGCTCTTGGAGATGAGAATCGCCACGTCGGATTCATCGACGATGCCGAGGTCACCGTGAACGCTGTCAGCGGGATGAAGGAAGGTCGCGGGGGTACCGGTTGAAGTCAGCGTCGCCGCGATTTTTCTACCGATCAACCCGGATTTGCCGACACCGGACACGATCACACGGCCGTCAGACCTGGCGATGCTTTCAACCGCTTTCGCGAACTGATCGCCGATCCGTCGCTCGGCCTCGGCGAGCGCATCGGTCTCCATCCTGAGGACACGTCGCCCGCGCTCGACGATGTCCTTGCGTGTCATCGGTTGATGCGCGCCCAGATGTCGACGGCGCGGTTCATCAGCCCGTCGATTTCCGACAGCGGTAACATGTTGGGTCCATCGCTCGGCGCGCAGTCGGGATCTGGATGCGTTTCCATGAATAGCCCCTGAGCGCCGGCCGCAATTGCAGATAGGGCGAGAATCGGTACGTATTCGCGCGCACCGCCGCTGGCGCCCTCAGGGCCCTGCCCCGGTCGCTGCACACTGTGCGTCGCGTCGAATATCACAGGCGCGTCGCACGCCTCACGCAGGCGCATGAACGACCGCATGTCGACGACAAGATCGCCATAACCAAAGAAGGTCCCACGTTCAGTGACTGCGATATCGCGCGAGCGGCCATTGGTGCTCGACCCGCCGCGGATTTTCTGCACCGCACCACGCATTCCCTCAGGCTGGAGCCATTGCCCTTTCTTGACGTTCACTGACTTTCCGGTTGCGCCCGCCGCCTCGAGCAGATCCGTCTGCCTGCAAAGGAAGGCGGGAATCTGCAGCACGTCGACAACCTCGGCGGCGGGTCCGCATTGATCGGGAGTGTGCACATCGGTCAGAACTGGCAGTCCAGTAGCTTTCCGGACTCGCGCGAGCGCTTCCAATCCTGCGTCGAGACCCGGGCCACGAGCGGCGCCGCGATTCGATCTGTTCGCCTTGTCGAAGCTCGCCTTGTAGATGATGCCGCCCGGGATGTTCTCAGCGAGGCGTGCCAGCTTCTCACCAACCCGCAGGTTGAGGTCGTCGCTCTCCAGAACGCAGGGTCCGGCGATCAGAAATAGCTTATCCGGCGGAAAGTACTCCGTCACGATTACTCTGCTTCGCTGTGTGCGCGCTTGCGCGTCGACCGCGCTGGCGCCTTTGCCTGCACCGCCGCGCCGATGAAGCTCGCGAACAGCGGATGCGGCCGGGTTGGGCGCGACTGCAGCTCGGGATGGAACTGACAGCCGATGAACCACGGATGCGTCTGCAGCTCGACCATCTCGACCAGCGACCCGTCGGGAGACAGGCCGCACAGATTGAGACCGTGCTCGATGAAGGTGTCGCGATACTTGTTATTCACTTCGTAGCGGTGGCGATGGCGCTCGCTGACCTGCGGCACGCCGTAAATCTGTCCCGCCAAAGTGCCGGCGCCGAGACGACATGGGTACGCGCCAAGTCTCATCGTCCCGCCCATATCGGTCACGTGCTGTTGATCTTCCATCAGCGAAATCACCGCGTTGCCGCACTCCGGCGCGAACTCACTGGAATGACTGTCGGACAAGCCCACGACGTTTCGTGCGAATTCGATGATCGCCGTCTGCATCCCAAGGCAAATCCCGAAGAACGGAAGTCCCGATTCTCGCGCATAGCGAATCGCCTCCAGCATGCCTTCGACGCCGCGAACGCCGAAGCCGCCGGGCACTAAAACGCCGTGGAAGTCGCCGAGCAGTTCGCGCGTTTTCTCCCTGGTTGTGAACAGGTCGCTGGCGAGCCATGAAATATCAATTCCCACATCGTTTGCAATTCCGCCGTGAATCAGCGCTTCCTGGACACTCTTGTAGCTGTCGACGAGCCCGGTGTACTTGCCGATCACCGCGATCTTCACGCGACCATGCGGATGATGGATGCGCTCGACCATCGAGCGCCACTTCGAGAGATCGGGCGCGCGTCGTCCCAACAGACCGAGCTTGTGCATCACGCGCTCGTCGAGACCCTGCTCATGAAAGAGCAGCGGGATTTGATAAATGGTGGGCACGTCGCGACTCTCGATGACAGCGCCGAACTCGACGTTGCAGAATAGCGCGATCTTCCGTTTCACTTCTTCCGATAGCGCGCGTTCAGTACGGCAAATCAGGATGTCGGGCTGGATTCCGATCTCCATCAGCTCGCGAACCGAGTGCTGCGTCGGCTTCGTCTTCACTTCCCCCGACGCCGCAATGAACGGCACCAGGGTCAGGTGAATGAAGATCGCGTTCTCTCGACCGATGTCGTGTCTGAATTGGCGGATCGCCTCGAGGAACGGCAGAGACTCGATGTCACCAACGGTCCCGCCGATCTCGACGATGACCACATCGCTTTCCGGAGCCAGTCGCTTCATCGCTGCCTTGATCTCGTCGGTCACATGAGGAATTACTTGCACCGTCGAGCCCAGGTATTCGCCGCGCCGCTCTTTGGTGATGACGCTGAGATAGATGCGGCCGGTCGTGATGTTGTTAGCCTGCGACAGGGACCGGTCGATGAATCGCTCGTAATGTCCGAGGTCGAGATCGGTCTCCGCGCCATCGTCGGTGACGAAGACTTCGCCGTGCTGGAACGGCGACATCGTTCCCGGATCCACATTCAGATATGGATCGAACTTCATGATCGTCACGCGCATGCCGCGCTCGACCAGCAATCGGCCGAGCGACGCTGCGGCGATTCCCTTGCCGAGCGACGAGACCACGCCGCCCGTGACGAAGATGTACCGTGTCTGTTGATTGCTACCCTGCATTCGTCAACGCTCCCGCCATAAAGGCATCCCATCGCGCGTTGGCGCGCTCCAGGTCTTCTTCGGTGTCAATGCCGCTTGCCGGCGCTTCCTTGGTGATAGCCACTCCAATGGGCAATCCGGCGGCCAACGGCCGGAGTTGCTCGAGACGCTCGATCTCTTCGAGCGGGTGTGGCGGAAGCGAAACCCACTTACGCAGAGCCTCACGCGAATAGGCGTAGACTCCAATGTGCTGCAACGTGCGCTCGGCGAGTCTGGCCGCGTCGGCCATGTCCCGCAGAAATGGAATCGGCGCACGCGAGAAATACATCGCTCTGCCGTCGTCGGCGACGACGACCTTGACCAGGCTCGGCATGTCGAGAATCTCGGTTGAAGCTCGCGACGCCGCCGTGCCCAGGGGAAACTTGCCGCTGGCAACGAGCTGAGCGGCACCGTTCACCGCCTCTCGGCCGATGAATGGCTCATCGCCCTGCACATTGACGATCGTATCGTATCGTTGAAAACGCGGCAGCGAGGCAACCTCGGCGACGCGCTCTGTTCCCGAATTGTGCTCGCGACTGGTCATTGCGCAGTCGGCGCCTGCCTCGCGAACGGTGGCCGCGATGGATTCGTCGTCGGTAGCGACGACAACCGCATCAGCGACGTTCATTTGGGAGATTCTTTGCCAGACCCGGACGATGAGGGGGAGTCCGGAGAGGAGTCGGAGGGGCTTTCGGGGGAGGCGCATGGCGCCGAGGCGAGCTGGAATGACTACTAGCGGCCCCATTTACCCACCGGTTTTCGCGCGACAGTAAGGAAAAGTCACGCTCAGTAATATACCAACCGGCACCCCTACGGGCAAACTTTCTGTTAGCTCGTCAGAACGATAGATCGGCGCCGAAAGTAACGGCCGTCTTATGCGAGAATGGCGAGCGATTCGTCGCCGGATCGACGAAGAAGTCCACTCTCAGGATGCTGGCTCCGACGCCAACTCCGAGGTTCTGGATCATGGAGGGCAAGCTGCCCACTCCCGCACTGCCAGCCGTGTAGCTGAGCGCGAGAAATGGATTGCCCACGATCGGGATCTGGATCTTCTCGAATGGAATCACGTAGTCCGCGTTCACGAACAGCAGATGATCGCCACCCAGCGCCAGCTGATCGACCGTGGCAATGGTTCCTGACCCGCCGAGATATGAGAAACGCTGGGCGGGTGCGACCGCTGCGGCCGGGGTCCAGACGCCGTGTCCGCGGACAGTCAGTGTCTGACTGCCAAACGTCGGGAACTTGAGCGTCCCATCGACAGTGGCCTGGGTAAATGCGTCGCGCGGGCTTGTGCAAAAGAGTCCGCCCGGCGTCGCCACACAGGTGCCGTCGTACTGGGTCGCGATCGACCGTTCCAGCTTTGCATCGATCTTCGAATCGATGTCACCACTCGCCAGCTCGAGCCCAGTGCCAACGAGGAACGAGAAAATGTGGCCGCGGTCGATCGGCGGATTACCACGGCGCATCCGCAGGCGCCCAGTGCGGCCGTAGAACGACCACGGAGATTTCGTGGGCACGAGATCACTGGTGGACCAATCGCGCTCGTAGTTCAGGCCGGCATAGGGAGTGAAGACCGAGCCGCCGCTCATGATTGCGCGCGCGAATCGCGCGGACGCTTTGTCGCTGCGATAAAAGTTGCGGGCGTCGCTACCCGCGAAAAGCACGGCGAGTGAATTCATCAGGTCGCTGCGAATCCATTCCTCGTTGCTGAAGGTGCCCCGTCCGACGAAGAAACGCAGCTCGTTGGCATCGCCCGGACGCAGCACGCCTGACAAAGATGGATCCCAGGCCCCGAGGTGCGAGCGATAGCTGACAAGCGCATCCACATCGATCCGCCCGTTTGATGTTTCGATCTTTGGTCCCCATGGGATCGTGACACCATTCACGCGATCGTAGGTCGGAATGCGCAGCCCGACACCGAGCGGAAGTGAGATCGGCGACTCGGAGTACTCGACGTACGACGTATCGATTGCAGTGGTGTCCTGCGCGCGCCCCTCGCTGGCGCGGAACAGAGTTATCAATACGAGGCCGATGACTGAAGTCCGCTTCATGCGATCGAGAGAAAGTTGCGGAGGATTTCCTTGCCGCATTCAGTGAGAATCGATTCAGGGTGGAATTGCACACCCCATACCGGGTGCTCGCGGTGCTTCACCGCATGTATCTCGTTCGGATCGTCGCTCGAGCATGCAATGACATCGAGCTCCTTTGGCAGCGATTTGGTCTCGATCACCAGCGAATGATATCGCATCACGGTGAGCGGGTTGCGCACGCCAGAGAAGATTCCCTTCCCATCGTGCGTCACGCGGGATGTCTTGCCGTGCATCAACGTCTGCGCACGCACCACTTTCCCGCCGTAAGCTTCGCCAATTGCCTGATGACCCAGACAAACGCCAAGGATGGGGATCCGCGTGCCCCATTTACGAATGGTCGGCACGCTGATTCCCGCTTCGGTGGGAGTGCACGGGCCTGGTGAGATTACGATGCGACTCGCGCCCATTGTTCCAATGTCATCGACCGAGATCTCGTCATTGCGTTTGACGACCGGCCGTTCACCGAGCTCGCCCAGGTACTGGACGAGATTGTAGGTGAAGGAGTCGTAGTTATCGATGACGAGAAGCATTTGCGAGAGGCGAGAGGCGGGAGGCGAGAGGCGGCACTGAGGACAAGAGTATCCTCTTACGGGCGCGGGTGGAACTGTTTGTGGACGGTGCGAAGATACTCGCGGTCGACGTGAGTGTAGATCTGGGTCGTAGAAATGTCGACGTGGCCCAGCATCTCTTGCACCGCTCTTAAGTCGGCGCCGCCTTCGAGCAGGTGCGTCGCGAACGAGTGACGTAGCGTGTGTGGCGTCACTGTTTTGGTGATGCCGACCTGGTCGACGTATTTCCGCAAGATCTTCCACGCGCCCATGCGCGACATCGGCTCGCCACGCGCATTGAGGAAAAGGACGCCTTTGCCCTCTCCTTTCTCGAGCTTGGGACGGAGCTCGCGCAGATAAATCGCGATCGCGCCGATCGCGCGACGACCGATCGGGACCAGCCGCTCCTTTGCGCCTTTGCCGAACACTCGCACCAGATGATCCTGCAGCATCACATCGCGCACGGTGAGCGAGATCCATTCCGACACTCGCAAGCCGGCCCCGTACGCCAGCTCCAGCATCGCCCGGTCACGAAAGGCAAAGGGCTCGTCGAGCGACGGCGCAGTCAACAGCTTTTCGATTTCTTCGACACCGAGCACATCGGGAAGCGTCCGCCATTTGCGCGGCGTCTCCAGTCGCTCACTCGGATCGCGGACGACGTGGCCTTCCCCGAGCAGGAACTTGAAGTAGGTACGCACCGCGGAGACGTTCCGGCGAATCGAGGCTGGAGACAGCCCGAGATCCTTGAGGTGATAGACGTACTCACGCAGCGTACGCGCTCCGACATCTGCCGGCGACTTAGCCCCCTTTACGCTGGCGTAGGTTACAAAACGGGCGATGTCGAGCTTGTACGCCTTACTGGTCTCGACGGATGCACCCTGCTCGAGAGCAAGGAAATCATCGAATCGCTCGACATAAAACGCGCGACCAACCGCGTCATCGACCGTAGCACTACTCATCCTTCTTCCGTCGCCTCCACCACCAGTACCCGAGACCCAGCACAACAATCAGAATCGCGACCGCGCCAACGATCTTTCCCGATCGCACCAGGTACTTCTGCAGCAAATCCCAATTGTCACCCGCGCGGAACGCCAGAAACGTAATCAGCGCGAACCACACTGCGGACGCGGCGCCGACTGACAGCATCACGCGCAGGGCGGGCAGCCGCATCGCACCGGCGAAGGGCGGCACGATCGCTCGAACTCCCGGCAGGAAACGGCTGACGAAAAGCCCAACAGCACCGTACTTCTTGTGGAGCTTTCTGATCCGATCCTCGGCGTCGGGACCGGCAAAGCGTTCGATGCGTCGCAGGAAAACCTTGGCGCCGAATCTTCGCCCGAGAGTGTAGGTCACTCCGGCACCGGCGACGTTCCCCGCCCAGCCGAGCAGAAAAACCGTGAATGGCGAGCCGTGGGCGCGATCGGCGAGCAGGCTGCCGAGCGCGATCACTGCATCCGACGGAAACGGCGGAAAGAAATTCTCGAATGCCGACAGCGCAAAAATCGCCGTGTAAAGCGAGCCCAGTGGCAGGTCGCCCAGCCAGGTCGTAATCGAATGCAGCATTCGTCAGGAAGTCTTTGTCAGAGTTGCGACGGCGATGCAGGCGATTCCTTCCTTGCGCCCGATCCAGCCCATGCCTTCGTTCGACTTCCCTTTGACGCTTACGCTCTGCGATTCGATACCAAGCGCCGCGGCCAGACGCTCGCGAATTTTCGCACGATGCGGCCCGATTTTCGGAGCCTCGGCGACGACGGATACATCCACCTGATTGACCGTGAAGCCCGATGCCCTCAGGCGCTTCACCGCTGCCTGAAGCATCTCGATCGAATCGCGATTTCGATTGGCTTCATCGGTGTCGGGAAACATCTCACCGATGTCGCCGAGGCCAGCCGCGCCTAGAATGGCGTCGGTGACGGCGTGACAGATCGCGTCGGCATCCGAATGACCGGCGAGACCAACATCAGATGGAATTAGGACGCCGCCGAGTTTTAGCGGCCGACCCTGAGCGAAGCGGTGTGAGTCGTAGCCTACGCCGACGCGGAAATTCGCCGCGGTCTCACGCGGCATCCGCTTGCACGGCGGCGGCTGCTACGGGAGTGCTCGATGTCAGGCCGGAAGGTACAGCAACGCTCGCAGGCTCGAGGAGTGAGTAATCCTGCTTGCGACGCGCCGGAGTGAACCCGGCGTCGCGAATCAGGCGCTCCATCTCGGCGATCGAAGTGCGGTAGGTAGTGTTGGCGGCAGAGACGACGTTCTCCTCCAACATCAACGAGCCGAAATCATTGCAGCCAAAACGCAGCGCGACCTGGCCGATCTTCATGCCCATGGTCACCCAGCTGGACTGAAGGTTCGGCACATTGTCGAGCACGACCCGCGCGAACGCGACCGTGCGCAAATACTCCACCGCGCCCGTTTTGGGCTGGTGCGACATCGTCGGCGTGTTCTCGGGCTGGAGCGGCCAGCAAATGAACGCGGTGAAGCCGCCCGTACGCGCCTGCACAGCCTTCACACGCTGGAGATGCTCGAGTCGCTCTGCGAGCGTCTCGCCAAGGCCGTACATCATCGTCACCGAGGTCTTCATCCCTTCACCGTGCGCTAGCTCCATGATCTCGAGCCACCGATCGGCGCCGGCCTTCTTCGGCGCGACCATGTCGCGAACGCGCTGGACCAGAATCTCACCGCCGCCACCAGGAATCGAATCGAGTCCCGCTTTCTTCAGCTCGCGAATCACATCGATCGCTTCCATCCGAAAAACCTTGGAGAAGAAATCGATCTCACTCGGACTGAAGCCGTGGATGTGGATCGGATGATTGCGCTTGATGTAACGCATCAGATCCAGATACCAGTCGAACGGGATGTACGGGTTGTGCCCGCCCTGAATCAGAATCTGAACGCCGCCGAGGGCTTTGACCTCATCGATCTTGGCGCCGATCTGCTCGAACGACAGCGTGTATCCTTCGCCGTGTTTCGGCCGACGCGCAAACGCACAGAACCCGCAGTCAGCTACGCAGACATTCGTGTAGTTGATGTTGCGGTCGATTATGTAGGTGACGGTGTTGCCCGGATGCTTCTGCTGGCGCACGCGATCTGCCGCCATCCCAAGCTCGAGGAGCGGTGCGTTGGTATAGAAGTCGAGGAGGTCGGTCGTCTCGCTCATGCAGCCGGCAAAAAAGTGAGGGTTCCGTTGGGAATTCTTCCGCGCTCCACCAGCCGGCGATAGAACTCCGTCAGACCAGCAAGGTGTGGATAAGACAGCCCATAATCCAGGCCTGAAAGGTATTCTTCGCAGACTGCTCGGCTGACGCCGGTGGCGGTGTGCGCCTGATCCGCCAGCTCGGGCAGATGATCGAGTCCCCAGTCACGCGAAGCAATCAGCCCGGCGTGCGCGTTGAGCGCTTGCCGAACATCGGTCGCCCGCTGCGCGACCCACACTGCAAACACGAACGGCTGGCCAGTCCACTGCTTCCACATCTCGCCAAGATCGTAGACGTACGGGTAGCGCTCACGTTGGGTGTTGCCGAGCACGAGTGCGGCATCGCCAATGACAAGGCGCGCGTCGGTGGTGTCGTCATCGGATTCAATCACGTCACGAACCTCAGCGTCACCAGGAACGAACCGTGGTGAGGCGTGCCACACGTTCTCGAACAGCAGCTCGAGCAGTGCGACACTGGTCATCGAGCTGCGACTGACGAGCACGTTGCGCGAGCCAAGCTCGCTGGCCGGCCGGCGAGAGAACAGCATCACTGAACGCACCGGGCCGTCGCACGAAATGGCCAGATCCGGCAGCAGCAGATACCGCGCTGAATCGCGAGCGTATTCGACGGCGGACACCACGCTGATGTCCAATGAACCGGTGGACATCCGACGATTGAGATCTGTCGGAACGCCGTCGACGAGCTCCGCATCCAGATGCACCAGCCCACGGTCGATCGCGCCGTAGACCGGGTAGCAATTGATGTAGGGAATGCGTCCGATTCTCATCACGCCGCTACCGCACTCGAACGGTCGAACACGCGCAGGATGTTGTAGAACGAATCGCGCTCCGCGGGCGTCTTCCCCGCCGCGGTGATCAGCGTAATGATGTCGTCGAGGCTCAGGCCCTGAGCGGTATGCGCGCCCGCCTCATGGTAGATCTTCTCCCGCACGACGGTTCCTTCCAGGTCGTTGACGCCGAACGAGAGCGCCGCCTGCGACAGGAACGTCGTCACCATGATCCAGTGCGACTTGATGTGGTCGAAGTTGTCGAGGAACAGTCTGCCGACGGCGAGATTGCGCAGGTCATCGTAGCCAGTCGTCGCCGTTCCCTGCCGCCCGAGCTCGATGCCGAGCTCGTTGTTGTCCGGATGATAGGCGAGCGGGATGTAGGCGAGGAAGCCACCGGTCTCGTCCTGAAGATCGCGCAGCATCGTCAGGTGCTCGATCCGATCGTCGATCGACTCGACGTGGCCATAGAGCATGGTGCAATTGGAGCGAATGCCGAGGCGATGTGCGGTGCGGTGCACGTTGATCCAATCTTCGCCGGCGAGCTTCTTGTCGGCGATGGTCATGCGCACGCCTCTACCAAACACCTCGGCGCCGCCACCGGGTAGCGTATCGAGGCCGGCTTCGCGTAGCGCGATCAGCACGTCTTCGACCGACATCTTGTCGATGCGCGCGATGTGCGCGATCTCGACGGCGGTGAGAGCCTTGATGTGAACGTGCGGATAGCGCGACTTGAGCCCGCGGAACATCTCGCGGTAGTACTCGAGCCCCGCCTTCATATCGAGCCCGCCGACGATGTGGAATTCCTTCGTCAGCCCATTCAGCGCGTTGTCCGCCTCGGCGTAGACCTGGTCCATTGTGTAGTGATACGCGCCTTCTTCCTTCGGCAGTCGAGCAAAGGAGCAGAAGACGCAGGTCTTGCGCAGGTAGCAGACGTTGGTCGGATTGATGTGCTGATTGGCGGCGAAGGTGACGACGTCGCCGTGCTTCCGACGATTGGCGTAATCGGCGAGCAGTCCAACGCCGAGCAAATCGGGTGTGGTGAACAGCACCGTGGCATCGTCGTGCGAGAGCCGCGTGTCCGATGCGACTTTCTCGCCGACTTTGCGCAAGGCGGGATCAGAAAGCTTTCCGAGGTCCAGCGTGAGCGCAGCGCTCATCGCTCAGTTCTTGAAGCGACGAATGGCGAGGGTGGTGTTGTGACCACCGAAGCCAAAGCTGTTGCTCAAAACGGCGTCAACGTCCCGCTTGACCGCCTTGTTGGGAGTGTAATTCAGATTGAGCTCGGGATCCGGATTCTGATAGTTGATGGTCGGCGGAATAATTCCTTCGCCGACGACCTTCGCGCTGATCACCGCTTCGACTGCTCCAGCCGCGCCGAGCATGTGGCCAGTCATCGACTTGGTGGAGCTGACGTTGATCTCGTTCGCCGCCTCGCCGAACACCGCCTGAATGGCGCGCGTTTCGTTGAGGTCGTTGGCCGGTGTCGAAGTCCCATGGGCGTTGATGTACTGAATGTCCTGCGGATCGAGACCGGCGTCCTTGAGCGCTCGCTTCATGGCGCGTTGCGCGCCTTCGCCATCAGGTGCCGGCGCGGTCAGATGATAAGCATCGCCGGTAGCTCCGTACCCGACGAGCTCGGCGTAGATCGTAGCGCCGCGCTTGAGTGCGTGCTCCAGCTCCTCGAGAATCAGGATTCCTGCGCCCTCGCCCATCACGAAGCCATCGCGGGTGGCGTCGAACGGACGCGAAGCGGTCGCGGGTGAATCGTTCCGCTCTGAAAGCGCCTTCATGTTGGCGAATCCGCCGATCGCCATTGGCGTGACAGTCGCCTCCGCGCCGCCGGTGATCATGATGTCGGCGTCACCGTATTGGATGGTGCGGAACGCATCACCTATTGCATGAGCACTAGTCGCGCAAGCTGATACGGTGGCGTAGTTTGGGCCTTTGGCGTTGAACTGCATCGAGACGATGCCCGCGGCGATGTCGGCGATGAACATCGGGATAAAGAACGGCGAGATCTTCCCTGGCCCGCGCTCCCGATAAACGTCGTGCTGTTCCTCGAAGCTCTTGAGACCGCCGATGCCGCTGCCGATGATGACGCCGATGCGATCGGGGTCGAGTCCGTTGCGCTCGACGAGGCCGGCATCGGTCATCGCCTGACGCGCGCCAGCCACCGCATACTGAGTGTACTGATCGGCGCGCTTCGCTTCCTTCCGATCCATGTAGTTCAGCGCATCGAAGCCTTTCACCTCGGCCGCAAAGCGGACGGGAAAGGTCGAAGCATCGAACTTCGTAATCGGGGCGGTACCCGACTTCCCTTCAATCAGGGACCGCCAGGTCGTCGCCACATCGTTGCCGACCGGGGTGATCGCCCCCATGCCGGTGACGACGACTCGTCGCTTCATTACGCTCCGACCTTCTGGTTCAGATAACCGAGTGCGTCGCCGACAGTGCGCAGCTTCTCGGCATCTTCGTCAGGGATGTCGATGTTGAATTCCTTCTCGAACTCCATCACGAGCTCGACGATGTCGAGGCTGTCCGCACCGAGATCCTCGATGAAGCTTGCCTCGTTCGTAAGCTTTTCCCGCTCCACACCGAGCTCTTTCTCGATGATGTCTTTGACCTTATCGGAATTGTCGGCCATTTGATGGATTTCCTCGCGTTTGTGGGGATTCCCGGAAATATACCTAAGCCACAGTGCTGTACAAAGTTAGAACGCGTTCTGAGGATTGAGGCGTTCGGATCAACTGCCAGTCCGAAGTTCGGATTAAGTGAGGGATTCGGACCTTTCCGCATTTCTCAATTAATCCGGACTCCGCCAGTTTGGCCGTTTTGTCCGAACGCCTCAATCACCTTACATCACCAGGCCGCCGTCCACCACGAAGACCTGCCCGGTGATATACGACGCTAAATCTGAAGCAAGGAACGTCACCATTGCGGCCACGTCGTTGACGGTTCCAAGTCGTTCAAGTGCAATCTGTTTGCCGAGCGCTTCGCGGGCTTCGGGGGTCATCGCGGCAGTCATTTCGGTCTCGATGAAGCCGGGCGCGACGGCGTTCACAAGGATGTTTCGGGAGCCCAGCTCCTTGGCGACGGTTTTGGTCAACGCAATCAGGCCCGCTTTGCTCGCGGCGTAGTTCGCCTGGCCTTTGTTGCCGATGAGTCCGACGATGCTGGCGACGTTGATGATCCGACCGTTCCGTTTCTTCATCATCCCGCGTGAGACGGCGCGGATCGATGCAAAGGCGCCGCGGAGATTGGCGTTTTGAACCATGTCCCAATCTTCGTCCTTCAGTCGCATCACGATGTTGTCACGCGTAATGCCGGCGTTGTTGACGAGTATATCGATCCCACCGAATGCCTTCTCGACATCGTCGATCAGCCTGGCAATCGCAGCGGTGTCGGTGACATCGGCAGCAAATCCCTTGGCGCCGTTGCCGATGGCGGACGCGGCCTCGTCAGCGCGCTGCTGATCGCGGCCAACAACGGCCACCCGCGCGCCAGACTTGGCGAAGGCTTCAGCGATTGCGCGCCCAATGCCGCGGGTGCTGCCGGTGACCAGCGCGTTCTTGCCACTCAGATCGATGTTCATCAGGCGACCATTTGCAGGAGTTTTTCGACTTCAGCGACGGTGCCGCACGCGAATGTCTTCGAGCCTTTGACCAATCGGCCCATCAAGCCGGTGAGGACGTTGCCCGGACCCATCTCGACGTAGAGCGCATCCGGGAAATGCGTTGCGATGTTGCGCATTTCGGTCGACCAGCGGACCGGCGATGTCAGCTGGCGGAGCAAGAGCTCCTTTGCGCCGTTCACAGTGGTGTTGGCGTCCGCCGTCACATTGGAGAACACCGGAAACACCGGCTCCATGAACGCAGAAGTGGCGATGGCATCGGTCAATCCGACCACGGCCGGCTCCATCAGCGGAGAATGGAAGGCGCCGCTGACCGGCAGCTTGATCGCGCGCTTGGCGCCAGACTCCTTTGCGATCTCCATTGCCTTCTCGACGCCAGCGATCTCGCCCGAGATCACGATCTGCTCGTCGGTGTTGAAGTTCGCGGGAACGACGAGGCCCGCTTCGTCAGACGCCCGCTTACAGATCTCTTCGATCGAAACGTTGGTCGTTCCCAGTATTGCCGCCATCGTACCAGGGCGTGATGTCCCTGTCTCGTACATCAACTCACCACGGCGTCGCACCAGCTTCGCCGCGCCGGGCAGGCTGATCGAGTCTGCGGCATGGTAGGCGGTGAACTCACCAAGCGAGTGACCCGCTGCAGCCCGCACATGTGGAAAAACGGAATCGCGCACCAGTGCCCAGACTGCTGCACCGTGAGCAAACAATGCCGGCTGCGCATTTCGCGTCGCGGTGAGCTCGTCGGCCGGCCCCTCGAAGCAAAGCGCGCTGAGATTCGCGCCGAGCGCCGCATCGACTTCGCCGAACACCGCCTTGGCGACGGGAAATGCCTCGGCGAGATCTTTGCCCATTCCCGGCTTCTGCGAGCCCTGGCCGGGAAAGAGTAGTACGACGTCCACTTTGTTTAGAAGCGAATGACCATCGACGCCCAGGTGAATCCGGCGCCGAATGCGACCATCATCACAGTTGTACCGTCCTTGATCCTGCCCGCCTCGATTGCTTCATCGAGCGCAATCGGAATCGACGCCGACGAGGTGTTGCCATACTTGTCGACGTTCACATAAACCTTGTCCATCGAGATGCCGGCGTGCTTGGCCGTTGCCTCGATGATGCGAACGTTGGCCTGGTGCGGGATCAGGAGATCGATGTCGGTGCCGGTTAGCCTGGCGCCGTCGAGGGCGCGATCGGCAGCGTCGGCCATCGACCGCACCGCGTGCTTGAACACTTCCCGGCCGGCCATCTTCACCAGGTGCGAGCGCTTCTCGAGCACCTCGGCGGACATCGGCACGGTCGCGCCGCCTTCGGGGCGGTACAACAGGTCGGCGAGCTTACCGTCGCTGCGCATGTACGACGAAAGGATTCCCTTGCCCTGCTGACGCGTGCGCTTGAGTACTGCCGCGCCGGCGCCGTCGCCGAACAACACGCAGGTCGAGCGATCCTTCCAGTCGACGATCGCGCTCATCTTCTCGGAGCCGACGACGAGCGCGGTCTCAGCAGTGCCGGACATGATCAAACCTTCGGCGGTGCTCATCGCATAGAGCCAGCCGGCGCACGCAGCGCCGATATCGAAAGCAGCCGCGCGGGTGGCGCCGAGCTCGGCCTGGATGTCGACTGCGGTCGAGGGGAGCAATCTGTCCGGTGTGGCAGTGCTAAGGACGATGACGTCGATCTCGCCGGGATGAACACCGGCCTTTTGCATTGCGATCTTGGAGGCGTCCGCCGCCATCGAGCACGTCGTCTCGCCATTGCGCGCCAGTCGGCGCTCAGCGATCCCGCTGCGCTCGAAGATCCATTCGTGCGAGGTCTCGATGCCGATCGACGCGAAGTCGTGATTGGTCATCACGTGCGCCGGCAGACCGCGCCCTGTCCCTGTGACTGCGGCGACTGGTCTCTTCATGCTGATTCCGCGACTGCGTTGATCAAAGGCTCGGCAGCTTCGAGCTTGCGACCGATCTGATCGTTCATGTTGGTCTCGACGGCGCGCACCGCGACTTTGATCGCGTTCTTGATGGCTCGCGGGGGCGAGTTGCCGTGACAGATGATGCTGACGCCGCGGCAGCCGAGCAGCGGCGCACCGCCGTAAGCGGTCGAATCGAAGCCTTTGAGCGCGGCTTTGATGTGATTTGCATCGAGATCGGGATGCTCGCTCAGCACGCGCACCATTAGCGGAGCCACTGCCTCATAGAACTTGAGGACGACGTTACCCACGAACCCATCACAAACGACGACATCAAAATCGCCACGATCGCTGGCACCGGCGGGCAAATCCCGACCCTCGAGATTCCCGTGAAAGTTGAAGCCCGCTTTCTGGAACAGTGCGTGTGCTTCCTTCACTACCGCATTCCCCTTCTCCGGCTCTTCGCCGATGGAAAGCAATCCGATCGACGGATTATCTCGACCGAGCACGCATTCCGCGTAAACCACCCCGAGCCAGGCGAACTGAAGGAGCTCTTTGCTGGAGCAATCGACGTTGGCGCCTGAATCGATCACGATCACCGGATTGCGTGCCGTGGGAAAAACCGTTGCAATAGCCGGGCGCGTGAGTCCGGGTTGGAGCTTGAGCAGCATCGCCGAGGACGCCATCTGTGCCCCGGTGTTTCCTGCCGACACGAAAGCGTCGGACTTGCCCTCGACCTGAAGGCGAAGTCCGACGATCATCGAGCTCATAGGCTTTTTGCGCAGACCTGCCGTTGGCTTCTCGTTCATCTCGATGACGTCCGGTGCTTCGACGATCTCGATGCGTGAGCGCGACGATGTCGCAGCGGGCAATTCTTCGGAAAGAATCCTGTCCAGCTGCGCTTCGATTACGGCAGTTTGGCCGACGAGCTGGACGGTGTGCTTGCCATCCAGCTCCTGCAGGGCGAGTAGTGCGCCGGCGATTGTTGCTTTGGGAGCGAAGTCTCCGCCCATCGCGTCCAACGCAATTCGCGCCAACTTACGCTTCCTTCGGTTCTACTCGCTGCTCGCCTGCATAGTACCCGCATTCCTCGCAGACATGATGCGGGCGCTTCATCGCCTGGCAGCGGGGACATTTCTGAATGACAATCGCGGGCGCGACTTTGTGGGTATTGCGGGCGCGCTTTTTCCGCTTGGAGGTACGTCGCTTTGGGACGGCCATCTTTTCTTATTCCTTAGGTGGTTGACGAGCTAGTGCGTCTTGCTTTGCTGTTTGCGCAACGCGTCCCAGCGCGGATCAGACTTTGATGTCGAACAGTTACAAGTGCTCTCGTTCAGATTGGTGCCGCAGGTAGGACACAGCCCTTTGCAACCTTCGCTGCATTGGACGTACGTCGGAACCGCGAGCAACCAGGTTTCTCTAATCGCCGGACGCAGATCGATCATGCGCGCGTTCGGATCGTAAAGAAAGACTTCTGGATCGTCCGCTTCTTCGGCGCCGATCGCGGCGAGGAGAAAGTGCGCGTCCTCGTCGACGTCGACTTCTACCTCATCCAGACAAAGTCGGCATGGCAGCGTGATGCCGCCTTCGATCCGCCCGCTGAAGTAGAACCTTCCCTCGCTCGCCGAAGAGAGTCGACCCGTGACCCGGATCGCCTCGTTTGGCCGGGTATCGCCCTTTTCCCAAATGGGGTCATCCGGCCCGACTGAGCCGTCGACGTGCACGGCTTTCGTCTCCAGCGAGCGAATGTCAAACGACAGCATAAGCCCTTTAACTTAGCGGGGTTAGGCTGTCTGTTCCAGTGTTGAACTACAAAAGAAAAACTACCAGCTGGCGGCTGGCCGCTTTCAGCCGGCGGCTCCGAGCTTGTCAGCAATTCCAAGTAATGCTCGAAGCGGCTGGCCGAGAGCCGCCAGCCGCCAGCTGGTAGTTTTCAGTTAAACCAGATCGGATTCGGGAAAGAAAAAACGAGCCTCTCGCTCAGCATTCTCATCCGAGTCCGACGCGTGGATGGCGTTCCTCTCCTTCGACTCGGCGTACAGCTTCCGCACCGTCCCAGCGTCGGCCTCGGCGGGATCCGTCGCGCCGATGGTTTTGCGGAGTGAGCCGACGGCATCGGCGCGCTCGAGGACCATCGGCATGCATTTGCCGGAGGTCATGAACCGGACGAGCGGCGCGAAAAAGGGGCGCTCCTTGTGGACGGCGTAAAAAGCCTGGGCCTGGGCCTCCGACAGCCGCATCACCCGGGCAGCGATGACCTTGAAGCCCGCTTTCTCCAGGTGGGCGATGATTAGTCCGCCTTTACCGGAATTGAAAGCGTCCGGCTTGATGATCGTAAGCGTTCTGTTGCCTGCCATTTATTCCTAGCGCATTGCGCGTTTGAGTAAGTCCACAACGTCGCGGGGGCGCTTCGCGACGCCGACACCATTTTCTTCGAATGCCTGCATCTTCTCGGCGGCCGTGCCGGCAGATCCGGAGATAATTGCGCCGGCGTGACCCATACGGCGGCCCGGTGGCGCTGTTTGTCCCGCGATGAAACCGACCACGGGCTTGTTCATTTTCTCTTTGACGAAGCGGGCTGCTTCCTGTTCGTCGGTGCCGCCAATCTCCCCGATCATCACCACGGCTTTGGTGTCCGGATCATTCTGAAACGCGGAGAGACAGTCGATGAAATTGGTGCCATTGATTGGGTCGCCGCCGATGCCGACACAGGTCGTCTGACCGATGTTGGCTCTCGTCATTTGATAGACCACCTCGTAGGTCAGGGTGCCTGACCGACTGACCAATCCGACGTTGCCCGGCTTGCAGATGCGACCGGGAATGATTCCGACATTCGATTTGCCGGGAGAAATCAGGCCGGGGCAGTTCGGGCCGAGCAGACGCAGCGAGCGCTCTTTTACGAACGGATACACTCGCGTCATGTCGAGCACCGGCACGCCCTCGGTGATCGCGACGATGAATGCGATGCCGGCGGCAGCCGCCTCCATCATTGCATCGGCGGCAAACGGCGGCGGCACATAAATCACCGAAGTGTTCACGCCGGTCTCCTTCACCGCCTCGGCTACGGTGTTGAAGATCGGAACCTTGTCCTCGAACTTCTGGCCACCTTTGCCGGGCGTCACACCGGCGACGACCTGCGTGCCGTAGGCCATCATCTGCTTGGCGTGGAAAGATCCGTCGCGGCCGGTGATGCCCTGGACGACGAGGCGGGTGTTTTTGTCGATGAAGATGCTCACGCAGCCTTTCCTCCGGTGGCGAGAGCTACCGCCTTTTGCACAGCCTCGTCCATGTCGGTCATCGCCGACATTCCGTTCTGCGCGAGAATCTTCAGGGCGATTTCTTCGTTGGTGCCAGTGAGTCGAATCACCAGCGGCACCTTCAGTGGATTCTGTTTTGTCGCCGTCACGATGCCGTTCGCGACATCATCGGTGCGGGTGATGCCGCCGAAGATGTTGAACAGAATCGCCTTCACGTTCGGATCGCCTGTAATGATCTTGAGCGCGGCGACCACCTTGTCTGGATTCGACGAGCCGCCAATGTCGAGGAAGTTTGCCGGCTCGCCGCCGTAGTATTTCACGAGATCCATCGTCGCCATCGCCAGGCCGGCGCCGTTGACGACACAGCCGACATTTCCATCGAGCTTGATGAAGGTGAGGCTGGCTTCGCGAGCTTGCACCTCGCTCGGCGCTTCTGCGGACTCGTCGCGCAACGCGGCGATGTCGGGCCGGCGATCGAGCTCGTTGTCATCGATCACCATCTTTGCGTCGAGCGCCAACACTTCGCCCTGCGGCGTCGTCACCAACGGATTGATCTCGGCGAGCGAGCCACCGTTTTCAATGAAAGCCTTGTAAAGCTGGGTGAGAATGCGAGCCGCGGCGCGCACCTGCTTGAAATCCGAGTAAAGGAAGAACGCGAGCTGCATCGCCTCGTACGGCTGGAGCCCGTACCGCGGATCGATCGGATGTCGGAGCAGCTTTTCCGGCGTTTTGGCAGCGACTTCTTCGATGTCGATGCCGCCCGCGGGGCTGACGATGAAAACAGGTCGCTTGCTGGCGCGATCGACGATGATCCCCGCGTAGGCCTCCGTCGCGATGTCTGCCGCCGGGGTGACAAGCACTTTGAGAACCGGGAGTCCTTTGATTTTGAGCTGCAGGATGTGGCCTGCGATGGTTTTCGCTTCCTCCGGCGTGCGAGCCAGCTTTACACCGCCCGCCTTGCCGCGGCCACCGGCGTGAACCTGTGCCTTGACTACCACCGTTCCGCCAAACTTCCTGGCGATTGCCTCCGCTTCCTGCGGCGTCGTCGCCACCTCGCCGGGCGGAATCGGAATGCCGTATTTGCGAAAGATTTCCTTTGCCTGGTACTCGTGAATGTTCACTCTTGCTCCGCTTTCGTGTTCGTTGCGTCGTTCATTTCAGGGAAGAATTTCTGTCCCACCCTCGCCCTGCACCGCCGCTCTGCCTTTGCTCAGTTCGGTGATGATCGCGCGGCCGCCGGTGCGACGGACATAGTCCGTCGCCGCTGCCACTTTCGGTCCCATGCTGCCCTCACCAAAGGCGCCCTCGCTGAAGAGGCGATCGGCTTCGGCGACAGTCATCGTATCGATGGCCCGCTTTGCCTCGGTGCCCCAGCCAGTATAAACGGCATCGACGTCAGTGAGAATCAGGAACAACTCAGCGCCGAGTTCTCTCGCAAGAACCGCGGCAGCCAGATCCTTGTCGACGACTGCGTCGACACCCTCGAGTCCGAGCGCCGGATCGCGATAAATGGGTATCCCGCCGCCGCCGCACGCGATAACTACCGCTTCCCGGTCGAGCAGGAGTCTAATGATCGAGAGCTCGTGAATCGACAGCGGTTTTGGACTGCCGACGACGCGCCGGAAGTTTCCCTTCGCGTCTTTTTTCACGGGATGACCCTCGTTGCGCAGCTCGCGGGCACGCGCGACTGACAATCCGTGTCCGATGAACTTCTTGGGATCCTTTAACGCCGGATCGTCCTGCGCGACCTCGACCTGCGTCAAAACTGTAACGACATCGCGCGCGTTTCCCGCTTTGCGCAGCGCGTTCTCGAGCGATTGCTGCAGCATGTAGCCAATCCAGCCCGCGGTCGCCGCGACGAGCACGCCGAGTGGCAGCGGCGCGACTTCGCTCCGCGCCTTTTCGTTGCGATGCAGCTCGTCACCCACCTGCGGACCGTTGCCGTGAACGACGACGACTCGCCAGCCATCGAGGACGAGGTCGACAATAGGACCCAGACTCTCGCGGGTGTGCCGAAACTGGTCGGCGATGGTTGAGCGCTCGCCCGGCGGCGACAAGGCATTCCCACCAATGGCGATGACGGCGGTGCGCTGACTCATCGCTGCGACGCGCCAATCAGCGCGCCCAGAGAGTCATACGCGATTCCAAACGCCTTGAGATCCGATGCCGCGAGTGCGGCTCGCATTCGGTTATAGAGCCGCGTCACTGCGGCGCGGAAAGTTGAGTCCTCGAGTCCGCCCTTCGTCGCGGAGTTGACTGGCTCCCACGGTGTCGCGGTCAGCTCACGCAACACTCCGGGCGCGCGATAGTCTGAAGAGTTGGGGAACGCAGTCATCCACGCTTGCGCGATCGGATCAGGCGCCGGATCTGGCGCGATCGACACGCGTGCCGTGCGCGCATTGACCAGCGCGGTCGCGGCGTGACGGAAATAGCTGCGATCTTCGCCGGCGAGCATGACGTGCCTGCTGAGCGGATAGTCGGCCGAAGCCGAATAGAGCTCGAGCTTCCAGTAAAGCGTGTCGGCGTGGAACATCGGCTCGATGATTGTTCCCTGCGCGAAGATCGGAACGAGGGCGCGCACTCGGGCTCGCAGATCACGGACGCTGACGATTCGCGCGCGACGCGGAATCGAATCCGAGAGCAGATCGAACGACTGATACGCCCACGCGAGCCCAAGTCTGCCCAAACCGTCGCCGACGCGCTGGCCCGCGACGTCGAGCTGCGGATCAGACACCACAACGAGTCCGCGCGCTCCCGGATACACCAGTGAATCCTGTCGCAGCAGCTGTCGGCCGGCGGCGCTGGTGACGACACTGTCGAGCACAGCCGAGACGGCAGATTTCCGCAGTGTGTCGTAGAGCGCGGCGTTCTGACCGTATGCACGCCGGTTGAAGTCATTTCTCGTCGCCGCGTACGGCCGCTCGCGCACAATCTGGGCGTCGGCCGGGGTGAACCGACGGACGAGGAGCGGGATGATCTCCTGGACGCTCACCGACAGCACCACTACCACCGTCACCGCCACAAAGCTCGTACGCAATTGCCCGGTCCAACCACTGAGCAGCACTGTGATCGCGGCAGCAGCAGTGGCGATCGACAGCAACAGTAACCCGGGCAGGATCCACTGATGATCGATGTAGGAGAACACGCCTTCCTCACCGCTGCCGTTGATCAGCAGATCGTACGACTGCAGGCGGTAGCTCCACATCGTGATCAGCAGCAGCAGGGCTGCCAGCACACTCAAGTGCCGTCGCACATGCGCGCTCATCCGCAGTCCAGCGCGCTCCCAGCGCAGCCCGGGCGTCAGCGAATACAGCAGGACGACGAGCACGGAGACGACGACGATCAAGAGCATCGCCCAGGCGTAGGTCGCTTTCTCGAACGGTAGCCAGGTCGTGTAAAACGAAAGGTCGTGCTGAAAGTAGGGATCGCTCTCGCGGAAGCTGACGTTGAGCTTTGCCAGCGCGAGTGACGTCCATTGTGGCAGCGCGGCAGTGACGGCGGCTGCGATTACCACCGCCAGCACAAACGCGAAGCGATCGATGTAGCGACGCGGAACCGCTTCGCCGAACTCGACGTTGGCGAGCCGCCTCGGCAGCGTAAGCAGGCCGATGCTGCGGCCGAGCGCGGACAGATTTACGAAGGCAATCACGATGGCGAGCGTGAAGCCGAGTCCGTCTATCAGCAGGGAGTCTCCCGCGCGCTCGTTCCAGAGCGGGCTCGCGCCGTGGGCGGCGTACCACGAGTAGTCAGCGTAGATCGCGGACAAGACACGTCCGCCAACGAGCGCCGCGGCCGCGACGACGACCCCGATGAAGAGGCGTCTGCGGTTCAGTGCCGTCACACCTGCACGCCCTGCGAGCGCAGCCAGCTCTGCATTTCGTCCTGGATTTTCTCGAGCTGCTGCTGGGTGCGCGCTTCGAACCGCATCACGATCACCGGCTGGGTATTCGATGCGCGGATCAGGCCCCATCCATCGCCGAATAAAACGCGCACCCCATCGACCGTGATCACCTTGTTCCTGGTTGCAAAGTATTTGCGCGCATGCTCGACAATACCGAACTTTTTTTCGTCCGCGCAGTCGACCCGAATCTCCGGCGTCGAGACAAAGCGCGGAACGTCAGCCAGCAGCTCGTGGACGCCGCTGCCGGAGTCGGCAACGATCCTCAGCAAACGCGCGGCACCATAAAGCGCATCGTCAAAGCCATAGAAGCCCTCAGAGAAAAACATGTGGCCCGACATCTCGCCGCCGACAGGGGCGTGAGTCTCGTGAATCTTCTCTTCCATCAACGAGTGCCCGGTCTTCCACATGATCGGAACACCTCCGGCTTTCTCAACCGCTTCGGGAAGGGCCTGCGACGCTTTGACGTCGAATACGATCGACTGCCCTTTTCCGGTGCGCGCCAGCGCATCGCGCGCGTAAAGAATCAGCAGGTAGTCGCCCCAGATGATCTCTCCATTGGCGTCGATGACCCCGATCCGATCGGCATCGCCGTCGAACGCGATGCCAATGTCAGCCTTTTCCTTCTTCACCGTCTTGATAAGGTCCTGAAGATTCTTCGGGACCGTTGGATCAGGGTGGTGATTCGGAAACCTGCCGTCGCTCTCGCAAAACAAGTACGTCGGCTCGAGCCCGAGTCGCGGAAAGAGCTCCGGGACTACCAGCGAGCCGGCGCCATTGCCGCAGTCGAGCACAACCTTGAGCTCACGAGACAGCTTGCCGATACGGCCGGCGATGTCGTCGACGTAACCGGGAATGACGTTTTCTTGCCGAATCTTGCCCTGCCCACGCGGGAATCTGCCGGCGGCCGCGAGATCGTAGAGATGCTGAATGTCAGCGCCGTAGATCGAGCTGCGCGCCAGGCCGAGCTTGAATCCGTTGTACTCCGGTGGATTGTGAGAGCCCGTGATTTGAATTCCGCCAACGACGTCGAGCTTGTGCTGTGACCAGTAGGCGAGCGGAGTTGGCACGACACCAATGTCCACGACATCGATACCGGCCTTCACCAAACCGTCCACGAGAGCGTCGTGCAGCGCTTCACCGCTCGGTCGATTGTCACGACCGACGGCGACCGCGCCCTTTACACCTTTCTCAGCGAGGAAAGCCGCGTACGCGCCGGCAAGGGCGGCAGCGACATCGGGCGTGAGATCCTTGCCCGTGACGCCCCGAATGTCGTACTCACGGAAGATGTTCCGGGTGAGCGCCACGGTGCCTACCGTGGCTGTAGCGCGATATCTCGGCTCACAACCGGCGCGCTACGCTGCGTGAATGAAACGATAGCGTCCGGGAACAATCCAAAAACCAGAATGATGACTACCGAAGCCCATACGACTGTACGCGTCCAGCCACCTGCACGCTCCGGCAGCATGGCGGTCGTCGCGCGCGGCTTCATGAACATCACCATCACGACGTAGAGGTAGTAGCCTGCGCTGACGACGCTGGTGACGACAAGCCAGATGGCGAGCTTCGTCTGCGGGTACGGGGCCTGAAGCGCCGCCTGTAGCACGTACCACTTGGCGAAGAAACCAATGCCACCAAAGATCGGGAAACCGAGCAGAGCGAGCATGAACACCGCCATCGCGATCGCGAGTCCGGGCCGCACCTGCCACAAGCCAGCGTACTCCTCGACACTCATGTTGTCTTCGCCGGAACGACCGAGCGCGACGATCACCGCAAAGGCCCCGAGCGTCGCCAGAGTGTACGCGAAGAGGTAGAACATGAACGCCGAGCTGCCGAAGGTCGTGCCGGCGACGAGCGCGACGAGAATGTAACCGGCGTGGGCGATGCTCGAGTACGCGAGCAGGCGCTTGATGTTCCGCTGTGAGAGTGCGACGACGTTGCCAACAACCATCGTGACGACCGCAAGCCACCACACCGCGGTGTGCCAATTGGCGAGCAGCGTCGGGAACGCCTCGAGCCACAGCCTGAAGAACGCGGCGAACGCTGCGGCCTTCACTGCAGCAGCCATGTACGCGGTTATCGGTGTCGGCGCACCCTCGTAGACATCGGGCGCCCACATGTGGAACGGCGCTGCCGCCACCTTGAAACCAAAGCCGACCAGAAGGAGCGCGACGCCGACGAGCAACAGTCCATTCTGCGCCAGGTCGAAGCGAACAATGTTGCTTCTGATGGCGACGAAGTTAGTCGCTCCCGTCGCTCCATAGACGAGCGCAATTCCGTAGAGCAGGAATGCCGTCGAGAATGCGCCGAGCAGGAAATACTTGATCGCGCCCTCGGCGGATCTCTCGCGCCGGCGATTGAGCCCCGCCAGCACGTAGATCGCGATCGACATCAGCTCGATGCCCAGGAAGACGATGATGAGATCGCGCGCGGCGGCGAGAATCATCATTCCCGACGTCGACAAGAGCAGCAGGACGTGAGACTCCCCTGCGGTTATTCCTTCGCGGGCGTTGTAGTCGAGGGACATCGCGATCGTACCAATGGTCGCGATCAGGAAAATCTCGTCAGCTGCCCAGCGGAAGTTGTCTACGGCGATGACGCCGTTGCTCGAGGTGTAGCCTTCGTACGCATAATAGCCGACGACGATCATCGTGATGACGCAGAGCACGATGCTCAGGATGCCGACATTGCGCTGATGCTCGTTGCTCTCGCGACGCCATCCCGCCCAGAGGAGCAGTAGCATCGCGCCGCCCATCAAAACCAGATCGGGGCCGAGCGCCCCGCTCAGCTGCGCCGGCTGCAGCAGATCGAATCTCATCGCCCGACCTCGCTCGCGTTGATGGCGGCGACGTTACCAGCCGTGCCCGTAACGCGATTGACCAGCAGCTGCGCGGAGCCTTCCATGCGACGAAGCACCGGCGCGGGATAAACGCCGAGCCAGATGATCGCTGCGATGAGCGGCAGCAACAGCGCCAGCTCTCGACGATTCAGGTCGGGCACGTGGGTGTTCTCGGGTTTGTCGAGCGGATTGAACAGAATCCGCTGGATCGCCCACAGCAGATACGCGGCCGCGAAGATCACACCGGTCGCCGCAATCACCGCCAGCACGGGATAAGTGCGGAAGGACCCAATGAGTACCAGAAATTCGCCGACGAATCCGTTAGTGCCAGGCAGACCGATGCTGCTGAGCGACACGAAGGTCAGCATCGCCGCGAACATCGGCACGACACGCGCGATGCCACCGTATGAATCGATGAGACGGGTGTGACGGCGCTCGTAAATGATGCCGACAAGAAGGAACAAGGCGCCGGTCGAGATACCGTGGTTGATCATCACCATCAACGCGCCCTGCACACTTTGCAAGGTGAGCGCGAAGATGCCGAGCATCACGAAACCGAGGTGACTGACGGACGAATACGCGACGAGCTTCTTGAAGTCTGGCTGGACCATTGCCACCAGCGCGCCGTAGATGATTCCAATCACCGCGAGGATGAGAATTATCAATCTCACCGTCGGATTCATCGCCGCACCCGGGAATAGCGGCAGCGCAAATCGCAGGAAGCCGAATGTCCCCATTTTCAGCATGATGCCGGCAAGAATGACCGAGCCGGCCGTCGGCGCCTCCACGTGCGCGTCGGGCAGCCACGTATGGAACGGAAACATCGGCACTTTCACCGCGAACGCGAATGCGAATGCCGCGAACAGCCAGAGCGCCGCGCGGCTGCTCAACGTCCCCGCCGCCAGCAGAAGATCGTAACTGAAGTCGGGAGTGCCGGTCTGACCGCGCAGCTGGAGACCCATGTAGATGATCGCCACCAGCATCAGCAACGACGGCAGGAAGGTGTAGATGAAGAACTTGATGCTGGCGTAGATGCGCCGTTCGCCTCCCCAGATACCGATGATGAAGTACATCGGCACCAGCATCACTTCCCAGAACACGTAGAACAGGAAAAGGTCGCGCGCCAGGAACACGCCGAGCATGCCGCTGGTGAGAATCAGCAGCAGCGCGTAATAGCTGCGTGTCTTGGTGCGGATGCTCGTCCAGCTCCCCAGCACCGACAACGGCATGATGAAGGTGGTGAGCAGAATCATCATCAGCGCGATGCCGTCGATGCCGAGCGTGAAGCGAACGCCCCACGACGGAATCCACGGTAAGTCGACGGATGCCTGCCATCCGGTATTGCTCGGATTGAACGACCACCAAAGACCGAGCGAGACGATGAATTCGAGAATGAACAGCCAGAACGCGATCTGCCGCGCGGCTGGACTCTCGACACCGGTGCCGTCGGTGGTTCGGACAGGCGCCAGCAATACCAGAATCGAGCCGATCAATGGAATGATCAGCAGCGCCGGCAGTACCCAGTTGTTGTAGCCTATCGAATCGAGAAAGGCGGCCATGATCTATCTGTGAAGCGTCAGCGCGCCGAGCATTGCCAGCACTCCGACGACGAGAACCCACGCGTAAATCCCGACGTTACCGGACTGCAGACGCGATCCAACCCAACCGAACCCGCGCGCCAGGGCAGCGCTGCCGTTGACGAAGAAACCATCGATCAAGCCGTTGTCGATGATGCGCCAGAGGAAGTTTCGCGACGCTGCATAGGTCGGCGTGACGATCGCGCGGTCAAGCCCCTCGTCCACGTAATACTTGTGCGCAACGACTTTTTCGAACCCGGTTTCGGGCACTGCTTCGCGCGCCGTAGGTAGACGGTCGGGCTTGAGCCGGAGCCAGGCGAACAGAATACCGACGACAGCGATAATCACCGCCGCGCCGATCAGAAATTCTTCGGTGGTCGCCGGCGTCTGCGGCGCACCAGCGATGATGTGCTCGGTCGGCGCGCCGACCACCGGCTCCAGCCAATGCTCGAGCACCTGGCCGGGACCGAGCGGAACGTACTCAGTGACGATCGCCGGCAGATTGAGCCAGCCGCCGAAGATCGTGAGGATGCCGAGCACCACCAGCGGGCCAGTCATGACCCACGGCGCTTCGCCCAGATTCTCTGCTTCGCGTTGTCCAGTGCGGTTCGGACCGTGGAAGGTGTAGAGCATCATCCGCGTCATGTACACCGCGGTCATGAACGCCGCCGCCAATCCGATTGCGTAGATCGCGTACAGCAAATAGTTGCCGGGGATTCCCAGCCAGCTCGCCGACGCGAGCGTCGATCCCTGCGCGCGCGCGAACACCGAGCCGAGGATCTCGTCCTTCGAGAAGAATCCGGCGAACGGCGGAATCCCCGAAATCGCCAGCGTCGCAATCCACATCAACACGAACGTGACCGGCAGATAGCGACGCAGCCCGCCCATGTTGCGCATGTCTTGCGCATCCTCGTGGCTTCCGGTCGCGTGATACGCCGCGTGCATGGCATAGATCACCGAGCCGGAGCCAAGAAATAGCAGCGCCTTGAAGAAGGCGTGGGTCACGAGGTGGAACATGCCCGCGACGTACGCGCCGACACCGACACCGACGAACATGTATCCGAGCTGCGAGATCGTCGAATACGCCAGGACTTTCTTGATGTCCCACTGCTTGAGGCCGATCGTCGCGGCAAAGATGGCGGTCAGCGCACCGACAACGGCAACCGTCAGCGACGCAACCGGCGAGAGCGAGAACAACACCGCGCTGCGCGCGATCAGATAGACGCCGGCAGTGACCATGGTCGCGGCGTGGATCAACGCGGAGACCGGAGTTGGACCAGCCATCGCGTCGGGCAGCCAGATATACAACGGGATCTGCGCGCTCTTTCCTGTGCAGCCGAGGAACATGAACAGGCAGATCGCGGTCACCAGCCCGCCGTTAGTCGCCAACTCACCGGCATGCGCGTTTAAGCCAACGAAATCCAACACGCCGATGTTCGCAAACAGCATAAACATCGCGACCAGGAATCCGAAGTCACCGATGCGGTTGACGATGAATGCCTTCTTTCCCGCGTCGGCGTTGGCCTTGTCATTGAACCAGAACCCGATCAACAGATACGAGCAGAGTCCGACACCTTCCCAGCCGATGAACAGAATCGGATAGTTGGCGCCCAGCACCAGCATCAGCATGAAGAACACGAACAGGTTGAGATACGCGAAGTATCTCGGATAACCTGGATCGTCCTGCATGTAGCCGACGCTGAAGATGTGAATCAGTGCTCCGACCCCGGTAATCACGAGCACCATCACCATCGACAGCTGATCGAGCTGGAACGCGGCGTCGATCTGGAGGTCGCCAACCGGCATCCAGCTGAAGTAGCGTTGGATGAACGGCGTCGTTGGATGCGCGCCGACCATCGCCTGCCAGATCATCACCGCGAGCGCGAAGGCGAGGATCAACACGCCCGGGCCGATGATGCTGACGAGGCCCGCGAATCGGTGCCGCTTTACCGCGTGATGGTCATCGCCGACCGCGCCTGCTTCCTCGGCGTGGGAGATCGCGGGCGCCTCCGCAGCGCTCTGCGAGTGCGGATGATGACCGGCGGTGCTCGGATCCGTCGGACCGAAATGCGCGCTGTTCAGAGACAGCAATCCATTGATCACGAATCCAATCAACGGTAGCACCGGCAACAGCCAAACCCACTCTGCGACCGAGCCGGAGAGTGGATGCGTCGCGGTCGCTACGGCCTGAAGTAGCATCATCCACGCAGGAGGTTGATGTTCTTGAGATCGACCGTCTGTCGATGGCGGAAGATCGCGATGATGATCGCGAGTCCAACGGCAGCCTCAGCTGCGGAAACAGTCATCACGAACACTACGAAGACCTGTCCCGCCGCGCCGTAGTAGCGCGAGAACGCGACGAACGTGAGGTTCACCGCCGTCAGCATCAGCTCGACACACATGAAGATGATGATCGCGTTGCGATGAATGAGCACGCCGATCACGCCGATGATGAACAGCGCGGCGGTAAAGAAGAGAGACTCAGCGAGCACCGGCGATCCTCTCCCTGCTGCGACCCAGTACGACTGCTCCCGCAATCGCCACCAGCAGCAGCACGCTCGTCAGCTCGAACGCGAGTAGATAGTCCTTGAACAGGGGATCAGCGATCACTCCGACCGCATTGAGCTTTTGCAGCTGCTGCTCGCCAAAGTCGCGAGGTACTACCAGCTCCTGTGGCAGCTTCGCGCGCAGAATGATCATGATCTCGCTGAGCAGACCGAGCCCGATCGCTCCCGCTGCCAGCTTCCACCAGATCCCGCGCGTGTCGGCAATCTCCGACGGATGGCCGAGGTTGAGCAGCATCACCACGAACAGAAACACCACCATGATCGCGCCGGCGTACACCAGCACCTGCATCACGCCGATGAATTGCGCATCGAGCATGACGTAGAGCGCGGCGAGCGCGAACATTGTGTTGACCAGCCACAGTGCAGCGGCGACTGGGCTCTTGCGCGTGACGAACGCGATCGCCGAGGCCAGCGCGATCACGCCGAACAGATAGAAGTGGAAGACGTAGAAGAGCGGGTAGTGCGGCTCCATTACTGACCTTTCGGATCTTCGGGGTCCCACATCTCGCAGACGGGATGCGTCTGATCCATCAGGCGCTGCAAATCGTAAACGAATCCCTGACGACTGTACTCGGAATTCTCGTAGTGTCTGCCGACGTGAATCGCTTCTTCGGGACAAACTTCCTGGCAGTAGCCGCAGAAAATGCAGCGAAATTCGTCGATCTCGAAAACGAGTGGATAGCGATTCCCTTCCTCGTCCTCGCCCGGCACCAGCTTGATGCAGTTCGCAGGACACACCGTCGGGCACAATCCGCACGCAACGCAGCGTGCCTTGCCCGTCTCGGTAGTCAACATCCGATGGGTGCCGCGCCAGCGCGGTGAGATCGGCGACTTCTCTTCAGGGTACTGAGTCGTCACGCGACCATTCACATCGAAGAGATGCTTCACCGTCAGCGCCATGCCCTTCAGCGCCGCACGGATGTAGCTGACATCTTCCGTCGGTCTTTCGACGACTTTGACGTTGATTGCCATTAGCGATTTCCTCCCGCCGCGGCGAACATTTCACGACGCCGATCGAGAGCGCGCAGGCGCTCGAGCTCGCGCGCCGACATTCGGCCGTAAGCGGGACTGATGATCCGTCCGCGATCGAGTATCGCGAACAGCACGATGATGAACACGATGTTGACACTGCCCAGAATCGCCGCCTGCAGCATGCCCTGACCGATACCGGCTGCACTGAGACCGAGTAGCACCGCGCCGATCAGCACGATGTAAACGAGCGCCAGTGGCAACATGAACTTCCAGCCAAGCGACATCAGCTGGTCATAGCGGAAGCGCGGCAGCGTCCAGCGCACCCACATGTACAGGAACAGGAAGAACAGAATCTTCGCCAGCATGATGAAGATCGAAAGCAGGGACAGCCATCCCGAGTATGGGCCGATGTTGTCGCGCGCCGTGAACGGCACGTCCCACCCGCCGAAGAACAGCGTCGCCATCAGAGCGCTCGCGGTCACCATGCTCGCGTACTCGGCGATGAAAAAGAGCGAGAACTTCATCGCGCTGTATTCGGTGTGGTAACCGGCGATCAGCTCGGACTCCGCCTCAGGCAAGTCGAACGGAAGTCGATTGGTCTCGGCGAACGCGGCAACGAGGAAGATGAAAAACGCGACGGTGAGATTGACGACGTTCCACCCGCCCCACGCCTGCTGCGTAATGATCGCGTTGAGGCTGACGTTGCCGGCGAGCAGCAGCACCGGAATCGTCGACATGCCCATCGAGATCTCGTACGACACCATCTGCGCGCTCGAGCGCAGGCCGCCGAGCAGAGCGTACTTGTTGTTCGAGGACCAGCCGGCGAGCACGATCCCGTAAACGCCAAGCGAAGTGATGGCGAGGATGAAGAGGAATCCCACGGGAAGATCGGCGACGACCAGATCGACCCTGCCCCAGCGCGTGGCGATCGGCGCGCCGAAGGGTATCACGCACCACGCAGTCATCGCAGGAATGAACGCCATCATCGGCGCCAGCACGAACAACACCTTGTTCACGCCGGCTGGCATCGTCTCTTCCTTCATGAAATTCTTGAGACCGTCCGCAGCCGGCTGGAGCCAGCCCTTTCCAACACGATTCGGTCCGTGACGATCCTGAATCCACGCCGAAATCTTCCGCTCGGCGAGTGTCAGCATCGCGACGCCGACCATGTAAATGGTGAAAATGATCAGCAGCTTCAAAACGGTGAAGAGGAAGAACGGCATCCCACTCACCGGAGTGTTGTTGGGATCGATTGGCACCTGGAGCAGTGCGAAGATTGGCGTGCCGATCATCGTGCACCTACAGCGATCGGCGCGTTCTGTCCATTCGATGGTGCGTCGACGACCGGCAGTCCCTTGAGACCGATCGTGTCGTAGGAGAGGCCGGCGAATGACTTGTTGGTTCTGGCCAGCTGCGCGAAGACGTCCGATGGGAGGAAGAAGCTGCTCTGCTTGCCCATCGCGCCGAGCAAATCGCCGAGTACGAGCCAGCTCGGCCTGGTTTCACCGGGAGCCTGACGCGCCTGAGTGAAGCGTTGCACTCGCCCACGCAAATTCGTAACGGTTCCCTCTTCTTCCGAGAAATTCGCGATCGGGAGTACGACAGCGGCGTTCCGCGCAGCTTCCGGCAGCACTGGGCTGATCACGATGACTGCACTCGCCTTCGAGATCGCGGAGGCATCAATTCCGTCGAGATCCTCACCGGCGACCACGAGCACATCACCCTGGCCCAGTCCACCGAGGAGATCTTTGGTTTTCTTGAAGCCGAGTGTCTCAGCGCCGTAGACGTTGGCAGCGCGCTCGCGGCGCAGCGCGAGATCCTTCACGCCGGGTAGCGGCGCTTCGTCACCTTCCTGTACCCGGAACGCGCCACTCCCGCCCTGCATCAATTGAGTAAGCAGGAACAACGCTTCGTTCGAAAGCATGGGCGACGCGGCTACGAACGCCTTTTTGCCGCTCAGCAGACGTGCGGCGGCAGTAATAGCACCTTCCCAGCTCGTCGGAACGAGACCGTTGGTGCCGCGCACCATCGGCTGCTCGACACGATTCTTCTCGTTCATCCAGCGATAGTTGAGACGTCCCCAGTCGCACATGAAGAACGCGTTGACGTTCTCGTTCGGACGCGGGCGCATGCGCACGATCTGGTTTTCGCGCGTCTCCATGATGACGTTGCAGCCCTGAGTGCAGTTGGGGCAGATCGACGCCGCGCGATCGAGCTCCCATGCGCGGGCCTTGTTGAGAAAATCTTTGGAGAGCAGCGCGCCCACCGGGCAGAGATCGATGACGTTGGCTGCCCACGGGTGGGTCATGTCCTGGCCTTCGAACTTCCCGATCACCGCACGATCGCCGCGCTCGCTGACGTTCAACACCGGATCGTTCGCAACGTCGTCCATGAAGCGGACGCAACGCGTGCAAAGGATGCAGCGGTTCGGGACGTACATGACGTCCCCGCCAAAATCCTCTGCGGGGTTGAAGCGCTTCGGCTCGCGATAGCGCGAATCCGCGCGACCTTCTTGATAGGTGTAGTCCTGCAGCTCACACTCACCGGACTGATCGCAGATCGGGCAATCGAGAGGGTGATTGATGAGCAGCATCTCGAGCACACCCTGTCGCGCGTCGAGCGCCTTCTCGGTGTGCACGTGGACGACCTGACCTTCGGCAACCGTGGTAGCACACGATGGTGCGAGCTTGGGCGCCTTCTCGACATCGACCAGGCACATCCGGCAGACGCCCGCTACCGGCAGTCCGGGGTGATAACAGTAGTGCGGGATCAGAACCCCGACGGTCTTTGCTGCCTCGAGAATCGTCGTGCCTTCGGGCACCGATACCTGCCGGCCCTCGATGGTGAGGTTCACCATTTTCTGCTCGGCCATTATGCCACCGCCGCGGTAACGGGGTGGAACCGGCGGCCCTGAATCAGCGCCTCGAATTCGTTGCGGAACTTCTTGATGCCAGACACCACCGGCACCGCGCACGAATCACTTAGTACGCAGATGGTCTTGCCCGTCATCTGCTCGGCGATGTCCAGCAGAGTGTCGAGATCTTCCATGGTGCCCTCGCCGTCGCGAATGCGCTCGAGGATCTTGGTCGTCCACGCCGTTCCTTCGCGACATTGAGTGCACTGGGCGCAGCTCTCGTGAGCGAAGAAGCGGGCGATGCGAGCGATAACCGTCACCATCGGCTGCGCATCGTCGATCACGATAACGCCGCCGGAGCCGAGCATCGATCCTTTCTCAACGAATCCCTCGTAATCCATCAGCGTCGCCTCGGCTTCTTCCATCGTTTGAATCGGAACCGATGCGCCGCCAGGAATCACTGCCTTGAACTTTCGGCCGTGGAGCGGCCCACCGCAGAGGTCGTAGAGGAATTCGCGGAACGGGAATCCCATCACGACTTCGTAAGTGCCCGGGCGAACGACGTTGCCACAAACCGAAAAGAGCTTGGTGCCAGTGCTCTTCGGATTGGAGAGCGACATCTTCTTGTACCAGTCTGCGCCGTTGAGCAGGATCGGCGCTGATGCGATCAACGTCTCGACGTTGTTGATGGTCGTCGGCATTCCGAACACGCCCGAGACTGCCGGAAACGGCGGCTTGATGCGCGGGTTGCCGCGGCGACCTTCGAGCGAATTCATGAGCGCCGTTTCTTCGCCGCAAATGTAAGCGCCGGCACCTTTGTGCACGTGCACGTCGATGCGCTTGCCAGTGCCCATCGCGTTCTTCCCGATGATGCCGGCCGCGTAGGCTTCCTTCACCGCCTTCTCCATCCAATAGAGAGGCTCGGTGAATTCGCCGCGGATGTAGATGTACGCCGTCTCGGCGCCAATCGCATAAGCGCCGATCGCGCAGCCTTCGACGAGAGCGTGCGGCGTCCAGCGCATCAGCTCGCGATCCTTGAAGGTCCCCGGCTCGGATTCGTCGGCGTTGCAGCAGAGATAGTGCGGCTTGCCGTCGCCCGGCTTCATGAACGACCACTTCATGCCGGTCGGGAAGCCAGCGCCGCCACGGCCGCGCAATCCTGATTCTTTGACGACGTTTACGATGTCGGCGGGCGCCATGCCCAGCGCTTTCTCGAGCGCTTTGTAACCGCCGCGCTTCTTCCAGCCATCGAGGGTGCGCGCTTCAGCGTCGCCGAAATACTTCGACAACACTGGAGTTTCGCGTGGATGTGACGGGTGCGGAAAGCCCATTTCTATGTCAGTCGTGCGAGAAGGTCAGGAACCTTGTCCGGCGTCATCGACTCGATGAATTCCTCGTTCACCATCACCGGCGTCGCAAAGCCACACGCACCGAGGCATTCGACTTCGATCACCGTGAATTTGCCATCGGGAGAAGTGACACCGAGCTCACCGGTGTTGGTGTGCCGGAGAAATGCCTTCACCACATCTTCAGCGCCGCAGATCCCACATGGCGAGGTCGTGCAAACCTGGATGAAGTATTTGCCGACCGGATGCTGGTGATACATGGTGTAGAACGTCACCACACCTTTCACGTAGGCCGGCGTCAGATCGAGCAGCTCCGCGACTTCGGCCATCCCTTCCTCCGGCACCCAGCCACGCACGCGCTGCACGATCCAGAGCGCGGGAAGAAGTGCCGCCATCTTGTTCGGATAACGCGTGAGAAGCTCATCGAGCTCCTTACGCACGTCTCCGGTGAAAACCGGTACGTACGGCCCGTGTCCCGCGCGATCGTGCGACGCGTAATCAGGAGACTCGAGTCCGCCAACGAGATCAGGCGTCACCGATCGATCTCTCCCATTACGATGTCAATGCTGGCGTTGATCGCGATCACGTCGGAGAGCAGATGGCCTTCGACCATCTTCGGAATTGCCGACAGATTCACGAACGACGGCGGACGGATTCTCCAGCGCACAGGCTTCGCCGTGCCGTCCGATACCATATAGTAGCCCTTCTCTCCCTTGGGGCTCTCGACCGCGAAATACGATTCGCCGATCGGCGGACGTGGGCCTTCCATCACGACCTTGAAGTGATGGATCATCGACTCCATCTCACTCGTCGCTTTGGATTTCGGTGGCAGGATGATGCGGGGATCATCGATGTTCACCGGTCCGTCAGGCAGACGGTCTGCGGCCTGGGCGAGAATCCGCGTCGACTGGCGCATCTCCTCGAATCTCACCAGGTAGCGATCGTAGACGTCACCATTGGTCCCGACCGGCACTTCGAAGTCGTAGGTCTCGTAGTCGAGATACGGGAAATCCTTGCGCACATCGTAGTCAACCCCCGACGCGCGCAGCATCGGACCCGACAATCCCCAGTTGATGGCTTCGTCTGGCGACATCACGCCGAGTCCGACGGTGCGGCCGACCCAGATCGCATTCTTGGTCAGCACGCGATCGATTTCGTCGAGGGTGTGCGGAAAGGTGCGCACGAACTGGCGCAGTCCGTCCATCCACCCGCTCGGGATATCGGCCGCCATGCCACCAACTCTGGTTGCCGACGTCGTCAGGCGTGCGCCGATCCACTTCTCGAGCAGGCGATAGATCTCTTCGCGGCGCTGGAACGCCCACAGGAATGGCGTGAACGCGCCGATGTCGATGCAGAAAGTGCCGAGCCAGACCAGGTGCGACATGATGCGCGACAGCTCGGACGCAATCACGCGCAGGACTTTGCAGCGCTCGGTGATCTCGATCCCGAACAGTCGCTCGGCGCCAAGCGCGAACGCGACGTTGTTACCGATCGAGTTCAGATAATCTTCGCGGTCAGTCCACGGAATGATCTGATTGTACTGACGGTATTCCCCGATCTTCTCGAAGCCGCAGTGCAGGTAGCCGATGTGCGGAATGCAGCGAACGACGGTTTCACCATCGAGCTCGAGCACCAGCCGCAACACGCCGTGAGTCGCGGGATGCTGTGGCCCGATGTTGATGAGCATGTGCTCGCCTTCGAGCTCTGGCTCCAGCGCCGGCGGCGCTTTGAGAGCGAGTCCGCCGCCATCGTCGGTAAGAATCGGCACCCGTTGCGGCCGACCTTGAGCATCAACTCCGGTAGTCGAGAGCTCGGCAACGACCGTTCGTCTCTCGGCCATTACTCGCCCGTCCTCTCGCCCTGGCTCAGGCGATGCTTCATATCCTCGGGCAGCTCGGCGAACGCGTCGGCGATGGTGAGCTCTTCCATCGAGTAACGCGCTTCGGGATTCTGGGCGAGCGATTGACGCAATTGCTCGGAACGACTGAAGCGACCGCGAAGCGGGAAATCCTTGCGCAGCGGGAATCCTTCCTTGTACTGCTCCCACATCAGAATCCGGCGCAGGTCCGGATGGCCGCGAAACTTGATGCCGAACATGTCGTAGCACTCACGCTCCAGCCAATCGGCGGTGCGATAGATATCCCAAACGCTGTCGACTTCGAGGGGCTGTCCTTTGGGCAGCTGGACTTTCACCCGCAGAAAGCGGCGATACGGCAGCGAGCGTAAATGCCAGACGACTTCGATCGGCACTTCCGGATCGCGGTATTCGACCGCGGTGACGTCGGAGAGAAAATCGTATTGCTGCGACTGATCGTCGTGCAGCCAGCGAATCATGTCGTGGACCGACGCGGGATCGACGTAAACAGTGGTCTCTCCCCAAATCACCTCACGCCGCTTCACCGCGTTGCCGAACTTCTCGGCGAGCGCAGCTGCCGACGGATTCGGCTCGCCATCTCGGTGACTCACCGTCTTTGAGGTCGACGGTTGTCCACCCGATGCTGCGCGTCCGGTGCGAAGAATCTCGAAACGACTCACAGGCCGGAGCGGGTCTGGTTCACCGAGTTGCCGAAGGGCTCCGCCAATTCATCGATGACCGACGGCGGGATGTAGAGCTGCGACTTCGGGTCCGGCTCCATCTCGTCGCGCGTTCCTTTGTCGGCAGCGCGCTCGTTTTTCACTTTTTCCTGGAGCATCCGGATGCCGTAGAGCAGTGCTTCCGGGCGCGGCGGACAGCCCGGGACGTAGACATCGACCGGGATGATCGTGTCGATTCCCTGCACCACCGCGTAGTTGTCGAACATTCCACCGGTGGACGCGCAGGCGCCCATCGAGATGCACCACTTCGGCTGTGGCATCTGCTGCCAGATGCGGCGAAGGATCGGCGCGAGCTTGAACGGAACCCGACCGGCACAGATCAATACGTCGGCCTGGCGCGGTGAGAAGCTCATCCGCTCCATTCCAAATCGGGCGAGATCGAAATCGCTGGCGGCGGTCGCCATGAACTCGATTGCGCAGCAGGCGGTGCCGAACGGCATCGGCCACAGCGAGTTCGCGCGCGCCCAGTTGACCAGAAAATCGAGTCGAGTCGCGACCCAGCCTTCCTGCGATTCGGGCGCGTAGTCGACTGTGCGATGCTCAGAGGGAGCGCTCAATCCCATTGCAGCGCTCCCTTCTTCCAGACGTAAAGAAATCCAACCAAAAGAATCACCATGAATACCAACATCTCACCGAGCCCAAAGAACGAAATGTTTCCAACGGGGCAGGCGCCGTTTACGAGCGGCACGAAGCAAGAGAGCTGCTTGTAGTAGACGGCCCACGGAATCATGAAGACCGTTTCGATGTCGAAGATGATGAACAGGATCGCGACGAGGTAGAAACGCACGGAAAAGCGTTCTCTGGCGTCACCGAGGGTCGGCACGCCCGACTCGTACGCCTGTTGCTTCACCGGCGTAGGTCGCGCTCGAATTGTCAGTGCGGAGATTGCAACGATCGCCAACGCATTGATCGCCACGAAACCCAGCAGCATTAGTACCGGAAAATAGGCGCGAAACACGGCGTCTCAGACTTCGTGAAAAATTTCACTAGTGCAATTTTCGGAATCTACCGAGCACGATGTTCTAATTCAACGGCTCGGCTAAGTGGAAACGACAGAGCGAAAATCGTACATTCAGCGTCGAAAAGGCGCGAACTGCGCACTCACTGCGGATACGCCTCGGAGCTTTCCGGCTCGTCCCGCTTCCCCCCTTCCCGCTTCCCTCTTCCCGCAAATGTCAATTCAATCGGATCGCTGGATCACCCGCATGGCCAAGGAATACGGGATGATCGAGCCCTTCGAGAGCAGTCAGGTCAGATCAGGTGTGATTTCCTATGGCGTCAGCTCATACGGCTACGATATGAGGGTCGCTCCCGAATTCAGAATCTTCACCAACGTTCTGAATTCCATCGTCGACCCCAAGAATTTCGATCCAAAATCCTTTGTTGAGTTCGAGGGTGACGTCTGCATCGTGCCACCGAACTCCTTTGCGCTGGCCCGGTCTGTAGAATATTTCCGGATTCCGCGCGATGTCGTCACCATCACCGTCGGGAAATCCACCTACGCGCGTTGCGGCATCATAACCAACGTCACCCCTTTCGAGCCGGAGTGGGAAGGGTTCGTGACGCTCGAGATCTCCAATACCACGCCGCTGCCGGCGAAGATCTATGCCAACGAAGGCATAGCTCAGGTTCTCTTTTTCAAGGGTGAAGAAGGACCCGAGGTCTCGTACAAAGACAAAAAAGGAAAGTATCAGGGGCAGCAGGGTGTAACGTTGCCGCGACTGTAACGTGGCCTTCACCTTGCCCCTATTGAGTGAACGGACCTACTCTCGGGAGGAACTAGCCTGATGCAGAATAAAGACGGAATTCAGAAAGGCCCCCAGGACCACGCTGAGGGACAGCACGGCTCGAAGACCCATAGCAGATTCATCGAGCAGCTGCACTCGCACGCAAACGGCCCCGATGCCGAGTCGGGAGCAGCAGTTGGTGACGAGCCACGACACCACATCGCTCGTCACAACGCCGAGCCACGCCTATTCGGCGATCGCGAACAACACGACGAAGCCGAGAAGCAGAGCGAAAAGACGCGCCTCCATCGCGAGCTCGATCGGCGCAACGCCGACGAGCGAGATATTCCCCGCGGAACCGGCTGATCGACCGCGGTGGGTGGAACTGGCTGAGTGCCCGCCAGTTCCTACCGCATCATCCGCACGGCGTACGCGAGGATGAGCACGATCGCGATGACCACCGCCGCCCACACGATTTTTCCCGCACTTCCAGGTTCTTCCTGCGGGCGGACGATATCAAACTGATAGCCCGGAGTCGTGCCATGCGCGGCGATTCCGGGTGTGTCGTTCACCGCATCAGCCCCACCACGATTTGCCTCGCTCGTTGGATCATTGAGCGCGCTCGGAGTCTTCTCTGAGTCTGGAGTATCGCTAAGCACTGAAGTTTTGGATTGAAGATTGAGGCGTCCGGATCAACCTGCCAGATCAACGGAGTTCGGATTAATTGAGGCGTGCGGAGATCCGAATCCCTCACTCAATCCGAACTCCGCCGGTGTGGCCTTTTAATCCGAACGCCTCAATCCAATCGCACCAACCAGACCACTCCTATGGTCGCGTGCCGAGCACTCCCGCCCGGATGAAATCGCGATTCATCCGCGTGATGGTGTCGATGCTGATCTCCTTCGGACACGCTTCCTGACACTCGCCGTGCAGCGTGCAGCTGCCGAAGTTCTCCAGATCCATTTGCTCGACCATGCTCAGCGCCCGACGATAACGCTCGGGCTGCCCCTGTGGCAGCAATCCCAAATGGGTGATCTTGGCCGCGGTGAACAGTGAAGCCGATGCATTCGGGCAGGCTGCGACGCACGCACCACAGCCGATGCACTGCGCGGCGTCCATTGCTGCGTCGACGCTCTCCTTCGGCACCAGGATCGAATTCGCGTCCTGCGCCCCGCCGGTTGGAGCGGTGATAAATCCACCCGCCTGAATTATCCTGTCGAGCGCCGAGCGATTGACGGCGAGATCCTTGATCACCGGAAACGCGCGCGCGCGCCACGGCTCGATGTATATCGTCGCGCCGTCCTTGAAGCTGCGCATGTGCAGCTGACAGGTCGCGGTGCCCTTCATGGGACCGTGAGCCACGCCGTTGATCATCAGGCTGCAGCTGCCGCAAATGCCTTCGCGACAATCGTGATCGAAAGCGATCGGAACTTCGCCACGCTCCGTCAGTCCTTCGTTGACGACGTCCAGCATCTCGAGGAACGACATGTCGGGACTGACATCGGTCGCCTCGTACTGGACCATCTTCCCCGGCTGATCGGGCCCTGCCTGCCGCCACACGTGCAACGTGAATCGCATTACTTGTAACTCCGCTGCGAGAACTTCACGTTCTCGAACACCAGCGGCTCCTTGTTCAGAATTGGCGGATTACCCTCGCCCGCGTATTCCCACGCAGCGACGTAGGCAAAATTCTCGTCGTCGCGCAGCGCCTCGCCGTCGGGAGTCTGGCTCTCCTCGCGGAAGTGTGCGCCGCATGATTCCTTCCGATGCAACGCATCGATAATCATCAGCTCGGCGAGCTCCAGGAAATCGGCGACACGCCCCGCCTTCTCCAGCGCCTGGTTGAGCTCGGCGTCGCTGCCCGGAACATTGACGTTCTTCCAGTATTCGCCGCGGAGATCGCGCACCATGCCGAGCGCCTTCTGCAAGCCCGCCTCGTTGCGCGCCATTCCGCAGTAGTCCCACATGATCTTGCCCAGTTCACGGTGGAACGACATCACCGTGCGCTTGCCGTCGATCGCCAACAGTCGTTTCGTGCGCTCGGCGACCTGCGCTTCGGCAGCCTTGAACTCAGCGTGGGTGGCGTCGACCTTCGGCAGCTTGTTCGACGCGAGGTAGTTACCGATGGTATTCGGAATCACGAAGTAACCGTCGGCGAGTCCCTGCATCAGCGCGCTGGCACCCAGCCGGTTAGCACCGTGATCCGAGAAATTCGCTTCACCGGTGACGTGCAATCCGTCGATGGTGCTCATCAGATTGTAGTCGACCCACAGCCCACCCATCGTGTAGTGCACCGCCGGATAAATCCGCATCGGCACTTCGTAGGGGTTCTCGTCGGTGATCCGCTCGTACATCTCGAACAGGTTTCCGTAGCGCTCACGGATTACCTCCGCGCCCAGACGCTTGATCGCGTCACTGAAATCGAGATAGACACCGAGTCCGCTGTCTCCGACACCGCGGCCTTCATCGCAGACTTCCTTTGCAGCGCGTGAAGCAATGTCGCGTGGGGCGAGATTGCCGAAGCTCGGGTATTTGCGCTCCAGATAGTAGTCGCGCTCGTTCTCCGGAATCCGTCGCGGGTCGCGCTTGTCGCCCTGTTTCTTCGGCACCCAGACTCGCCCATCGTTGCGCAACGACTCGCTCATCAGCGTGAGCTTCGACTGATACTCCCCGCTCACCGGGATGCACGTCGGATGGATCTGGGTAAAGCACGGATTCGCGAACGCGGCGCCGCGCTTGTACGCACGCCAGATCGCCGTCGCGTTCGAGCCCTGCGCGTTGGTCGAGAGGAAGAACACGTTGCCGTAGCCACCACTTGCGAGCACAACCGCGTCGGCGACGTGCGATTCGATTTGTCCCGTGACGAGATTGCGCGTCACGATGCCGCGCGCCTTGCCATCGATAACGACCAGATCGAGCATCTCGGTGCGCGGATACATGGTCACGCCCTTGCGCACGATCTGCTTTTCCAGTGCCTGATACGCGCCGAGCAACAGTTGCTGCCCGGTCTGGCCGCGCGCGTAGAACGTTCGCGAGACCTGTGCGCCACCGAATGAACGATTCGCCAATAGCCCGCCGTACTCGCGCGCGAACGGCACTCCCTGCGCCACGCACTGGTCGATGATGTTCACGCTCAGCTCGGCGAGTCGATACACGTTCGCCTCACGCGAGCGGAAGTCGCCGCCCTTCACCGTGTCGTAGAACAGTCGGTAGACGCTATCGCCGTCGTTCTGATAATTCTTGGCGGCGTTGATTCCGCCCTGCGCCGCAATGCTGTGCGCGCGACGCGGTGAATCCTGGAAGCAGAAACACTTCACGTTGTAGCCGAGCTCGCTCATCGACGCTGCACCGGCAGCGCCGGCGAGTCCCGAGCCGACGACGATGACGGTGCTCTTACGCTTGTTGGCAGGGTTCACCAGCTTCATCTCGAAGCGGTGCTTGTTCCACTTCTCCGCGATCGGGCCGGTTGGAATGCGCGCGTTGAGATCCAGACTCATCGCACGATCCCCGTGAATACCGCGACCGGAACCGCCGTGAAGGCGGCCCACACGAACACTGCGATTACCAGCGACAGTCTTCGATGCAGCGGCCGCGGACTCGGCGGACTGACACCAATGCTGCGCATCGAGCTCCACGCGCCGTGAAACAGGTGGAATCCGAGAGCGATCATCGCCAGGACGTAAAACAAGGTCACCCACCAGATCCGAAAGCTGCTCACCACGTTTGTGTAGACGTCCTCGTGACTGAAGACTGCCGCCGGACGAATCGTTCCAGTCGTGAAGTGCAGGATGTGCAAAGGAATGAAGATGAGCAGCAACACACCGCCCCAGCGCATGGTGCGTGACGCGATTGTCGCCACCTGCGCTTCGCGTCTGACGTAGCCAATCGGTCGCGCTGCTCTGCTCTGTCGCGTGAGCTGGTAAGCAGCAATCACATGCAGCACGACCGCGACGATCAACGTTATCCTGAGCGCCCACAACAACTCCGCGCTGGCCTTCAGGAAATGCGAATACGCGTTGAGCGCTGTCGATCCCTGAAAAATCAGCAGGTTGCCAAGCGAGTGCAGGATGACGAATCCGATGCCGATGACACCGGTGACGCCCATGACGACTTTCTTGCCGACCATGGACGCATAGAACCCTCTGATCCGGCCCATCGGCGTCTTACAGCTTCACCGCGCCCATTGGCTCGCGCACCGCAGCTGCGCTCTTGGCCAGGGCATCCCGCTCCTCACGCGTGAGATCGACTTCAAGGATTTTTTCGAGACCACCACGACCGAGCTTGCAGGGAACGCCGAGGAAGAGGCCGGACATTCCATACTCCCCCTCGAGCCACGCCGCGCACGGGAGCACGCGCTTTTGATCGTTCACGATCGCCTCGCACATCTGCACCGCCGCAGATGAAGGCGCATAGTAGGCCGATCCGGTCTTGAGATGTTTCACGATCTCGGCGCCGCCGCTGCGGGTGCGGTCGACGATTGCATCGAGCTTCGCCTGCGTCATCAGCTGGGTGATCGGAATGCCACTGACGCTGGTGTAGGAGATCAGCGGCACCATCGTATCACCGTGGCCGCCGAGCACCATCGCCTGAATGTCGCGCACCGAGACGTCGAGCTCCTCGGCGATGAAAGAGCGGTAACGCGCCGTGTCGAGCACGCCCGCCATACCCAGAACTCGCTCACGTGGAAATCCGGTTACCTTCATCGCGACGTAAGACATCACGTCGAGCGGATTCGAGACGACGATGAGAATCGCGTTCGGTGAAGACGAGCGAATCTGCTCCGCAACCTGCTTGACGATGCCGGCGTTGGTATTGAGGAGGTCGTCGCGCGACATGCCAGGCTTGCGAGCGATGCCGGCGGTAATGACGACGATGTCGGAGTCGCGGGTCTCCTCGTAGCGGTTGGTGCCGACGACGCGCGAATCGAATCCTTCAATCGGGGCCGACTCCCACTGATCGAGCGCCTTGCCTTGGGGAATACCCTCGACGACATCGACCATGACGACAGTACGAGCCAGCTCTTTCTCTGCTATGCGTTGCGCGGTCGTCGCACCGACGTTGCCAGCGCCGACCACGGTAATCTTGTTGACCATTTTTGGTAGGAAGTATTGAAGAGTGCGCGAAAGTTATCCGCGCATCACAGCCGATTCAATTGCGCGGGATGCTCAGCCGCCAACTTGAGACAGTGCACGCAGACCGCCAACGCGCATCTCAAGCAGCTGATGCTCCTTTGGCTTAGCCGCGAGCGCGTCGCGGAAAAACGGCTCGAGCGGGATGCCATCCCGCAGCGGGGTGCGAAGATCGACTTCGTGATCGCCGAACAGGCACGTGCGCAAACGCCCGTCGGCGGTAAGTCGAACGCGGTTGCAGCTCTCACAGTAGGTGTGAGAAATCGGGGTGATCAGGCCGATCCTTCCCGGCGCCCCATCGAACCGGAAGTAGCGCGCCGGACCGTTGCCGCGCAAAGGAGCGGCAGTCGGCCTCAATGTCGCCACCAGCGCGAGCCGTTGCAGCACTTCCTCCATGGGCACGACGTGATCCCAGGTGACATCCCGCATCTCGCCGACGGGCATCAGCTCGATGAATCGAACGTCCCAGGGATGGTCGAGCGTGAGTCGCGCGAAATCCGTGATCTCATCGTCGTTGATGCCACGTATGACGACGACGTTCAGTTTGATCGGCGACAGACCCGCGCGCTCGGCGGCCGTCGCGGCGGCAATCGGATCGAAATCGATGCTGCGGCGAGCGATCTGTCGAATGCGATCGAGGCGCAGCGAATCCGCGCTCATATTGACCCGATCGAGTCCACTCCCTCTTAATGTCGATGCCAGCTCCGGCAATCGCAGGCCGTTCGTGGACAACGCGATGTCTTCGATTTCAGGAATGGCGCGAAGGAGTGCGATCAATCGCTGCAGCTCCGGACGCAACGTTGGCTCACCGCCTGTCAAACGAAGCCGCCGCAGACCCAGCGGGGCGAGCTGACGCACTACCTCGGCGATCTCTTCATAGGAGAGAATGTCGGTCTTCGGCAGCCACTGGACCCCTGCCAATGGCATGCAATACATACAACGGAAATTGCAGCGATCGGTAACCGAGATCCGGAGATATTCAATCTTCCGGCCGAAACCATCGCGCAGCGCTTCGCTCATGGCGCCCGTGCTTCGGTGCGCGCCGTCGGGTCGACCCACTCCCGCGTACCATCAACGAAGTGTTCTCGCTTCCAGATCGGCACGCGCTTCTTGATCTCCTCGATCACGAACTGTGCGCACTCGATTGCAGGAGTGCGATGCGCGTGCGATGCAGCGATCGCGACGCTGACATCGCCAATGCCGAGCTCGCCGATCCGATGCTCGGCGACCAGCGACGCGATCTCAAATTTCGCGGCGGCTTCGTCCAGTATCGCCACAAGCTCTGACTCGGCCATCGCGCGATACGCTTCGTACTCCAGGCCGATCACGCCGCGCCCATCACTGACGTCGCGAACCGTGCCGATGAAGACCGAGACTGCTCCGGCCCCATCCGACTTGACCTCGCTGATCAGCGCGCCCGTGTCGATTTCGCGATCGACTATCGCCGCGCGAATCATCCGCCGGAGACCGGCGGAATGAGCGCGATTTCGTCCGTCAAACGAATAAGCTGATCAGGAACTGCGAATTTTTTGTTGATGGCGACCCGCGGTATTGCGGGCAGAACAAACGAGCCTGGGAGGGAGCGTAGCGCGGCGACTAGATCAGCAACGGTGCTTTGGGGCGCGAGCTCGATTGTGAGATTCTTCACGCCGAAGCTCTCGGCGTACGAGGCGAACAGATGGACAGTCACCGCGGACACGTCACACCTCGCTAAGTGCTTACGCCTCCGACATCTGCGACACATCTACACCGGCGACGAGTGCTCGTAATTCCTTAGAAGGCTTGAATACGGGAACCGGACGAGCCGAAACCTCAACAGGAGAACCAGTGCGTGGGTTGCGCGCCATTCGGGTCTTTCGGTTTCTGATCTTGAAGGTGCCGAAGCCCCTGACCTCGATGTTTTCCTGCGACTGCAGCGACTCCTTGATTGCTTCGAGGAAAGCATCCACGACGCGAGCGCAATCTTTCTTGGAAATCATCGGCCCAGCAGTACGGGAAATCTGGGCCGTGACACGCTCGACGAGGTCGGCTTTGGTCATGAAATACTCCGGTATGTATGCGCGCCAAGTACGCGTAAGTGCTTTGAACCTATGGCTTTACTAATATGCTGTCAAGCAGAAACTGGGGCTAGCGAACCACACTTCGCAGCGCGTTCAGAAACTCCTGGAACAGCGGTCGCGCGTCATGCGGACCGGGTGCGGCCTCCGGATGGTACTGCACGCCGAACACTGGCAGCTCGCGATGGCGAAGCCCTTCAATCGTCCCGTCGTTGAGGTTCACGTGAGTGACTTCGAGTTCGGTTGCGCCGGTCACCGAGTGCTCATCACCGGTCACCGCAAAGCCATGGTTCTGCGAAGTGATCAGCACCTTGCCGGTCTCGACCTCCTTAACCGGATGATTTCCGCCGCGATGGCCGTAGGGCATCTTCACCGTCGTGCCGCCGAAGGTGAGGCCTAAGAGCTGATGGCCGAGGCAGATACCGAAGGTCGGCACGCCCTGCTCGGTGATCTCGCGAATGATTCCCGGCGCGTAGCTGACGGCCTCAGGATCACCGGGTCCGTTGGACAGGAAGATTCCGTCTGGTCCTGACTCGAGTGCCTTCGCTGCCGGAGTATCGGCCGGGACCACCGTCACTCGGCAATCGTTCTCGCCGAAAAGCCGCAGAATATTGCGCTTGATTCCGTAGTCGTACGCGACGATGTGGTGTTTGGCGCGCGGATCACCCCAGGTATAGGGCTCCTTCGTCGACACCCGCGAAGCCAGATCCAGTCCCATCATCGACGGGCATGCTTCGAGAGCAGCTCGCGCCGCTTCGTCGGGTTCCACGCCGGCACCGATGACGCCGCGCATGACACCGACAGACCTCAGATGTCGGGTGAGGCGGCGGGTGTCAACGTCTTGGATTATTGGAACTTGAGCAGCAGCAAGCCACTCATCCAGTCCACCCGACGCGCGCCAGTTCGAGTAAGTGCCGGAGAGCTCACGAACGACAACGCCGGCGACCTGAGGCGCGCCTGATTCCGGATCTTCGGCATTGATGCCGTAGTTGCCGATTTGCGGCGCAGTCATCACCACGATCTGACCGCGGTACGAGGGGTCGGTGAAGACTTCCTGGTAGCCGGTCATGTTGGTGGTGAACACGACTTCGGCGACCGCCGGCAAAAGTCCACCGGTGCCCGGTGCGATCCGTCCACGAAAAAGGGTCCCATCCTCAAGGAGGAGGAACCCTGGTTCTGTCACACGAGTCTCAGCCAAAGTTATTTCTTCGGTGTCGGTGTCGTAGCTGGTGCGTTGTTAGGAGTCGTCGCCGGCGTTTTGGTGCTCGGAGCGGGTTCCAGAGGAACCGCGGGCGCCGAAGTCGGCGGTGCTGCCTGCTGCTGCGGTGTTGCCAGCCCCTTCTCGAGCACCGAGCGCGGCGCCGAAGTATGGGTCGACATGATTTGCAGCACGAAGCAGAGAAACAGGAAGATTCCGCCGCTCCACCAGCTGGCCTTGGTGAGAAGATTTCCCGCCTGACGAATGCCGATGAACGCATCCGGCGAAGAGCTGGCGCCGCCGAAGTTCGCGGCCAGGCCAGTGCCTTTACCGGACTGCAGGAGCACCGCTGCCATTAGCACGAAGCAGTCGATGACGAGTAGAGTCAGTAGAAACGTGTAAAGCATTGACAGATTTGAAGTTTGCTAGCCATTGAATATCTCGCCGGCGACCGACTGAGTCAAGTCTGAGCGATCGACAACCACGAGGCGGCTTCGACGCTCGCGCCGCCCACCAGCAGGCCGTCGATCTCCGGCGAATGCAGCAATCCAGCGGCGTTCGACGGGTTCACGCTTCCGCCGTAAAGAATCGGAATTTCGTTCGCCCGTGTCCCGATCATATCACGCAACTCCGTGCGGATCACTGTGTGAATCGCAGACGCGTCCCCGGCCGATGCGGTGAGCCCGGTGCCGATTGCCCAGACCGGCTCGTACGCAATCGAAAAATCGACTGAGATCAGATTCGCAGTTTGCGCCAAACCTTCGCGCAGCTGTTGCGTTACCAACCGCTCGGTCTCGCCTGCCTCGCGCTGCGCGATGGTCTCGCCGATGCAGAGCATGAAACTGAGTCCGGCTTTGGTTGCGGCTGCGCACTTTTTCGCGCACTGCTCATTGGTCTCGCCGAAGACGTGGCGGCGCTCGGAGTGGCCAACGAGAGTGACGCGCGCACCTGCATCACGCGCCATCGGCGCCGAGGTCTCGCCGGTGAAAGCGCCCTTCTCTGCCCAGTAAATGTTTTGAACGCCGGCGATTACATCAGAGCGATTTCCCAGTGCGGACGCGACGCCAGTGAGCGAGACGGTGGGTGCAAAGATGATCACGGTCCGATCATCCCGGCTGCCGTACGAGGCGAGAAACGCGTCCATGAATTTTTTCGCCGCCGTTGGACCGTTGTTCATCTTCCAGTTGGCGGCGAGAATCGGTCGCTTCACTACCTCGCCTCGTCCAGAATCTCGACTCCGGGCAGCTGCTTGCCCTCGAGGAACTCCAGCGACGCACCACCGCCCGTCGAGACATGACTCATCTTGCTCTCGAGTCCGGCCTCGCTGACGGCCGCAGCCGAGTCTCCACCGCCGACGATGGTTGTCGCTCCCTTCGCGGTTGCCTCGGCCATCGCCCTGGCGATGCCATTGGTGCCGGCATCGAACGGCGGCGTCTCGAAAACGCCCATTGGTCCGTTCCAGACGACCGTCTTCGCCGATGCAATCGCGCGCGAGTACGACTGAACGCTCTGCGGCCCGATGTCGAACATCGCCTGATCCTTGGGGATCGCGTCGCGCTTCACTGCCTTTGCCTGGGCGGCCTGCTCGAGCGATGGTGCTACCATCGCATCGTGCGGCAAGGTGAGCCGGGCGCCGGCGCGGTCGAGAAGACTCTTCGCCATCTCGACGCGGTCTTCCTCCACCAGCGATTTGCCGGTCTCGAGTCCCATCGCGCGGTAAAACGTGCAGGCCATCGCGCCGCCGATCAGTAACGCATCGACCTTCGGCAGCAGCTGCTCGATGACATCGATCTTCCCCGAGATCTTGGCGCCGCCGAGAATCGCCACGAACGGACGCTTCGGATTCGCGAGCGCAGCATCCAGATATTCGAGCTCCTTCTCCATCAGCAAGCCAGCGACGGCGGGCCGCAGAAATTCCGCAACTCCCACCGTCGACGAGTGTGCGCGATGCGCCGATCCAAAAGCATCGTTGACGAAGAAATCCCCGAGCTCGGCGAGCGAGCGCGACAACCGCTGGTCGTTTTTCTCTTCACCGCCGAGGAAGCGAGTGTTCTCGAGGAGAAGGACTTCCCCGTTCTTCAGGTTGTGCGATGCCTTGTAGGCTTCGTCGGAGTCGGTGGACTCGAGGAACACCACGTTGCATCCCGCCAGCTCCTGCAGCCGACGCGCGACCGGCTGCAGCGAATACTTCGACTCCGGCTTGCCCTTCGGCCTGCCGAGGTGTGACAGAATCACCGGACGAGATTGACGATCCAGCAACTGCTTGATGGTTGGCAGCGACGCGCGAATGCGCGTGTCGTCGGTGATCTCGCCTTTGTCGTCGAGCGGAACGTTGAAGTCGACGCGCACCAGCGCCCGCTTGCCGCGGACCTGGGCGTCGTCGAGATCCTTGATCGTTTTCTTGCGCATTTTCCGCTAGAGACGCTCGCCCATGAAGCGAAGCATGTCGACGCAGCGCGACGCGTAGCCCCACTCGTTGTCGTACCAACCCTGAACTGTCACAAGATTCCCATCGATGACGTTGGTGGTCTTCGAGTCGAGAATGCACGACGCGGGATCGCCAATGAAGTCCGATGACACCAACTCTTCGTCGGAGTAGCGAAGAATCCCCTCGAGAGGGCCCGACGACGCTGCTTTCTTGAACGCGTCGTTGATCGATTCCTTGGTCGCGCCGCTCTTCTCGATTTCGACGGTGAGCACCGTATACGACACGTCAGGAGTCGGTACGCGAATCGCGGTGCCGTCGATCTTGCCCTTCACTTCAGGAATCACCAGCGAGGTCGCTTTCGCAGCGCCGGTAGTGGTCGGGATGATCGACAGCGCGGCAGCACGAGCGCGACGCAGATCCTTGTGCGGCAGATCGAGAATCTGCTGGTCGTTGGTGTAACTGTGCACCGTCACCATCGAGCCGTGCTTGAACCCGAAGTTGTCGCGCACGACTTTCACCATCGGCACCAGGCAGTTGGTGGTGCACGACGCGTTCGACACGATGCTGTGTTTCGACGAATCGTACTTGTGGTCGTTGACGCCCATGACGATGGTGATGTCCTCACCTTTCGCCGGCGCCGAGATCAGAACCTTCTTCGCGCCACAGTCGATGTGCTTGCGAGCGGCGGATGCATCCGTGAAGCGGCCAGTCGATTCGAGGACGATGTCGACGCCAAGATCCTTCCACGGCAGCTGGCCGGGATCCTTTTGCGCGAGGACCTTCAGCTCGTCGCCGTCGATCACGATCGAATCGGACTTCGCTTCAACATCGCCCTGATAGCGACGGTGCACTGAGTCGTATTTGAATAGGTGCGCGAGTGTCTTCGTATCGGTGAGATCGTTGACGGCTACGAAGTCGAGATTGGCGACGCCGGCGTTCTTGGCGGCGCGCACGACCTGTCGTCCAATTCGTCCAAATCCGTTGATGCCTACCCTTATCGCCATTCCGTTCGCTCCGTTGGATTAAAGCCGATCGCCACTGGCGTGGGCGCGGCCGAAAGTCACGTAAGAAATTATCCGAGCACCTGCTTCGTACAGCACCTTCGCACAGCTGTTAAGCGTCGCCGCCGTCGTCACCACATCGTCGACAATTATCACGTGCGCGCCCGCGAGTCTTTGCGCACCTCCAACGATGCAGAACGAACCCGCAACGTTGGCCCGTCTATCCTCTGGTGTCAACCGAGTTTGGGTCTTCGTTTCGCGGGTCCGGCCCACGACATCTTCCCACACCGGCACCCGCCACTTTTTCGCGAGCTCACCCGCGATCAACCCGCTCTGATTATAGCCACGCTGGCGTTTTCGTGCAGACGCCAGCGGCACCGGCACCAGCGCGCTCCGCTCATCGACGACATCCTGCGGCCAAGACAGCCGGCTCATCCGCTCGGCGAGATCGCGCGCGATCACAGACCACCCCTCGTACTTGAGGGCGTGAACGATGCCCGACGCCGGCTCGACCGGCATCCAGCAAACGGAGCGCACGGCGCGAACGTACGGCGGTAACAGCTCGCACCACCGACAGACATTGCCCTGCGCGGGATGACCGCAGCGCTCACACCTCGGCGACGGCAGTAACGGGATGCGAGACCAGCAGAGACCACAGACCACCCCGGCGTCGAGGCGACTCATCAGGCCATCGCACGCGACGCAGGCTTTCGGAAGCAGAAGGTCCAGCGCGCCGGAAATGAGGGAGGCGGGAGGCGAGAGGCGGGAGGCGTGTAACTCCGACTGAGAACCAAAGGCCATTGTCTTCACCTCCGCCTCCCGCCCCTCCCCTCTCGCCTCTCGCTATAGCAGCGACTGCCGCATTGCCTCGCGATCGGGCTCGATTCCGAACCAACGGTGGAACGACAGCGCCCCCTGCTCCAGCAGCATCGGCAAACCGTCCGCTGCGGGACAACCTTTCTTGCGCGCCGCTTTGACCCACGGCGTGCCACCACGACGGTATACCAGATCAAACACTGCCGTGGTCGGCTCGATCATCTCGATGTCGATCGGTTGGGCATCATCATGCTGACCAATTGGCGTGGCATTCACGATCAAGGTCGCGCCGGTGAGCGATTTTTCCAGACTCGTTTCGACGCCGGCGACATCGCGAAATCGTCTCGCCAGTTTGCGCGCCTTGTCGGCGTTGCGTGCGACGATGGACACTCGCGCGTTTTGCCAGCGTTCGACGGCGGCGAGAATCGCGGCGGCAGCGCCACCGCTCCCGAACAAGACAACGCGCGCATTCACGGGCTCGCTGCCGAGCAATGCGCGGACAGCGGCGTCGAACCCCGCGACGTCGGTGTTGTCGCAGTGCAGATCACCAGACTCGAACCAGAATGTGTTCACCGCCCCCACCCGATCTGCGACGTCGCTGATCTTGTCGCAGCTGGCGTGAACGGCCGTCTTGTGAGGTATCGTCACGTTGCCGGCTGCCTTCGCTTCCCGAAGCTCGCGCAGCACCGATCGAAGCTCCGTTGGCGTGACATCGAGCGCTTCGTACTTGAGTGGAATCTTCGCCGCGCGCAGAGCCGCGTTCTGAAAAACCGGCGACAGCGAGTGACTCACCGGATGGCCGAGCAGCACCAGCCGGCCAGGATAAATCCGCACCTGCGGCTCCGCTCTCAGGATTTCAGTCGATCGAACAGCTTCTCGAGCTCACGCTCGAGCACATCAGCGGTCTGACGATATGCGTCGAGATCACCGCCGTAGGGATCTGTGATGCCGCCGTTGGCAGTGCCTGACGCGTATTCGTCCATCACGTGGACCTTGCCACGCCCGCCGAGCTGGCGCACCTGTTCCAGATGGCCGGGAGTCATCACGAAAATCAGATCAGCTTCTGAAACAATTTCGGGCGTCAGCTTCCGCGCGCGGTGACCAGTCAGGTCGAGCTCGCGCTCCATTCCCACCAGCAGTGCCTCGTCGGTGGCAGGGACGTTGTCCCACGCGTTGGTGCCCGCGCTCGAGATGTTGACGTCAGCGATGCCGCGCCGCTGGGCGATCTTCTTCGCCAGCGCTTCTGCCATCGGACTGCGGCAAGTGTTGCCGCTGCAGACAAAAAGGAGATTCACGTCAGGCGTCGCCTACCAGATCAGGCACTCGTTCCTTGAGTTGCGCGGCGGAGATTGCTCCGGGTCTGATCACCCGTGGCCGTCGACCAGTGCAGTCAACGACGGTTGACGGCGCGGACTCCTTCAGTCTGCCGCCGTCGAGCACGCGTAGTTTGCCACGCACCACGGCGTCAGTCCATTGCGAGACGATCTCGTCCGCCGTCATCGCCGGTGGCACGCCCGGACGATTGGCGCTCGTCGAGGTGATTGGATGACCGTGCGCAGAGATCAGACGCTGCAGCGAGCGATGCGGCGTCCAGCGCACCGCGATCCCGCCTTCCGGTCCGCGCAGCCGGATCGGCACGCGCTTCTCGCCGCCCGGGAGAACGAGCGTCAGCGGACCCGGCCAGAATCGCGCGGCAAGCGTTGCGGCGTAACCCGCGAGATGCAATCCAAGACGCGTGATCATGTCGCTGTTGGCGACAAGTATCAGGAACGGCTTGCCAGGCGCTCGTCCTTTGAGATTGACGAGCGATTCCACGGATTTCTCATCGACTGCGCCGCCGAATCCATAGACGGTTTCGGTTGGATATGCGAGCACTTTGCCGGCGGCCAGATGCGCGAGGGTTCCGTTGATGGCTGCCTCGACTTCCTCCGGCGACCAGAACGGTACGACCATCGGCTGCGGCTTCATTCGCGGAAGATACTTAGCGCCTCCGCCAACGCGAAATCTTTTTCTTCGGTGATCTTGAGCGCGCGCTCACTGCCCCGCACGACCACCACCGGCAGCCCGATCTGCTCGCAAAGCGCGGCGTCGTCGGTTGCCACCCGATCGACCTCGCGCGCCTCGCGGTGTGCGCGCTCGATCACCGGGCGGGGAAATGCCTGCGGTGTCTGAGCCCTCCAAAGCCCGAATCGATCGACGGTCACCACGACATTTCCGCTTGAATCCACACGCTTGAGGGTATCCGAGACTGGAATCGCCGCGACCGCGCCATTTCCTTTGCGAGCTTCGTCGATGACGCGTCCGATGGTTTCCTGAGTGACCAGTGGGCGCGCGGCATCGTGTATCACCACGATCTCGCACTCCGGCGGCAAATCCTCGAGTCCATTGGCCACCGATTCACCGCGGTGGGCGCCGCCCAGTGACAACAGGAGTCGGTCGGTATCGCACTGAAAAATCCAGGGCGGCGGATCCGCCACATACTCCCTCGGCAGCACGCAAACCACCATCGCCACCTCCGGTCGCGCCTGGAATGCCTGCAGACTATGGAGCAGCATCGGTTTCCCGGCGACCCAGCGGAATTGCTTGAGCTCTTTTGATCCCGTGCGTGACCCGGCGCCGGCGGCTACAATGATCACGCCGACATCGCGGGAGGCAGCGCGAGAGGCAGCGCGAGAGGCGAGAGGCGAGAGGCGAGAGGGGGGCTCGGCCGACCCGGATTGATCGACATTCTCATTCGCCATGTCCGAAGTACCGCCTCCCGCCTCTCGCCTCTCGCCTCCCTCCTTACGCATTGAACAAGTGCCTGAAAACGTCGCCAATCGTTCGTACCCCGACAATCTCGATGCCGCGCGGCGGTTTCTTTGGGATCCCCCGCTCCGCCAGATAGGCCGTGCTCATTCCCATCTTCGCCGCTTCGCCGAGCCGCCGCTCGGCCTGCGACACCGGCCTGATCTCGCCACCTAGCCCAACTTCACCGAGGAAGATCGAGGAATTTCCGACCGGGCGATCGTACACGCTCGACGCGAGTGCGCTGGCGACGGCGAGATCACCCGCTGGCTCCTGCATTCGTACGCCACCAACGACATTGAGAAATACATCGAGCTGCGAGAACGAAAGTCCCGCGCGCTTGTCCAGCACAGCGAGCAGCAGCGCCAGCCGACGCGGATCGTAACCGGTGCTCACCCGCTGCGGCGTTCCGTATCCGGCTTTCGCCGCCAGGCCCTGGATCTCGATCAGTACCGGGCGTGATCCTTCGAGCAAAGCAGTGACGGCGCTGCCCGACGCGTTGCCGAGCCGATCGCCGAGGAAAAGCTCCGACGGATTCTCGACGGCGATCAGGCCTTCCTCCGTCATGCGGAACACGCCGATCTCGTCGACGCTGCCGAAGCGGTTCTTCGTTGCGCGCAGCACGCGATGCTCGAGCATGCCCTCGCCTTCGAAGTACAGAACAGTGTCGACGATGTGCTCGAGAGTCTTTGGCCCCGCGATTCCGCCGCCTTTGGTAACGTGGCCGACGGCAAACACCGTCGTCTCGGTTTCCTTGGCGAAGCGCATCAGTCGAGCAGCGCATTCGCGTACCTGACCGACGTTGCCAGGTGCTCCTTCGAGATCGCTGGTGAAGATCGTCTGGATCGAGTCGACGATCACGGCGTCGAACTTCTGGGAGCCTGCCGTCGCAATGATGGTTTCGAGCAACGTCTCATTGAGAAGCGCGACGTCTTCCGCCGATCCATGCAATCGCTCGGCGCGCAGCTTCACCTGCAGTGCCGATTCTTCACCGGAGACGTAGAGCGCGGAATGCCCGAGCGACTGCAGCTTTCCGGCGACCTGGAGGAGCAACGTCGACTTGCCGATGCCAGGCTCTCCGCCGACGAGCACCATCGAGCCGGGCACGATGCCGCCGCC
>DASTGU010000112.1:0-6018 GCA_035718845.1 Gemmatimonadaceae bacterium | reverse complement strand
ATCGAGCGTGGCAAGATCAAGGTTGGTGACGAAGTGGCACTCGTCGGCTTTGGTTCCGACAAGAAGACGGTCATCACTGGCGTCGAGATGTTTAGAAAGTTGCTCGACGACGGTCAGGCAGGTGATAACGTCGGTCTCTTGCTCCGTGGTATCGACAAGGCGGACGTTGAGCGTGGGATGGTGCTCGCCAAGACGGGCTCGATCACGCCACACACCAAGTTCAACGCTGAGGTTTACGTGTTGACCAAGGAAGAAGGCGGCAGACACACGCCGTTCTTCAAGGGCTACCGTCCGCAGTTCTACTTCAGAACAACCGACGTGACGGGAAGTGTGGAGCTGCCTGAAGGGATGGAGATGGTGATGCCAGGCGACAACGTGCAGATGACGATCGAGCTGATTACACCGATCGCAATGGACGAAGGTCTCCGCTTCGCGATTCGTGAAGGTGGCAGAACCGTCGGAGCTGGTGTAGTAACGAAGATCCTGAAGTAAGACTTTGCGGACTACTGCGTACTGATTTCGAACAAGGGAATCAGTCCGCAGTCGCCAGTCCGCATGGTTACCAATACGCAATCAGTCCGCAGTCCGCAGTGCAGTTAGTCCGCGCTGGTAGTAAAACAGCAATGAAGTCATAAGAGATCCCCGATGCCCAGAGAAAAAATCATCCTCGCTTGCGAGACGTGTAAGAATCGCAATTACTTCACCGACAAGAACAAGCGCTTGCACCCCGAGCGCGTCGAGTGGAAGAAGTATTGCCCGCGCTGCAACGCGCATAAGCTCCACAAGGAAACGAAGTAAATGGCAGTCGAAGTAGCCAATCGGAGAGAGGTTACTCCGACGACCGGCGGCGGCGGAAACGGCGTCAGCCGGTGGTTCCGCTCGCTCGTCCAGTTCTATCACGAAGTCCAGGACGAGATGCGGAAGGTCACTTGGCCCGACCGCAATCAGCTCAAGGACACCACGATCAAGATCATCATTTTCGTGCTGTTCATCGGCGCCGTCATCGGCCTCATCGACCTCTTCATGCAGCTGGTCTTCGTGCAGGGCATTCCTTCGCTGTTCACGAGACGATGATGATCACCCCCACGGCCGAGCACCGCTGGTATGCGATCCAGACGACGTCGGGCCACGAGAACAAAGTCCGGTCGCTGATTCAGCGCCGCATCGATGCCGACCCGCGACCGCCTGAAGAGCGCCCGATCCGTCAGGCGCTGGTGCCGACCCAGGAAGCCGTCGAGATCAAGAACGGCAAGAAGGTGAACGTCGAGCGCAAGATTTATCCGGGTTACGTGCTCGTCGAGATGGTGATGGACCAGGAGACGGCGCACACCATCAACGGCATCCAAGGCGTGATCAAGTTCGTCGGCCATGAGCGCCTGCCTCAGCCGCTCCGCCCCGAAGAGGTCAACCGCCTCCTCGGCGTCGCCGATGATTCCGAGCCGGAAGAGGTCAAGGAAGAGATTCCGTTCCTCGTCGGCCAGGCCGTGGCGATCACCGAAGGCCCGTTCACCGACTTCAACGGCACCGTCGAGGAAGTCCTCGCCGACAAGGGAAAGGTTCGCGTTTCAGTCTCCCTTTTCGGTCGCCCGACCAGCGTCGAGCTCGATTATCTCCAGCTGAAAGGCTACTAAGCTCAGCTGTTACGCCGCTAGCACGATTCTTGGCCCGACCCCTAGTCGAAGGGGCAGCGGCCGATTACGTTTAGAGGCTGCACCAAAAAGTCACAGCGGCGCTACTCCCGCCGCAGGTGATGGCCCTTGCGCGGGGCGGCCGATAAGGCGAGGAGCGCACCGTCGGATACCACTACGACGTCAAATCACACCGTGGGAGTTTTGAGCGACCATCCCCAATCCGTCTCCATGGATCGGGGCCCACGAGGGGGCCGGGTGCCCACAACGTGGGCGGGTTCGCCGGACAGCTACTGAGGAGTATCATGGCAAAAAAGGCAGTTGGTTTCGTCAAGCTGCAGATCCCTGCAGGCAAGGCGAATCCGGCCCCTCCCGTGGGAACGGCTCTCGGTCCCCAGGGAATCAACATCATGGCCTTCTGCAAAGAGTTCAACGCTCGCACGCAGGGTCAGGATACGATTCTCCCGGTCGAGATCACCATCTACGCGGACAAATCCTTCTCCTTCATCACCAAGACGCCGCCAGCGGCCGTTTTGCTGAAGAAGGAAGCAGGCATCGAGAAGGGCTCGGGTGTGCCGAACCGCAACAAGGTCGGCTCAGTAACGAAAGCACAGATCAAGAAGATCGCCGAGATCAAGCTCCCTGACCTCAACACGGATAACCTCGAGTCGGCAATGGCGATGGTCGCCGGCGCCGCACGCTCGATGGGTATCGAGGTGAAGGAGTAATGAAGACTCACGGCAAGAAATTCCGCGCCGCAGCTGAGAAGCGCGGCAATCCTGAGACCCGCTACCAGCCACGTCAGGCGATCGACATCGTGAAGTCGACCGCGTTCGCGAAGTTCGACGAGACCGTCGAAGTCGCAGTGCGTCTTGGCGTCGATCCCAAGCACGCCGACCAGGCCGTGCGCGGAACGGTCGTTCTGCCCGCTGGAACCGGTAAGTCGGTGCGCGTGCTCGTCATCGCGGCCGGCGACAAGGCGCGTGAGGCGGAAGCAGCCGGCGCCGATTTTGTCGGCACCGAGTATATCGCGCGGATCAAGGAAAACTGGCTCGATTTCGACGTTCTGATCGCAACGCCTGACCAGATGGGTCAGCTCGGTCAGCTCGGACGCATTCTCGGTCCGCGCGGCCTGATGCCGAACCCGAAGGCGGGCACCGTCACCTTCGACGTGACGCGCGCGGTTCGCGAAGTGAAGGCCGGTAAGATCGAGTATCGCGTCGACAAGGCGGGCAACGTCCACGCTGCGATCGGCAAGATCTCGTTCGCGCCGGAAGCTCTCGAGCAGAACTTCACCGCGTTCATGGATCAGATCGTTCGCTCCAAGCCAGCCAGCACCAAGGGCGTCTACGTTCGCAACGTCGCGATCTCCAGCACCATGGGTCCCGGCGTCAGCATCGACACCACTCCATACCGGTAACGAGCGATGAAGAGAGAAGAGAAGGAAAAGCTCGTCACCGAGCTTTCAGAAAAACTCAATAGCGCACAGTCGCTCTACTACACGGATTTCACCGGGCTCAACGTGAAGCGGATGACCGATCTTCGCCGCCGTCTGAAAAAGGCGGGCGTCGAATACGTCGTCATCAAGAACACGCTGGCTCTGCGTGCCGTTAACGAGAGCGGCCTCGTCGCCGACACACTGAAGGGTCCCACCGGCCTCGTCGTCGCCAAGGATCCCGTGTCAGCGGCAAAAGTGCTTACCGATTTCGCGAAGGAGAACGAGGACAAGCCGGCCGTCAAAGGCGGATTGCTCTCGGGCAAGAGGATCGACAACGCGCAGTTAAAGCGTCTCGCTTCGCTTCCGTCTCGCGAGCAAATGCTGGCCGATCTTGGCGCCGGCATGCAGTCACCGATGGCCGCCTTCGTCGGCGCGCTCAACGGGCTTCTTTACATGTTTGCAGGGGCGCTCGAGGCGCTCAAGACTCAGCGCGAAGGCGCCTAAAAATTACCACGGAGACAACACACAATGGCTAACGCAACCATGAGCAAGGAAGACATTCTCGAAGCAATCGGCAACATGTCCGTGCTCGAGCTGTCCGAGCTCGTCGAGGCTTTCAAGAGCAAGTTCAACGTCACCATCTCGGCCGCTCCGGTCGGCGGTGGTGCTCCGGCTGCGGGTGGCGCGGCGGGCGGCGGTGCCGCTGCTGCGACCGAAGAGCAGACCGAGTTCACGGTGAACCTCAAGGAAGCGGGTGCGAAGAAGATTCAGGTCATCAAGGTCGTGCGCGAGCTGACCGGACTTGGCCTGAAGGAAGCGAAGGACCTCGTCGACGGCGCGCCGAGCACGGTCAAGGCCGGCGTCTCCAAGGAAGAGGCCAACACCATGAAGACCAAGCTCGAAGAGCAGGGAGCATCAGTCGAAGTCAAATAAGGATTGGTCGGCGTCGGGCGTGCCCACGGCACGCCCTCTCGCCTCCCCCGTTCCTATTTGACTGCGACTACATGCGCCCATTCTTATTCGCCAGCACCAAAACTGAAGTAACAAGCTCGCCTTGCTCCGGACCCGCGAAAATTTCGCGGAAGACGGGGGCAGGGCTATTTGTGCCTGTAGGTGATTCATGCCTGAACTGATGAAGCAGATCTCTTTCGCCAAGCTCGAGACTGGAATGGAGATGCCACATCTCCTCGACATCCAGACCCGCGCCTTCGAGTCGCTGCTGCAGCTCGACGCGGCCTCGCAGAACCGCGAGGACATTGGACTCGAGCGCGTATTCAAGGACCTGTTCCCGATCACGGACGTCCACGAGAACTTCTCGCTCGAGTTCAAGAGCTATTCGCTCGGCGAGCCCAAGTACACCGTGGCGGAGTGCATCGAGCGTGACATGACGTATTCGGCGCCGCTCAAGGCGACGCTGCAGCTCATCGTGTTCGAGACCACCGAAGCCGGCAAGCGGCCCAAGAACATCATCGAGAAGGAAGTCTATCTCGGTGAGCTGCCGCTGCTGACGCCGCTCGGAACGTTCGTCATCAACGGTGCTGAGCGCGTAATCGTCAGCCAGCTGCACCGCTCGCCTGGTGTCGTCTTCGAGGAGTCGACGCACCCGAACGGCCAGCGCCTGATCTCCGCGCGCATCATCCCGTTCCGCGGCTCGTGGGTCGAGTTCACCGTCGACATCCACGACGTCGTCTACGTCCACATCGACAAGAAGAAGAAATTCCCGGCGACGGCTCTGCTTCGCGCCTTCGGCTATGGCTCGAACTCGCAGATCCTCCGTTTGTTCTTCTCGGTTCGCGAGCTCGACCTGGTCAAGAAGCGGGAAAGCCGCGTCGATCAGCGCGAAGTGCTTGGCGCTATCATCGCCGAGGACATCACGCTCGCCGGCACCGTGCACAATCCGGATGCGCCGAAGCTGAAGACCAAGAAAGCCCGCCTCGCGCTCGAGCGCGAAGAGGCCGAGATGGCCGTGCGGGAGGGTGACGAGCTGACCGAGGAAGTCTTCAATCGTCTCCGTCGCCTCAACATCGACAAGGTCAAAGTTTTCGCTTCGTACACCACGATCGACCTCCGCGACGAAGTCGACGCCATCGAGCGCGGTGAGCGCCCGACGCGCCGCGTGCTCGCGGTCGACGCCGTCGATACCGACAGCGGCGAAGTCATCGGCGAGACTGGTGATGCGCTGACCGACACCCTCATTCGCAAGCTGCGCAAGAACGAGATCAACAAGGTTCAGGTGTTCGTGCCCTCGGGCCGCGCCGAGTCGATGTTGATCAAGAACACCATCGCCAAGGATCCGACGCACACCGAGGAAGAGGCGCTCAAGCAGATCTACTCGCTACTGCGTCCGGGCGATGCGCCGAATCGCGAGACCGCCAAGCAGGCGCTCGAGAGATTGTTCTTCTCGCCGAAGCGCTACGACCTCGGCCGCGTTGGTCGCTACAAGATCAACCAGCGCCTTGGCACCAACCGTCCCGCCAGCGAGACGGTTCTCACCAAGGAAGATTTCGTCGCCATCATCCGCTACCTCGTCGAATTGCACGAGGGTCGCGGCTATACGGACGACATCGATCATCTCGGCAACCGCCGCATTCGCTCGGTTGGTGAGCTGATCGCGAATCAGTTCTCGGTCGGCCTCTCGCGCATGGCGCGGCTCGTCAAGGAGCGCATGTCGATCAACACCGATCCCGAGAAGATTTCGCTCGACGATCTGGTGAATGCGCGTACCGTGAGCGCCGTCATCCAGGCGTTCTTCGGCTCGTCGCAGCTGTCACAGTTCATGGATCAGACGAACCCGCTCGCCGAGCTGACGCATAAGCGTCGTCTCTCCGCGCTGGGTCCGGGTGGTCTCACGCGTGAGCGCGCCGGTTTCGAGGTGCGCGACGTTCACTACTCGCAGTACGGCCGCATGTGCCCGATCGAGACCCCTGAAGGTCCGAACATCGGTCTCATCAC
>DASTGU010000111.1:0-3990 GCA_035718845.1 Gemmatimonadaceae bacterium | reverse complement strand
GCGCCAGCCAGAACACCAGCGGGCTGATGATGAGAACGCTCAGCCAAACGGGGAGCTCGAACAGATAGAGCTCCAGCACCGGCACGCCTTTGATGTGAAGCGCGAGGTTAATCGTCTGCGCGCCGGTATATAGAACCGCGGCGACGATGGCGAGCGCCCATGCGCGAGTACGTGAAATCATCATGGGAATAGACAACCTAAACGACTTCACGGTTTATCGTCCGTTTCCGCACGTCGAACGGACCTGACTTATGGGCGTGAAAAACGGCCCCCGCTCGTTGTGACGACTATTTGTCGCCCACCCGTCCTTCATTCAACGCTCAGGGGCCGCTTGTGCGAAGCAAGCTATAAGTGCGTCGAATGTCGCCCAATGGGTGTGGAACGAATCCGCTCCTGGTGGCATGAATCCCACCCGGTGCGGCTCAGACCCTTTCAATTGTGGGAGGAGACCTATCGATTCAGAGCCTGGAGGACGAGCTCGAGGTCGAACGGCTTGGCGATGAACGGTCGCCCCGTCCCGGTCAGGAACTGGAACAGATCCTCGCTCACGATGTCGCCCGTCAGGAATATCACGCGCTCGGCGAGGTCGGGGCGCTTGCTCTCCCATTGACGGAAAACAGTCTGCCCCGAGATGTCGGGCATGCGAATATCGAGGAAGATCGCGTCGAACATGCCTTCGCGCGCCGCCTCGAGCGCCTTGCTGCCACTGTCGACCATGACGACGGTGTGGCCTGTCTTCTCGAGGAAGCGCGAGAGCGCCAGCCTGATCGGCGCCTCGTCGTCGGCGACCAGGATGTGAAGACTCTTGGCCGGCAACGCGTGAGTCTCGGGCACCGTCGATGCGCCGGCCGGAGCCGATCCCACCAGTGGCAGCTCGACGCAGAATCTCGCGCCGGCACCAGTCGCGTTCTCTGCCCAGATCCGTCCACCGTGCTCGCTGATGATGCCCAGCGAGATCGACAAGCCCAGTCCGGTGCCGTGACCAACTGATTTCGTGGTATAGAACGGATTGAAGATTCGCTCCAGGCTCTCGGCCGGAATACCAGGGCCGGTGTCTTCGACCTCGATGTGAATCGTCTCGCCGTCGCGACGCGTGCGCACCGTCAACCTGTGGTGAGCGCGCTCGATGCCCGCCATTGCCTGCTCGGCGTTGGTGACCAGGTTCAGAATCACCTGCTGCAGCTGATACGCATCCACCATGGTGCTCGGCGGCGGATCGGCGTATAAGCGCTCGATCTGGATCCCGCGCACATTGAGATCGTAGCCGCGCAGCTCGAGGGTGTTCTCGATGACCTGGTTGATGTCGGCGAAAGTCTTTTCCGCTTTGTGCTGGCGCGCGAAGGTCAGAAGGTTGTGCACGATGCGGGCGGCACGACGCGCTTCGCTGGCGATGGTCTCGGTGGCGTGGCGATCGTCCTTGTTCAGATTTCCGTCAGAGAGCATCAGCTGCGCGAATGCGGTGATGCTGGCGAGCGGATTATTCAACTCGTGAGCGACGCCGCTCACCAATTGTCCGATCGCGCCCATTTTTTCCGATTGCACCAGCTGTTGCTGCAGTTGTTTCTCTTCCGTCGCGTCACGAATCAGGCAGAGCACTTCGCGGCTGCGTTGCGGGCAGGAATAGGTAATGGTGATGTGACGGCGCTCGCCGTCCTTGCGCACCACCACCGACTCGAATTGACCAGGCTGTCCCGAGAGCGCCTTTCTGAATTCCAGCACCGCGCGCGGCAGCTCGCTGATCGGCAGCAGCGGTCCGAAGAAGCGTCCGATGAGCTCATCGCGCATGTACCCGGAGATTTTTTCGCCGGCGTCGTTGACGCTGGTGAATCTGCCGAGCGAGTCGAAAGTCATGATCGCGTCGCTGGCATCCTCGAACAGGTGACGATAACGGGCTTCCGAGCGTGCGACGTCCTGGTGCGCGCGTCGCATGTCGCTGACGTCGCGCAGGGTGAGGATCGTCCCGATCGGGCCGGTTGCGCCATTCAGCGGCGCCGCGCCGATGCTCACCGTGCAGTCACGACCGGCGATGTGCGCGTCGTAACACTGCGCGAGTCCATCGCGCGCGGCGCTTTGTCCGAATATCACGACATCGCTGCTGTCGCGCGCAAAGAGACCGAGCAGCTTTTCACCCACCAGCGAGCCGCGGTCCCGGCCGAAGATGTTCTCGGCGGCCGGGTTGGCGTAGGTGATTCTGTCTTCGGTATCAGTGGTGAGAACGCCATCGCTCAGAAAATCGAGGAGATTTGCATCTCCATCAGCGAAAAGCGGTGGCGGAGCGTCGCCGTTCGGCCCTGCCCCGCCAAGCTTGAGAAGTCGCAGCATCGAGCTCACGCGACTACACCACTGCGGCTCACCGCGTGCCCGTGCGGAGCGCGCGTGATGTCAGATAATGCTCGATTGGAAACCGCTCGCTCTCGACGATCTGACACATCATCGCGGCCGCGAACAGTTTGAGCGCATCCTCGGCACGTGCGACGACTGCGTCCTTGAGTGAGTTCGCGGTCTCGCTGCGATTGAGCGCGAGCCGCGACATGTCGAGATGTTTTTCCTCGTCGGTGCGTACCGCGCTTCCTTCGTGCTGCGCGTGCTCCATCCACCATGCCAGCGTCGCCGGGCCGCCATCGAGCTCGGGATTGCCCTGCACGCCGGGGAGAACCGTGGTCGATACGACGGAATAAATCGTCATCTCGACCGAGCTCTGACAGGCGAAATGCTCCCAGTAGTCGATGTTCTCGTACGTCGCCGTCATGAAGAAGTGGTGATAGAGCGCCAACACCGGCTCCGGGAACGGCGGGTTGGGGAACGCACCCGGCGTAAAGTTGTCCGGATCCTTGGTCAGGGCAGCCAATACATCGCGGGTCATTCGCTCGAGCTCCACGGCGGTGAATCGGCCGAGGTAGTCGGTGAGATCCCAGTACAGCGCCTGATGATCGACGCCAAAGACGTCGAGCTTGGTGCGCCACATCTGGTTGTGGCTCTGCTCTTCCTGCAGCTGCTCAGCGAGGTTCTTGATGAAGCTGCTGTGCAGCACGTGATCGACTTTCGCGATGCTGCGAATCAGCGCGCGATTGAAGCCGATGACGCAGGGATAAAGGCTGGCGATGAACGCGGTATAACGCCGACGATCGAGCTTCCGGGAGCGAAGCAACGTCGCGAAGTCACTTTCATTCATCTGTGCCGAATAACGGCGCGCGACTTCTACCACGAGATCACCGACACGCTGGCGATTGTCGTGAGGAGTGCGGAGGTGCAATTGGCGAACGCTTGCCATGGCTAAATCGACGAGGTTAAAAGCTCAGCAATAACGGCCGGTATCAATTGACTGACTTGGACTTACGCAGTAACACACTGGGCCCTTCCCCCGCCCGAACACCGACCGAACACCGACCGAACCCAGATTCTAAGTTGTTTAGATACATGGAGGATACGGAGATCGTCCTATTGCTGAGCTACACGGTTCTTTCGCTTTTACAACGAGCGCAATCGCAGCATGTCCGCCCCGCTACGTACCCCATCTGGAAACAAGGTCTACCGGCCGGCACCGCCCATTTCGCTGGTCCGGACCAACACCTGGGGCGAGGCGCGCATCCTGATCATCGACGATCACCAGGCCAACGTCGACGTCCTCAAACGGATCCTTCGCACGGCCGGCTTCGTGACCGTCAACAGCACCACCGATCCCACCGTCGGCGTCACGCTGGTGAACACCTGGGCGCCCGATCTGGTGTTGCTCGATCTGCACATGCCGAAGCTCGATGGCTTCACCGTGCTCGACGCGATTCGCCCGCACCTCGGCACCGGTTATCTGCCGGTGGTGATGCTGACCGCGGATTCGAACTCGGACACCAAGCGCCGTGCGCTGGCGAGTGGCGTCAAGGACTTTCTCCTCAAGCCGTTCGATGCCACCGAAGTCGTGCTGCGCATCGAAAACCTGCTCGAGACGCGCTCTCTCTACAGCACCATTCGCCACCAGAACGCGCAGCTCGAGCA
>DASTGU010000110.1:0-20523 GCA_035718845.1 Gemmatimonadaceae bacterium | reverse complement strand
GGCATTGAGACGGGCCGCTGAGTAGCGACGCGCATCAACCTCGTAAGCGTTACGACTGTAACCGTAACGGATGGATTGCCAGAGGTAGCTGAAAGGAAAGGCCCAGCTCTCCAGAAATTGATGAACGTGTCTCAGCTCGTGCAAGAGCAGTTCCGCCGTGAGGGGCGTACGTGGCGAGATGAATATCGTCCGCCAAAGGGTAATTGCGGCCGCTGTGCTGGTGCCAAGGGACCACCCGCCGATCCGGACCGGCAGTCCGCCGCGCCTGTAGCTGGCCTGGGCGAGCTCCGGATAGCGTTGCACCAACTCGACAGGAAGCTGGACCGGCTCACCAATCAATGTCTTAACGAATCGCGAACCAATTCCCATTCAGCTGCTCTCGTCGCCACCTCGATCTTTCGCCCATCTGTCCGAACGCTAATCGTTCCGACTTCGTCGGTGCGCAGAATCTCGGTGCCACTGCGTTGCAATGCGAGCAATACATCTTCGCTCGGGTGACCGTACATATTACCCGCACCGACGGAAATCAGAGCGAGCGATGGCCGCACCGCGCGGAGGAATGCGTCGCTGCTGCTCGTCGAGCTCCCGTGGTGCGCGACCTTGAGAATATCCGCGCGCAACGCATCACCATAGCGGGCGACGAGCCAGTTCTCTTCCTCCAGCTCCGCGTCGCCGACGAGGAGAAAGCGCACGATCCCATATCTTATCATGGCAATGGTGCTCGAGAGGTTGGGATCCTTTAATCCCACCGTCCAAGTAGAGTCGGGCGCAAGAAAGGAGATTGTCACTCCGTCGAGCTGAATCGAATCGCCTGGGTGCACGCGGCGCCATTCTACGTGACCGCGCTCCGCGGCGAGCAACGATGCACCGTACGCCTCCGAACCGCCCGCGAATGCGGCATCCCAATAGACATGGGGATGCAAAGCGTTGATAACGCTCGCCGCGCCACCGACGTGATCTGTGTGCGGGTGCGATAGCACAAAGGCCTCGAGGTTGCCGCCGCGGCGAAGGATGTACGGCATGATGCTGGATCGTCCCGCATCCCCGCCGCGCCACGCTGGACCGGCGTCGAAGACTACCCAGCGACCTCGGTCGGTGCGGAGCATAATCGCATCGCCCTGCCCGACGTCCAGGACGTCGAGCTCGACGCGATGGTCGTCGGTGGTCGGCAGGAACGGCAGCACGACCATGAGGGCAACGGCCCCGAGGGCAGTGATCGCAGGCCGAGCCGCATGTCGACTGGTACACGTCACGATCAAAGAGACTGCGGCCATGGCTGCCAATATCGCTGTCATTGGAGTTGCTCCGACTGTGACCGAGGCAAGCGGGATCGAGGCGGCCGTCGATGCGATCCAGTCGAAAGCAAATAGCAGCGGGTGAACTGCCTGCGCGAAGAATTGTCCAACGGCGCTCATGGGTGAAGCAAGCAACGCCAGGAAGAGAATCGGCTGCGCCAGGGTGATCACTGGCGCCGCGACGAGATTGGCAACCGGTGCGATCAGACTGACGCGTCCGAAGACCCACGCCACGAGCGGTGCCGTGATCGCACAGGCGATCAGGGATGTCAGCAGCTCGCGGGCAAGCTTTCCCCTTATGCCGTCCACTTTCTCAGCGAAGTGACGCTTCCAGAGACGACCGGCCGCAACCAGGGCGCACATGCCGAGCACGCTCAGCTGGTAGCCAACGTCGAGTGCAGTCCGCGGATTCACCAAGGGTACGAATGCGCCGAGTGCCCACGATGCCCAAACCGAAGTCGGTCGCTGACCAAGTCGCGAGAGTATCGCCACTCCGAGCATCGTCGCCGATCGCACCGCGGGCGGCGGTGCGCCAATCACTGCGACGTATACCGCCGTGACGACAAAGGCCCCGATGAGTGACGCGCGTCTCGAGAGTCGTGCGACCTGAAACAGCAGCTCGACGGCCGCTGCGATCACGGCAACGTGGAGGCCGGAGATCGACAGCATGTGGATGATGCCAGCGGCAGCGTACCGATCCCGCATCTCGGTCGGGATCTGATGTTGATCTGCGATGAGGAGCGCTCTCGCGAGGGGCGCATCGTCTGCGAATGTGCGATCGATGGCCTTGCCGGCGCGCAGCTGGATCCGTGTCAGGAAATCAGGGGCTGGCTTTGGTCCACCGCGTACGGGCTTTGGCGGAGGCGGGGTCGTGACGGCGATGACGGCGGCAGCTGCAACGATCGCAGCGTAGCTCGCCCAATCGAAGCGGCCCCGACTGAATGCGACGGCACCGACCAGCGCGGTCGCGATGACTGCAACCCACGCGTAATCAGAGAAGCCGGTTACCAGGCCGGCGAAGAAAGCGAGGAAAGCACCTGTAATGAGCGGCAGGCGGACTCCGATCCGTGCTGCCGAGAGTGTCGCGGTTTACACGCTGGCCACCGACACCGTTCTGCCGCGCACGCACGCTAACCGTGCGGCGTCGACTCCATGCGATTTGTTGTCCGGTTCCTGTTTAACCTGCGAGCGGGAGCGCAGCTCGTTGCGCGACTACCTTGCCGAGGAAAGTCGAACCGGTCGTTCCGGTGAGCTCGACTTGCAGATATTTGCCGATCAGCGATGCGTCTCCCGGAATCATCACCGTCTTGAAGTCCCGGGTGCGCGACTGCAGCAAGCCACCCCGCCGCGCCGCTTTCTCCACGAGCACCTCACGCCGCTCACCGAGCAGTTTCAGATTGCGCTCCCGACTCCCGGCGCGCACGACCTTGATCAGCCGATCCAGTCTCTCGCTCGCGACGATGTCGGGAACAGTGTCCGTGACCGGAAAACGTGTCGCCGGCGTGCCGTCGCGCGCCGAGAACTTGAAGGTGTAGGCGTCTTCGAACTGGAGCGCCCGGACTGCGCTGAGGGTTTCCTCAAAATCTTCCTCGGTCTCGCCCGGAAATCCGACAATGATATCCGTGGTCAGTGAGAGCCCCGGAATCGCTTTACGAATTCGGTCGGCACACTCGAAGTACTCTTCTCGCGTATAGCGCCGAAGCATGCGCTTCAGGGTGCGCGTCGAACCCGACTGCATCGGCAGATGCACGTGCTCACAAAACGCGTTGGTCTCCGCCATCGCCGCGATAACCGCGTCCGAAAAATCGTTGGGATGCGGGCTGGTGAAACGGAGTCGGCGAATGCCCGGCACGCTCCCCACTGCACGAAGCAGCGCGGCAAAATCGTGCTCGCCGTCGTAATACGAGTTCACCGTCTGACCGAGGAGCACGACCTCGGAAATTCCGGAGTCCACGACAGACTCGACTTCGCGAACGACGTCCGAGAGGCGCCGACTACGCTCGGGACCGCGGGTGGTGGGCACGATGCAGTAGGTACACTTGTAATCGCAACCGCGCTGAACGGGAATCCAGGCTTTGACGCCGTCGAACCGGCGCGGGCTGAAGTCCTCGTAGTGCTCCTCGAGATCGAACTCGACCGCGGTCGAGCGCTCGCCATTGCGCGCGCTCTCGATCAGCGACGGCAGCTCGCGATACCCGTCGGGGCCAATCACGAGACTCACGTGCTTCACGCGATCGAGAAGCTGAGTGCCGAGTCGCTGCGCCATGCAACCGGTCACACCGAGCACTGCATCGCGCTTCATCTTGCTCTTGATCTCGCCCAACCGTCCGATCACCCGCTGCTCCGCGTGATCGCGAATCGCACACGTGTTGATCAGCACGACATCGGCGCCATCGGGCTGGTCAACAGCTTCATAGCCTGAATCGGTCAGCTTGCCGAGCATGAGCTCGCTGTCGCTGACGTTCATCTGGCAGCCGTAGGTTTCGATGTAGACGGTCGGACGCATCAGCACAAATTAATTGCGGAGTGACGACAAAGTCGAACTGCACGCGCTTGTAGCTGATAGCAGCTTGCTAATAGCTATTGGCTGCAAGCGACGGTACAGATCGCCCTGAGGTCGGAAGTACGATGTTCTGTACGCTCGTATGCAATGAGATCTGTCTGGTTGCAGGCAGCGATGAGCTAACAGCAAGCTGCTATCAGCTACAAGCGCGCGCATTTCGCCGTTAAGTCCGCACTCCCACAACCGATCCCGCCTGCCCCCCACCCGGCTGCTCGAGGTAAGCCGGGTCGGCAGGCAGCTCGATGTAAAACGAGCTCCCCTTGCCTTCCGCGCTCTTGACCCAGATTCGCCCACCGTGCCGCTCGACGACGAGCTTGCAGAAGGTGAGGCCGAGTCCGGAGCTGCGCGTGCGCGGAGTGCGCGGCACTTCCACCTGACCGAACTTGCGGAATATCACCTCGTGATACTCGGGTGGAATGCCCGGCCCGTTGTCGCTCACGGTGAACAGGACGCCGTGACCCGCCCTGCGCGCAGACAGCTCGAGGTCGATTGGGTGAGACGAGTGCGTCACTGCGTTCTGAATCAGGTTCGAGAAAACCCGCTTGATGAGATTCTTGTCGCCGGTGAAAACTGGTGCGTCGTCCGACACGTTCACCGACGTGCTGGTTTGCTCCTGCTGAAAGCGATGTCCCCACTCGTGAACCAGCTCTGCCAGCAGTGCCCCCGGCGCGATTGGCGCGAGCGAAAGCGAGATCGTCGCCTCTTCGATTCGTGCCACCTCGAGGATATCGTCGATCAGCGCCAGCAGATCTTCGGCCTTGGTTTCAGCATCTCCGATCGCCGCCTTCTGGCCGATCGACACGTTTCCGAAATCGCCATCGGCCAGCATCTCGAGTGTGGCAAGCACCGAAGTCAGCGGAGTCTTCAAATCGTGCACGATCATTTTCATCAGATCGTCGCGCACTCTCTCCAGCTCGCGCAGCTTGCGCAGGCTGTCTTCGAGAGCATCGGTCGCCGCCTTGAGCTTGAGCAGACTGCGCACTCTCGCGCCGAGCACCAATCGATTGTGAGGCTTGGTCAGGAAGTCGTCGCCACCCGCTTCGATCCCGCGCACGCGATCGCTGGTATCGTTGAGTGCGGTGACGAAGATCACCGGGATTCGCGACGTCCGCGGATCGCGCTTGATGCGTCGGCACACCTCAAAGCCGGTTGAGCGATCGTCGACGCCCAAATCGCCCGCCGGCATCGCGACGTCGAGAATGCAAAGATCGGGATGTTTCTCGAATGCAGCCGCTATCGCAGAGGGGCCATCGACCGCGGTGACGGTTTCGTAGCCGAGACTATTGAGCTGATCGAGGAGCAGCTCGACGTTTGCCGGAATATCGTCGGCGACAAGAATCAGCTCGGGCTTCGCCGTGGCCGATTCCGCCATATCAGGGCGATACTCTGAGCCCGAAGCTCAGAATGTATCCGCGCTCCTGCACGCCGTTATTTGCATCTCGCGTTGCGCGCTGCAGCGAAACGTCGAGCGCAGCCCGGTCCCGCGTCAACGGGATGCCGAGCCCAGCAGCGAAGGAGCGTTCTGAAACGCGGTGGCTTTCTGTGCCGAACTGCACATTTCCGCAGAAGCCTGCGGGCGTGCAAGTCTGAGTCGTCGCAGGAACTCCAAACGGAAGCGTCCGGAATCGAGCGCCGGCGCGCACGGTAATGATTCGCTGCAGCAAGCGCGGCCCCGACGCTTCGATGCCGACACCGCCGTCCCAGCCGTCGTACGCCTGAATGCCGGTTGAGGAAAGTGAGCTGAGCGAGCTCCACGAATCGTGAGCGAGACGCGCAGAGATGATCGTTCCGGGAAGACCTTCGAACGTGACCGAGCCGGAGTAGTGATCGGGCAATCTCCCGCTACCGATCGCAGTGTCCCCTGATTGCGCTCTCAAATCGCCGCCCTTCCGTGCCGCCAGGGCGAATCCGAACGCCCTCGAAGGACGGAACTCGAGTCCCACCGAGCCGGCGAATCCGGCGTAGCTGATTCGGCCGATCTGCGCATTGCTGATGTACTTCGAGCTGTCGGGGTAGAGGGTCGACAGCGTGATGCGATTGCTGCCGGCGAACACGTGACCGCCAAAACCGATCCGGAATGCGGGGCTGCGCGACCAGGCGAGCGCGAGACGGAAATCATTGATGGCGCCGAGCACGTTGTTTTTCTCGGTCACCGTGACCGTATCGGTTGAACCGCCGATGATCTCCCGTCTGCTTAAACTCGTCTCGAACGACCGATCCAGGAAAGTCGACGCGCTCAGTGCCGCCGTCCACGACGGTCCCATCGGCATCACGCCGACCACAACCGGGAATCGCGCGGTGGTCGTGTTCGCATGGCCGCTCGGCGTCGTGACGCTACGGAATTCCGGAGAGTACTGGAAGTAAATCGCCGCAGATCCGACGCCGGCGATGGCCGCGGGCGAAGTCAGACTCAGCGCGTCGAAGTCGGCGACGCCGGTACCGCTTCCCTCGGCGCGGGCGCTCATCTCACCGGCAGGATACCCGAGACCCGACGTGCTCAACGCGCCTTGCCCGAAAGCGGACGAGGCTGAGGCAAAAGCGAGCGTGACGATCAGCGAGAAGCGCGTCATGGGAGTCCGAGTGGAACCCGAGTAGTGTAACTGATTCGCAAACGTGGGCGCAGTGCCGCGACGTCCTCGCTCGAAGAGAAACGCATCTCGATCGGCGACGTACCTTCGACCGCCGACTTCAACACGATCGCGCGCGGCAAAGTGTCGGGCTTCTGGGTGCGCCAGAGCGTGAACGCGTTTGCCAGCTCGACATCCACATTCCCGGCATGTCCCGCCGTGATCATGAGCGTGTCAGCGGAAATGTTGGCGATGATCTGCGCGGCTTTTGTCGGGTCGCTCACAACCGGGCCCGCCAACACGACCTGCGGAACCACACGGATGGTGTCTCCGGGGTCGAGCGAGTTATTCGGAATCTGATTGAGAAGCAGCGTCGCCCGCACCACGGTTGATGAGTCGATGATCTTCGATGGAATGTCGAAGCGAACATAGACACGTCGCGGCGGCAGTCCGCCGACAGACAGCACACTCGGCGGCGCTTCTGGCGGTCCCTTGGCAATGATGGTGTAGTCAGTCAGGCGCTGCGCAACCAGTGATTCGTTGGCCGGGGTCTTGGAAAACGGGATTACCGTCAGCGGCGCGGTTGCGGTGTCTGGCGTCGCCCGGAAAAACATTACCGGCGAAAACCCGCCTTCCACTGAGCCGAAGATGATTTGCGACGACGAGTTTCCCGTTGCCTTGAGTCCGATCCTTAACCGCTCGCCATTCTGAAGCTTCGCCAGCACTGTCGCGTTGTCGATGTAGTATTTGAGCGAGTCGACGAGCTGCGATCGCGCGAAGGTCTGAGACGAGATCAAGCGGTCAGGGCGGAACAGGGAGAGAACGGCAGTGGTCGAAGTGTCGTCTGCCGTCGTATCCACGTCGTACGCTTCGATTGTCACTACATCGCTGCCCTTGATATGCAGCGTGTCCACATGCAGCAGGACATACGCACTGTCAACACTCTTGATGTCCTGCGAAGTGTCTCCTTTGGGGACAAACTTCTGCGGCAGCGAGTCGAAGCGGATGATCACGCGCGAATCGAGCGTGTCGGGGCGATTTGCCAGCAGCAGTGCCGGCTCCGTGCCGAGGCCGCTCAGCGAGGCTACTGTCGTGTCGATGACGACGGCGTCGATGGTCGTCGTCTGGACGCTTCCGCCGATCGAAGGGCAGAGTACGTCGCAGGCACCGGAGCTATCCAGGTTTTCAGAGCACGACAGTATCGAAAAGAACAAAGCCGCGCCGAAGGTGAGTCGCGGCAGAATTGACTTAAGCTTCACTACGATCTTCCACGTGATGGGTTGAGCACAAACGCGTGCGGAAGCAGCTCATCGAGCGACCACGCCGCTTCCTTGCCGTTGCGGGTGTAGCTCGAGACTTTGATGTTCGGCGCAAACTCGCTGAGCACTTGCCGGCATGCGCCGCACGGCGGCGTCGGCTCCTTGTCGTCCGTAGCGATCGCAATCTCCTCGAAGTCCTTGAGTCCTTGTGAGACAGCAGAAGCGACGGCAAGGGTTTCCGCGCAGATTGCCTGGCCGTAAGCCGAATTCTCAATGTTGCTACCGAGGACGATCTCACCACGTCGCGTGCGTAGAGCCGCCCCTACACGAAAGTTCGAGTACGGCGCGTACGCATTATCGAGCGCGCGGAGTGCCGCCTCCTTCAACGGCGAGGTGGCCCGCTTGTCAGACGTTGGTTTCATCGAACGATGAGCTCAGCGAGGAACGAGTTACCGCGTCCGCGGAAAGAAAGGCCAAACCATTCCGCAACGGTCGCGCCCAGATCAGAGAACGTCGGACGCTCGCCGAGATCCCGCGGTACTACCCGCATCCCCCCGACAAGCAGCGGTACGCGCTCGCGCGCGTGGTCGGTCGAAGGCGTAGTTGGATCATTGCCGTGATCGGCAGTTATGAACAGCAGATCGTCCTCTTTTAACCGGGAATTGATGGAAGGCAGCGCCGAGTCGAACTCGCGTAGCGCACTATAAAACCCCGCAACGTCGTTGCGGTGCCCAAACTGCTGGTCGAAATCTACTAGGTTGGCGAACAGGAACCCACTCGCGGCTGTGCCCAGCCACTCCTTGATCCGCGCAATCCCGTCCGCGTTCGACGAAGTGTGCAACGACGTAATCGAGCGGCCGGCAAACAAATCGTCGACTTTGCCAACACCGGCGCGTGACACGCCCGCTTTCGCCAATGCATCGAGCAGCGTTTCCGCCGGCGGCGTGATCGAGTAATCACGACGATTCTTCGTGCGCTGATAGTTGCCGGGTTGTCCAACGAAGGGACGCGCAATCACACGCGACACGTCATTCGGTGGAACCAGCATAGCGCGCGCGCACTCGCACGCTCGATACAGATCCTCGAGCGGAATGACATCCTCGTTCGCGGCAATCTGAAAAACTGAATCCGCAGATGTGTACACGATCCAGCCGCCGGTGCGCCGCTGCTCTTCTGCGTAGCGATCGATGACATCGGTGCCGCTGCCGACGACGTTGCCAATGATGCCGCGCCCGGTTTCGTTCGAGAAACGGTCCAGCAGATCTTTGGGAAATCCGTTGGGATAGGTCGGGAAAGCGCGCTCCAGATGAACGCCGGCTATCTCCCAGTGTCCGGTGGTGCTGTCCTTCCCCGCTGACGCGGGCAGCATGCTTCCCCACGCTCCCGACGCGTCGCCGCGGGCCTGCATTCCCGCGAGCGGCTTGATGTTGCCGAGGCCAAATCGCTCCAGCCGCGGCAGCTTGAGACCACCGACTTCGCGCGCGACGTTGCCGAGCGTGTCGCTGCCGACGTCGCCGTAAGCGTCGGCGTCGGGTGCTGCACCAATCCCGACGCCATCCAGAATGATGATCGCCGCCCGCTTCAGTTTCGTTTCCCTGCGTATACGCGCTCGACGCGCGACCGAAGCCCGGTGAGCAGCTCATACGGTGACATGCCCGCGTCATCAGCGACGCGCTCGACAGTCAACACGGTGTCACCGGCATGTCCGATCAATGTTACCGTGTCGCCGATGGCGCACTTGATGGTGGTCACATCTACCATGGTCATATCCATCGTCACTTTGCCGGCGATGGGCGCCAACGCACCATTTACGAGCACGGACCCACGTTCGCTGAGCGCGCGTGGATAGCCGTCGGCATAACCGACCGCCATCGTCGCAATGCGCGCGGGACGATCTACGCGGAAGGTCGCGTCGTAGCTAACGGTGTCCCCGGGCTCGAGGTCTCGGATCTCCACGATCGGAGCGCGCAGATGCACAACTGGCTCAGGTTGGATCGCCGCGCTGCGACCACTTCCGACTCCGTAGAGAAAAATCCCAGGCCGCACGAGGTCCCACGGACTGCGACCCTGACGCGCGATCGCGCCGCTGTTGGCCGTGTGCAAGAGTCGCGGCCGCGATGGCAGCGTTGCGATGGCCTCTCGAAAAAGACTCTCCTGCTGCTTGAGGGTTCCGTCGTCGAGCTCGGATGAGTGAAAGTGTGTGAACGCGCCCTCTGGCGGCATCACCTCGAGCAATGGGCGCACTCGCTCGACCTCACGCCACGGAATCCCCGCTCGGCTCATCCCGGTATCGATGGCAAAATGCCAGGGACCGCCGCCGCCCCGACGCCAGGCTTCGATTTCGTATCCAAAACCCAGCGTCGGGGTCAGCTTCGCCGCGCGCGCGCGTTTCAGATCGTGTTCGAGGAGAGGTGTGAAGATCAGGATTGGTCTCGCCACTCCGGCATCGCGAAGCGCCTCGCCTTCCTCGACACTCGCGATTCCGTAGCCCCACGGCTGCAACGGCTCCAGCGCCGAGACGACCTCTTTCACCCCCAGGCCATAAGCATCTGCCTTGACCATCGGCAGCAGCGGTACGCCGGATCGACGCGCGACCGCGGCAGCGTTCCGCTGGATCGCACCGAGGTCGACTTCGACACGCGCGCGTGATAAGGGAGTTGGCATTATCTGCTAGGTTATGTTGCTCGAGCTGCTCAGTGGAGCAGCCATAAAGAAAACGTACCACTGCCTCGCCTCGCTATGACACAGACGCATTTCCTCGACGATACGCTGGCGCTGATGCGCGATTTGCGCGCGCGATGTGAATGGGACGCCGCCCAGAACCACGAGACGTTGCGGCCATATCTCATCGAAGAGTCTCACGAGCTCGACGACGCCATTCGCCTGCAGGACGACAAACTAATGCGCGAAGAGCTCGGCGATCTGCTGCTACAGGTGCTCTTTCATTCGGTGCTCGCCGAAGAGCGGGGAGCTTTCGCCTTCGGCGACGTCGCCAGTGGATTGATCACCAAGATGAAGGGCAGACATCCGCACCTCTACGGTGATGCAGCCCGCGAGCCGTGGGAGCGGATGAAGTCAAAGCATCGAAAGAGCATCGCCGACGGTCTGGCGTCGGGGCTGCCTTCGCTTCACCGCGCTCACCGCTTGCAGGACCGCGCTGCCGGGGTCGGCTTCGACTGGCCCGATGTCGACGGTCCGGCGGAGAAAGTCGAGGAGGAGCTGGACGAGGTGCGCGCGGAGCTTCAGAGAATGCCGAAGTCGATGCCCGGCGCGCCGCCGGTGCTCGACGACAAGCATTACGCGCTGGAAGCCGAGCTGGGCGACTTGTTATTCGCGGTCGTGAATCTGTGCCGCAAGGCCGGCGTCCACGCCGCAATCGCGCTGGATAAGGCCAACGCGAAGTTTGAAACGCGGTTTCAGGAGGTAGAGCGCCTCGCCCGCTCGCGCGGAATCGACGTCGCGCACGCGGGGCTCGAGAAACTCGACGAGTTATGGGATGAAGCTAAGCTCAATGAGAGGCGGACTACCAGCGCGGACTGAATGCACTACCAGCGCGGACTAACCGCACTGCTGACTGCTGACTGAGTGCGCATTGGTAGACTGATACGTACTGCGGACAGCGGACAGGCCGCCGGCTATAGTTCGTAGGGTGAACCGTGCGAACTCCGCACGGTTGCCCGCAGTCCCCAGTCCGCAGTACGTCAGCAGTCAGCAGTGCAGTTCCGTCCGCGCTGGTAGTTCGCGCGGACTGCTACTCCGAGTCTTCTTCAGCCTCGTCGCCGTGCTCGACGATGTCCCCGCGCTTGAAGAGAATCCCCTGCAAGACCTCGCGCCATTTCGGAGTGCGCCGCAGCAGGAACTCCAGATCCATCCCGAAGTGCTTGAACTCCTCGTGCTGCGCGTTGCGCATGATCGCGCGCGCTTCCTTGTCTTTCTCGAGCGCCAGACGCTGCTCGTACCAGCCGATCGCCTCAGCCTCCTCGGTCAACGACTTGATCATGCGCGCAAAGGTGCGCGTCTTCGGCGAAAGTTCATCAGGTGGCTCGTGGTATTGATCGAAACCCATTCAACAACTCACTTGGAAAAAGGCTTATTACGTCTTTGCAAATCAGGGGCGTAGTCGGTTCATCGTGCGCGGGAAGGCGATCGCCTCGCGGATGTGGTGGATGCCGCAGATCCAGCCAACCGTTCTCTCCAGACCCAATCCGAATCCGGCGTGAACGAACGTGCCGTATTTGCGCAGGTCCAGGTACCAGCCATAGGCGTCGAGCGGCAGTCCTTCCTCTTTGATCCGGGCGAGCAGCTTGTCGTAATTGTCCTCGCGCTGCGACCCGCCGATGATCTCGCCGTATCCCTCGGGCGCCAGGAGATCGTCGCACAGCACCGTGCGCGGGTCGTCCGGATTCTCCTTCATGTAGAAAGCTTTCGCTTCCTTCGGATAGTTAAAGATAAAAACGGGCTTGTCGTGGTCCTCGACGAGCAATGACTCATCCTCGGCCCCAAGATCGTCGCCCCATTTCACCGCGCTTCCCTTCTTCTGGAGAATCTGTACGGCGTCGCTGTAGTTGATGCGCGGAAACGGTGGCTTGATGTTCTCGAGCTTCGAGGTGTCCCGCTCGAGCTCTTTGAGCTCGGGCTGACGGCGTTCTAGTGCGCGAGCGACGATGTAGGAAACGAAATCTTCCTGCAGCCGCATGTTGTCATCTGAGTCGTTGAACGCCACTTCCGGCTCGATCATCCAGAATTCCGTCAGGTGTCGCCGGGTCTTCGACTTCTCGGCGCGGAACGTCGGCCCGAAGCAGTAGATCTTGCCCAGCGCCGCGGCAGCGGCCTCGCCGTAGAGCTGACCCGTTTGCGCCAGATAAGCGCTGCCTTCGTCGAAATACTCTGTCTCGAACAGACCGCTTCGTTCGCCGATCGCACCGGTGAGGATGGGGGTATCGACGCGCGTGAAATCACGCTCGTAGAAGAAATCGTGAATCGCCTGCTCCACTTCCGAGCGAATTCTCGCAATTGCGCGCTGGCGCTGGGAGCGAAGCCACAAGTGACGATTGTCGAGCAGGAAGTCGATTCCGTGCTCCTTAGGCTGAATCGGATAATCGATCGGGCTGGCGCCGTAGATCGACATCTCCTTGACCGAGATCTCGTAACCACCTGGTGAACGAGCGTCGGCGCGGACATCGCCCTCGATGTCGACCGCCGTTTCCTGGGTGAGCCGGCCAAATGCCTCCCACGTCTCCGGACTGACGGCGTTTTTTACAAAAACCGTCTGTGCGATCCCCGTCCCGTCTCTGATGACCGCGAAGGCGACCTTTCCCGAGGAACGGACGTGCGTAACCCATCCGCGGACACGAACGGTTTGACCGGAGCTGGAGGGTAACTCCGAGATGCGCGAGTACTTAGCTGTCATTGATTGCGACGAGATCGGCTGGGCTGGGGCGCTCGCGCGGCAAGCTAGACGGTTTTAGCGGGCAGTGTCAACCACTGCTGCGCAGCTGTCATTGGCCAAAGCTGGCTCTTCTGTCCGGCGTCAAACATTAACACGCCGTTCACAAAACAATTCTTGACAACTATTGAGGGTACAAACAATGTAGCCGCTCTTTATGAAACGCCGTTCCAATTTGCGTCCTCTCACAGGCACGCGGGCAGTCGTGCGTGCGGTGACCGTCCTGAAGGCGCTTGGTCGTTCGTCGAATGCTTACGGCATTACCGAGCTCGGCACGGCCACGGGCCTCAGCAAGGCGACGGTCTTCCGTCTGCTCGGCGCGCTCGAGAACGAAGGCATGGTTGCCCGCGATGGTGTCAGCGGCGCCTATCGGCTCGGTCCCGAGATGATCACCCTCGGCGCGTCTGCCTTATCGACGACTGATCTGCGCGAGGTCGCGCATCATGAGCTGCTGCGTCTGACGGACGATTTGGGTGAAACATCGACCCTCGAGATTCTCGCCGGTGACGATGTGCTCGTCGTCGACGAGGTTCAGGGGCGATTTCTCTTCAGCGCGACTCCCGAGATCGGGCGTCGCTGGCCAATTCATGCGACGTCGACCGGAAAGGTCCTGCTCGCGTTCACGGAGCCGAAACGCCCGCTGCCGAGGCTCACGCGATACGCTGCGAAAACGATCGTGACGCGCGCCCAGCTCGATCGCGAGCTCGCGCGCGTGAAGCAGAACGGCTATGCGTTTGCCGTCGACGAGCTCGAGTCCGGTCTGGTTGCGATGGCCGCGCCGATCCGCAATCACTTCGGCTTCGTCGCGGCGGCGATCAGCATCAACGGACCGGCGTCGCGTCTCACCCCGAAACGTCGCCGCCAGCTCATCTCGAGACTGTGCGAAGCGGCGACTCGCGTCTCGCGCCGACTCGGCGGAACGCCGTCGAAGAACGGGTCAAATGGTCACCGCCCGAGGGTGGCGTCGTGATCGCCCGTCATCTCGTGATTGCGGCAGCTTGCGGTGTCGCTGCCGGTTGTGTCGCCGCTTCCCCGTCGCGCTCTGCTGGTTTCGGGGGTGGGTTGACGGCGTCTGCCAACTCGACCGAGCCACGCGGAACCCTGCTGATCGTCGGCGGCGGATCGCAGCCTGACGACCTGGTCAAGCACTTCGTCGATCTTGCTGGCGGCCGCGGCAAGGCGCGTATCGCGATTCTGCCGATGGCTACATCGGAGGCCGCAGAAGCAGGCGCCGAAAAGAAAGCCCAGCTCGATAGCCTCGGCGCTGATTCGTTCGTGCTGAATTTCACGCGAGCGCACGCCGACGATGATTCGCTCGTGCGCAAAGTTCAGACGGCGACCGGAATCTGGTTCCCCGGCGGCGATCAATCGTTGCTCACCGGTGCAATTGGCGGATCGGCGGTGCTGCGCGCGATTCACGAGCGTTACAACGCCGGCGCAGTCGTTGGCGGGACCTCGGCCGGTGCCGCGGTGATGAGCGATTCGATGATCACCGGGAATCAATTCTATCCGGGAACGGTCGCAGCGCTCGATTCATCGAACTTCACGCGCGTCGGGCGCCACGTTATCGAGATCGCTCCGGGCCTCGGCTTCGTGCACAACGCGATTGTCGACCAGCACTTCCTGCGACGCCAGCGTGAGAACCGGTTGATCAGCGTCGTGCTCGAGCGCCCATCGCTATTGGGCGTGGGAATCGATGAAGGCACCGCCCTGGAGGTAACGCCGGACGGCAAATGGGTGGTGTTGGGCAGAAGCGCGGTGATGATTCTGGACGCCCGCCGGGCGCGGACTACATCCGTCACTGCTCCCGTGCTGGGCGCAACCGACGTCAAGCTGTCGCTCCTTCCCGCAGGGAGCACGTACGATCCGCGCACCGGGGAGGCGTCGCTCCCCGGCACGCGGTAGAAGCACAAAGCACCTTGAAAGTCGGCGGCGGATGCCGCCCATGCAGTAAACCGTTTCCAACGTAGGAGGGGGAATGAGGAGCTTGAAGATTGGTTGGAAATTTCTCGTGTTAGCCGCAGTGGCCTTGCTGCCATTGCAAGCCGTGCACGCCCAGGGAACCGGGATCGTACGCGGGACAGTGGTTGATTCGACGAGCCAGCAGCCGGTTGGTGGTGCGCAGGTGCAGCTGGTCGGCACGAATCGGACGACCTTCACCGACGCGTCCGGCGTTTATCGCTTCAATGGCGTAACCGCTGGTACCGCAACGGTGCGCGTTCAGAAGATCGGGTTCGCCGCGCAGACAGCGACGGTGAACGTTGCCGATGGCGCAACAGCGGCAGCAGATGTACTGCTGCGCGCGGTGATTCCAACGCTGTCACAGGTTGTCGTCGTCGGTTATGGATCGAGCAATCGTTCAGAAGTCACCGGCGCACTGACTACGGTCGCCGCATCTGACATCAAGAACACGCCGATCGCGGGCATCGACGCTGCGCTGCAGGGTAAGGCCGCCGGCGTTCAGGTGACGCAGAATGCGGGTAACCCAGGCAACGGTATCTCGGTTCGCGTGCGAGGCGCCGCATCGCTGACCGCGAGCAATCAGCCGCTGTTCGTTGTCGATGGCGTGCCGGTTCAGACCGGCGATTTCACCCAGGTCGGCTTCGGTGGGCAGGATCTGACCGCGGTGACGAACCTGAATCCCGACGAGATCGAGTCGATCACGATCCTCAAGGACGCGGCGTCGGCCGGTATCTACGGCTCGCGCGCATCCAACGGCGTCGTGATGATCACGACCAAGCGCGGCATCGCCGGCAACAACCGCATCACCTTCAACGGCTACACCGGATGGCAGAAGCCGGAGAAGCTGCTCAAGATGCTCACCGGCCCTGAGTACGTCGCATACATGGCCGAGGGCATGACCAATGACGGCTACACGCCGCAAGACATCATCGATACTGGATTCGGCGTCGGCATTGATGATCAGGTCAACACCAACTGGCAGTCGCTGGTTTACCGCACTGCTCCGGTCCGTGATGCAAATCTCGGTTTGACGGGCGGAACGGGCCGCGTGAAGTACTACGTGTCGGGCTCGTATTTCGGCCAGGAAGGCATTCAGCTCGCCACCGCGTACAACCGGTCGAGCGGCCGCGCGAACATCGACATCGATGCAACCGATCGTCTGTCGCTGAAGGCGTCGATTGGTTTGTCACGCGAAGTCAACTACCGCCAGGTCAGCGACAACACCATCAGCGGTACCGGTCCGAACGCGATTGCCGACCAGCCGAACATGCCGGTCTACAATCCCGACGGCACGTTCAGCACTCAGGACGTGACGGGCATTCAGTACACCAACCCGCTGGCGATCGCGACCTACGATTACAACCCTACGACCACCAATCGCGTTCTGGCGAACGTCGAGGGCAACTACAATCTGCTGAACTGGGCTCAGTTCACCGCTCGCGTTTCCGGCGACAACCTCGTGCTGCACGAACGGCTTTGGGGCTCACCGCTGGTCGTTGACGAGAACGGTGGAGTCGGTGGTGATGCGACGTCCGCTTACAACACCGGCAGTCGCTTTGTCGGCGAAGGCTTCTTCACGCTGACGCCGTTCTCCGGCAGTAGCAGAGGCACCTTCACCGCTACTCTTGGCGCGAGCACCGAACGCAACACCTCGGAGTTGAACCGCGTCGAGGGCCAGGGCTTCAGCAGCCCGGAGCTGCACGACGTAGGCAGCGCAACGACCGCGGTTCTGTATGACGGAAGTCGCACCGCGAACAACCTCCTCTCTTACTTCGCACGCGGAAACCTGAACCTCGCTGATCGCTATCTGGCGAGCGCCAGCGTTCGCGCGGACGGATCGTCGAGATTCGGTCCCAACAGCCGCTGGGGTGTGTTCCCGGCGTTCTCGCTCGGCTGGGTAATTACGCAGGAGCCGATGCTGAGCGCGCTTTCTCACCTTGGCTCGATCAAGCTGCGTGGAAGCGTTGGTACGACTGGTAACCAGGGCATCGGAAACCAGACTTTCCGGGCGTCATACGCCTCGGCCAACTACGGCAAGGCGGGCGGCATTTCACCGAACAACTTCGGCAATCCCGATCTGAAGTGGGAGCAGACCAGAGAAGTTGACGCCGGTTTCGACTGGTCGATGTTCGACGGTCGTATCGCACTGGTCGGTGACTGGTATCGGAAGAAGACGTCGAACCTGCTGGTGTCGCGGCCGATCAGCGCCACCAGCGGATTCACGACTTTTACCGATAACGTCGGCAATATCGAAAACAAGGGCATCGAGCTCGAAGTCACGACCGATCTCATCCGCGGCCGCGGCCCGGGTGGATTCTCGTGGCAAACGACCTACAACTACTCGCACAACAAGAATCGCGTTACCGCGCTGTACCAGGATCAGCCGATCTACGCTGGTATCGACGGTGTGAACTCGGTGCGTGTCGGCGAGCCGCTGGGCGCTTTCTATCTGATCAAGTTCCTCGGCGTCGATCCGCAGACTGGCGATGCCATTTATCAGGACACCAACGGCGATGGCGCGATCAACGCCGATGACCGTGTCGTCGTCGGCAGCCCGCAGCCAACAACCTGGGGCGGCGTGACGAACACTTTCACGGTTGGACCATTCGATCTACGCGCTGCCGTTCAGTTCAGCGGTGGCAATCAGATCTGGAACGGTGTCAGAGAGTTCTCGGATGACGCCGGCTTCAACCGCGACAACAAGTTTGCGTACGCGCTTCGTCGCTGGCAGAAGCCAGGTGACATCACCGACGAGCCGCGTCCAAGCTGGGATGGTGCTTCGTTGGGCTACATCAACTCGTCGAGATTCGTCGAGCCGGGCAACTACACCCGACTGCAGGAGCTCACGATGGGCGTGAAGGTTCCGGCCCGCGTGGCGCGTTTCGCCGGATTGGACAACACCCGCTTCTATGTCAGCGGCCGGAATCTGAAGACCTGGACGCACTTCAAGGGCTATAACCCTGATGTGAACAGCAACGGTTCAGGATCGAACATTTCGCTTGGCCAGGAGTTCTACTCCTATCCGCTGGCCCGCACGTGGATGGTTGGCCTGAGCACGGACTGGTAGGCCGAATACAATGACACGTCTAAACTCTCGAACCAATCAAATCATGCGAATCAATAAACTCTGGCTGGTGCTTGTAGCGGTGGGACTGAGCGCTTGCAGCAATACGCTCGACGTTCCGCCAACCAGCGCGATCTCTTCAGAGACCGCAATCTCCGACGCGGTTGGCGCTCGCGCCGCAATTCAAGGTGCGTACGCCGGTCTGCAGGCCGCAGGCTTGTACGGTCACGACCTGGTCGACTGGACCGAAGTTCTTTCGGACAACGCACGCTGGGTCGGCACGTTCGATGACTACGCGGATGCCGACCAGCATCTGCTGCGCTCGGACAACTTTCGTGCGACGGGCATTTGGGATGCTGCGTACGACGAGATCAATCGCGTCAACCAGATTCTGGACAAGGTTCCGAACGTGACGGATCTGGATGCCGCTGAGAAGAACGAGATTCTGGGCGAAGCATACTTCCTGCGAGCCCTGACGTACCACAATCTCGTGAAGCTGTACGGAAACACCTCGACGCTCGGCGTGCCATTGGTTCTGGCGCCGATCACAAGCGCGACCGAAGCGAATCAGGCTACGCGTGCAACAGGCTCCGCGGTGTACACGCAGATCCTCGCCGATCTGGCTCAGGCCAAGCAGTTGATCACTGCCGGCCGCAGCCAGACGCGGCAGGCGTCGCTGGGTGCCGTTTCCGCGATCGAAGCGCGTGTTCGGCTCTACATGGGCGACTATGCCGGTGCCGAGGCCGCGGCCAATACGGTTGAAGGCATGGGATACTCGCTGGCGCCCAACTTCCCTGACCTTTTCGATGCGACCGGCAGCAACACGCCGGAAGACATCTTCAGAGTGACCTTCACGCCAACCCAGGCGCAGTCGGCAAGCTTCTATTACTTGCCGAAAGCTCTGGGCGGTCGTTACGAGGTCGCTCCGACGACCAGCATCGATAACACCCTGCGCACGACCGGCATCATCGCCGCGTTCGATCCAGCGTCTGGTGGCAACATCGCCAACTACAACCCAACCGACCTGCGCGGAAAGTATTCGATCGCTCGCGCCGGTACTCGGACCTACGCCGCGAAGTTCAGAAATCCGGCGGGCGACGAAGATCTGCACGTGATCAGACTCGCCGAGGTGATCTTGATTCGCGCCGAAGCGCTGGCGCGTCTGAATCGGGTTCCGGAAGCGATCGCTGAGTACAACCGCTTGCGCGTGCGCGCAGGCGTGGCACCGGATCCGACGACCCTCACTCAGGCCCAGGCACTGGCCGCAATTGCCAATGAGCGGCGTCTTGAGCTGGCGTTCGAAGGTGATCGCTGGCCGGACATGGTGCGCACGAGCACCGGACTAACGAATATCCCGGCGGCGCAGACGCTGTTGCCGATCCCGCAGGCCGAGCTCGACGTCTCACCGAACATGGTACAGAATCCAGGATACTAACTTCTTCCTGGTAGCTTAAGAAACGGCACGCCGAACTCGGCGTGCCGTTTTTTTTAGTGAGTACTACCAGCGCGGACGGAACTGCACTGCTGACTGCTGACGTACTGCGGACTGACAACTGCGGGCAACCGTGCGGAGTTCGCACGGTTCACTATGCGAACCCCAGGCTCCGGCCGGTCCGCAGTCCGCAGTACGTATCAGTCTACCAATCCGCACTCAGTCAGCAGTCAGCAGTGCCGTTAGTCCGCGCTGGTAGTCCTCACTTATCTCGTTAGTCTGTAGATGAGAAGCGCCGCTCGCTCAGTCGCCGGCACGATTGAGCGCAGATCAACGCGCTCGTCGGGCGTGTGCGAGCGCATTCCGATCACTCCAAGTCCATCCAACGCATCCACAAACTCCGAGATGTAGGAGATGTCGCCGCCACCCCGACGTCCCGGATCCAGCGCTTCGACCGGACCTTGCCCCAACGCACGACTCACCGAGTCTTCGACAGCAAGTAGCGCCATATTGCCCTTGGTCGGCGGCATCGCCGGATTTCCATCCTCGAAGGTGATCGACGCCGTTGTGCCGGGCAGATGATCGGCAACGATCGCACGCATCGTCTCACGTGCCTTCTGCAGCTGTTCATCGGAGATGAAACGCAAATCGCCGCGCGCGTACGCCTTGGGCGCGATGATGTTGTCCTTGCCCGCCGTCGTCCCGGAAATCTTCGCCGAGTCGTAGGTGACGTCGGTGCCGCCGACGATGATTGCCGGATTGAAGGTCAGATACTGCTCGCCGGAGAGGCGCTCGCGGAATGTGTTGAGGATGCGCGCCGCCTCGTAGATCGCTCCATCGGATGATCCAGGCTGGAAAATGCCGGATGAATGCGCCTGCCTCGCGGTGACGGTCAGCTGCCACCCACTGAACCCGCGACGGGCGACTGTGCCCTT
>DASTGU010000109.1:0-2208 GCA_035718845.1 Gemmatimonadaceae bacterium | reverse complement strand
TCAACGCCGGCGCCGAAGGGCTCAACATCTTTCTGCATGCCGACCGCGATGCCTGCGCGACGGAAGCAGATGTCGTCCGTGGCCGGCTGGAGAAGGCGAGCGATGTCGGCGTGCTCGCCGGCGTTCCGATCGCGATCAAGGACAACATCGCATCGCTAGGTCTGCCGACGACCTGCGGATCCAAGATTCTCAAGGACTACGTAAGTCCGTTCGAGGCGACCGCGATCACCCGACTGCGCGCCAATGGGGCGATCATCATCGCGAAAACCAACATGGACGAGTTCGCGATGGGATCGTCGACGGAAAACAGCGCATTCGGACCAACGCGAAATCCGCACGATGTGCGGCGAGTTCCGGGCGGATCGTCGGGTGGATCAGCAGCGGCGGTCGCGGCGGGAATCACTCCGATTGCGCTCGGATCGGAGACCGGCGGATCGGTTCGTCAACCCGCTGCGTTCTGCGGCGTCGTCGGAGTGAAGCCGACCTACGGCCGCGTCAGCCGGTATGGACTCGTCGCCTTTGCGTCGTCGCTCGATCAAATCGGTGTCGTCGGTCGCTCCGTCGATGATGCTGCGCTTGGCCTCGAATCGATCGCTGGGTTCGACAAGATGGATTCGACCAGCTCTGATGCCGACGTGCCGATCTACCGACTTGCCGCGCTCGGCAAGCCGGCGCCTGCTGCGCGCGAACCGGATACCGAAGCGATGCGCATCGGGAGAACTCCAGTGCCGCTCCCACCACCGCCCAGTGAGACGACGCTCAAGGGCGTGGTGATCGGAAAGCCGAAGGAGTATTTCCCGGAGTCGCTCGACAAGAGCATTCGCGATCTCTGCGACCGCGCGCTCGAGAAATTCCGCTGGATGGGCGCGACGATCCGCGAGGTGTCGCTGCCGAGATCGCCACTGGCGATTCCGGTCTACTACATCATCGCGCCGGCCGAGGCTTCGTCCAACCTCGCGCGGTTCGACGGCGTCCGGTACGGACTGCGCGTTGACCCGTCGAAGGGCCTTCGAGCGATGTACGATGCAACTCGCTCCGAGGGTTTTGGCCCCGAGGTGACGCGACGCGTGCTGCTCGGCACCTACGTTCTCTCTGCCGGCTACTACGACGCCTACTATAAGAAAGCCCAGGCGGTACGTACCCTGATCGCCGACGACTTCCGCTCGGTATTCGGCAGCGGCGTGCACGCGATCTTCACCCCGACGACGCCGACGCCGGCCTTCCCGATCGGCGCCATCAGCGATCCGTATGAGATGTATCTGAACGACATCTACACCGTCACTGCAAACCTCGCCGGCGTACCCGCGATGTCGGTTCCCATTGGGCGGGTGCGCAACCTGCCCGTCGGCGGACAAATCATCACGCCACACTTCGACGAGTACTCGATGTTCCGCGTCGGCTACGCGCTCGAGGCCGCACTCGGCGAGGACGCGCATCGATGAACGATCGCTACGAGATGGTGATCGGACTTGAAGTGCACGTACAGCTGAAGACGCGTACAAAAGCGTTCTGCGGGTGCTCGACGGATTTCGGCGCGCCGCCGAACGTGAATACCTGTCCGGTTTGCCTCGCTCTGCCCGGCGCGCTACCGGTGTTGAACGAGAAGGCCGTCGAGCTGGCGGTGCGCGCCGCGCTCGGTCTCGGCTGCGACATCAATCCCATCTCTGTTTTCGCGCGCAAGAACTATTTCTATCCCGATCTGCCGAAGGGCTATCAGATCTCGCAGTTCGATCAGCCACTGGCGACAGGCGGCCACATCGTCATCGGCAAATCAGAAGACGGGAAGGATGTTCAGATCGGCATCACGCGTCTGCATATGGAGGAAGACGCGGGAAAATCGATTCACGATCGATTCCCGGGAGCGACAGCGATTGATTTGAATCGCGCGGGCGTGCCGCTGATTGAGATCGTCAGTGAGCCGGATCTGCGCAGTGCGACCGATGCCGGCGCGTATCTGCGAACTTTGAAGCAGATCCTTCAGTACCTGGATGTCAGCGACGTCAGCATGGAAGAGGGAAGTCTTCGCGTCGACGCCAACATCAGCGTGCGCCCGTTCGGTGAGACCATGCTCGGTACCAAGACCGAGGTGAAAAACATGAACTCGTTCTCCGCCGTCGAGCGCGCTCTCGACGCAGAATACGAGAGGCAATGCTCGCTGATCGATTCGGGCGGCAACGTCGAGCAACAGACGCTGCTTTGGGACGCCAT
>DASTGU010000108.1:0-3840 GCA_035718845.1 Gemmatimonadaceae bacterium | reverse complement strand
GCGGCGAGTTACACATGCCGGTGACGACGTGGCGATAAATCTCCCGGTGAATCCGCCGGTGCTGCCGATGCTCGCCAAGCGCGTGAGTGCTCTGCCGGAGGATGGCGATTGGATCTTCGAGCCGAAGTGGGACGGCTTTCGCACGCTGATATTTCGCGATGGCGACGAGGTTTACATCCAAAGTCGCGACGAGCGGCCGTTCAATCGCTACTTCCCCGAGTTGATCGAGCCGATCAAGAAGCAGTTGCCGAAACGGTGCGTGCTCGACGGCGAGATCGTGATGCCCGTCGATGGCGCGCTGGAGTTCGACACGTTGCAGCTGCGACTGCATCCCGCTGAATCACGGGTAAAAAAGTTGGCCGCCGAGATTCCGGCGTCGATCGTGTTCTTCGATTTGCTGTGCGAGGGCGATCGCAGTTACTGCCACGTGCCGTTCGAGAAGCGCCGCGAGCGTCTCGAGAAGATCTGTGGCAAGCTCGACGCGCCGCTCCATTGCACGCCCGCGACTCGCGATCGCGATGTGGCGCAGGACTGGTTCAATCGCTTCGAGGGCGCCGGCCTCGACGGCGTCGTCGCGAAGGCCATTGATGGTACTTACGAACCCAATAAGCGTGTAATGCTGAAGGTGAAGCACGAGCGTGAGTGTGACTGCGTCGTCGCCGGATTTCGCTGGCACAAGACCGGTGGCAAGACCAAGGTCGGATCGCTGCTACTCGGCCTTTACAACGACGACGGTCAGCTCGAGCACGTCGGCGTGTGCGCCAGCTTCACCGATGCAAAGCGGAAGGAGCTCGTCGAGATGCTCGAGCCCTATCGCAAGAACGCGCTCAAGAATCATCCCTGGCGTGACTGGGCTGACTTCGCCGAGAACGACGACGCGCCGCACCGGATGCCGGGTGGTCAGAGCCGCTGGAGCGGCGGCAAGGATCTGTCCTGGGAGCCGCTGCGTCCCGAGCTGGTGATCGAAGTCGCTTACGATCACATGCAGGGCGATCGCTTCCGTCACACCGCGCAATTCCGTCGCTGGCGCTCGGACAAGAAGCCGAAGGATTGCACCTACGAGCAGCTCGAGGTCGTGCCGCCGCAGGAGCTGACGGAGATCTTCGCGACCGGTCGATAACCCGTCGCTTTCAGCGGCTCCGCACGATTGTCGTGCGGCTACGCGTTGGTCGACGCCAGCCTGGGCCAGCGCGGATTTAGTTCGATGTGCCGCGCCTTTCTTCGATGTCCCCGCCTTCCGCTTCGCTATTAGCACATTCTCCATGACCCACGCCGCGCAATCCCTACCGTCCTTATCGGCTCCCAGGTCGCCGTTACTCGCCTCGTTGATCGAGCAGATGCGCTTGCGGCATTTCAGTCCGCGCACAATCGACACCTACGTCAACTGGGTAGTGCGCTACATCAAGTTCCACGGCAAGCGTCATCCCCGTGAGCTCGGTCGAGATCACGTCCAGGACTTCCTGTCGTCGCTGGCGATTCGGTTGAACGTCAGCGCGTCGACGCAGAATCAGGCTTTGGCGGCAATCGGATTTCTCTACCGCGAAGTCCTCAATCTCCCGCTCGAAGACAGCGAAGCGCTCGCGCGTGCGAAACGCCCCGTCCGACTTCCAGTGGTGCTGACCCGGGATGAAGTAAGGCAATTGATCGGTGAGATGGATGGCACACCGCAGCTCGTCGCGATGCTCCTATACGGAACCGGGATGCGCGTGCTCGAATGTCTGCAGCTGCGGGTCAAGGACGTCGATTTCGGCGGGAAGCAGATTCTCATTCGGGCCGGGAAGGGCAACAAGGATCGCGTGACGATGCTCCCATCTGCATCCGAGTCGCGCCTGCGCGAGCACCTCGAGGAGGTGCAGATAACTCACGCCAAGGATTTGCGGCGTGGTGGCGGTCGCGTTGATGTCCCTGGCGCGCTGGCGAGAAAGTATCCGAAGGCATCGACCGAGTTTCGCTGGCAGTGGGTCTTCCCCGCCACGCGCATCTACATCGACGTAGTGACCCGTGAAACCCGCCGTCACCATCTCCACGCCACCGTAATCCAGCGCGCCGTCGCCGAGGCGGTGCGATCCGCCGGTCTGATGAAGCGCGCGACCTGTCACACCTTCCGCCACTCCTTCGCGACTCACCTGATCGAAGATGGCTACGACATCCGGACGGTCCAGGAGCTCTTAGGCCACACCGACGTGCGCACGACGATGATCTACACCCACGTCCTCAACAAAGGCGGCCGCGGCGTGCGGAGTCCGATGGACGCTCTCTAACAGAAAGGCAGCGGCCGCAGGAATCACAGCGCCCCACGCAGCCTATCACCCATCTACTATGTGAGCGCCCCCGCTGCATCCTGGCGGTTCATGGGTACTTCTACTAGCGCGCCCCGAGAATGAAGTACACGATTTGCAGCGTGTGCCGAGGCAATTCATTTTCTTTTGGAGCCTAATAAGGCGTTAGACGGCGAGATCGGAGTTCTTGCGCGTGCTGAAGACGGGCTTATCAAGATTCGCGGCGGCATTGCTGACCATGACAACTGCTTGTGGTCGTCATCACATAAATCCACCCGCGCAACCGTACGTCGATCCAGCGATTTGGGTTGAGCCAACAAATGGCTGCACTGACGCCTCACCCAAATCGCTGCCAAAGTTCCGAGCCTCTGATACCCTTTCGAGTAGCTCAGTCAGTACCAATCCGCAGGTTCACACCGCGTGGCTCGCTCGTCGGGTTCCTGGTGGTCTCGCGTTCGGGCAAGCATTCGATGAGAATCACCATCCGATTATTCGACTTACTGACCCAACGCAGAAATTCGCTGCGCTCGCAACGCTCGATACACTCGCTCCCTCTACTGGGAAGCCGAGAGCTGCGAGCGCGGATTCTGTTCTCGCAGTTCGTGTGCGCTGGGATTTCGCGGAACTCTATGACTGGATGCAGTATCTAATGAATGCGTTGAGCGAAGCTCGGGGTATCGGTATTAATGGCGGCGGCATCGATACGGATAATGACCGAATCGAATTCGGTGTCGAGAAGCGAGAATCCGTACCAGGCGTAGTCAGCTGGCTCATTGAAAGCGGTGTCCCATGTCGTCTCGTCGCTCTGCGAATAACCGGACCTATCCGGCTCATGAGTTTCAGGCATCTGCGCGCCTCTCGCCGTCTAACGGTAGTTGCTGCAGACAAGCGCTGATTAGTCGTTGTGTTGAACGCTCTTCGAGCGTCCTGCCTGCGGCGCAAAGAAACTGCTTCGCAACTATGTTAGAGTCGCTCGCAGCAGAACTGGGGCGTTAGGTAGCCGCCTCCGATCCCATGTCGGACATTCGACAATCCCTCGCGGAATACATCGCTGCTGTGTCGGACGCTGCCGAGCGAACTCATTCGGCGGCCGATCGGCCGGTCTACAGGATCCACCTCGCCAACGCTGGCGTTTTGCTCGCACGAGCGGTTCGCGGCGAGTCGGTTGCTCAGCTCGCCGAGGGACTGAAAGAACACGATCGCCTTCGGTCAAATACCTGGCTTGAGGGGCCCGAGCGCACGGCCACAGATGCCGCCTGGGAGAGGATCGCCTCTTCCACACCTGGCGTCCGCGCTACCTAACGGTAGTTGCTGCAGACGAGCGCGTGATAATCGTTGGGTTGAACGCTCTTCGAGCGTTTCGCCTGCGGCGCGCAACTGCTATCGTGGAACCATGTTAGAATCGCTCGCAGCAGAACTGGGGCGTTAGGCCGACACCAAGCAATGCGTACCTTCGTAGTTAAGTCATGAGCTCGCAGCACGTGACCGTATCTATTTCGGCTGACGACGTTGACCCACGCGAACCAAACGCGCGATGCGACCGATGCAGAAAAGCCGGGAC
>DASTGU010000107.1:0-10146 GCA_035718845.1 Gemmatimonadaceae bacterium | reverse complement strand
GAGCAGAGCGTTTCCGCTCCGATAGTACCGCTGAATGTCAGTGAACTGGCTCTGGGGCACCGAGAATCTCACCAGGATCGGTCGTATCTGATTGATTACGACCAGCGGTGGCTCACTGTTCGCTTTGACGAGGTTGCCCTGCCGGACGAGCAGACTTCCCGTCTTACCGGAGATGGGAGCGCGGATAGTTGTGTTGGCGACATCGAGCGCAGCCTTTTGCACGGTGGCGCGATCAGCTTCGACCGTCGCCGCCGCCGAGACTGCGTTCGCCTCGGCCTGATCCGCCTGGGAGCCGGTGACGTAGCCTTCCTTGACCAGTGCCGCATAGCGCGTTGCATCGCGACGGGCGTTCGCGGCAATCGCTTCGTCGCGGGTGAGTTGCGCGCGCGCCTGGTTCAAAACGGCTTCATAGGGGCGCGGGTCGATCTGAAAGAGGACCTGACCCTGTCCGACTTCCTGTCCCTCGGCGAACGATACCCGCTGCAGGATTCCATTGACCTGCGCTTGGATGGCGACCGTTTGCATCGCCTCGGCGACACCGTTCGCCGACACGACGTAAGGAACAGTGGTGCGCTTCACGGTCGTTACACTGACCGGGACTGTCGGCTGACGCGGAGGATCGCTTTTCGAGCACGCAGCTACGGCCGCAAGGCCAAAAACTGCCATGCACGCGCGTGACATGCGCGTGCTCATGGTGTTACCGGTTTTGGAAGTGGACGCGGCACGGTTGAGTCGGCGGAAAAAGCGAATGGTGTGTCACCGCGTACACTGAGTACCCCGGCGTCACGGGCGAGTTGCGCCAGCGAGGTATACCACTGCCAGCGAGATTGCACCTGTTGCGCGCGCGCGTTGGCGAGCGCGGTTTGAGCAGTCAGGAGGTCGATGATACTGCCGACTCCCTCGCGGTAGCGACCGGCGGCGACCTGCGCCGACTGTTCGGCACTGGCGAGGAGATCGTCGGCGGTCACGACGCGCTGCTGCGCGGTCTGCAGCGCATAGTACGAAACGAACACTTCGGTGACGACCTGCTGACGCGTTTGATCGGCGAGCGCGGAGATCGCGTCGGCCTGAGCGCGCGCCGCTGCGACGTTGTACTGGTGCGAGAAGCCGTTGAAAATGGGAATCGACAGGCCCAGCTGAATCGAATACGAGGGCCCGGCAAAAAGGCGCGGGTTGGAGAAGGTGCGCCCGGCGTTGCTGTTGAGAGACAGCGAAGGCAGCTCCGCCGATCGTGCAACGCGCACTGACTGCGCAGCGGCTTCAGCTTGCGCGCGCGCGGCCTGAAGATCCGGGCGATTGCGCAGCGCTTCATTGATGACACTGTCGACGCTGAGAGCGAGTCCGCGCACGGGCATCGGCTCCGTCATCGGCTGCAAATCAAAGGGCAGATTTGCCGGCAGCCCTAGCGCGGCAGCGAGAGCACCGCGAGCTGCCTGGAGATTTCCCTGGGTCGTCTCGAGGTTGAGCTGCTCCTGGGAGAGGGCAGTGCGCGCCTGGAGGACGTCGGCGATGGTGGCCAGCCCAACGCGATTGCGTTGCTGCGCGGCGGTGAGATTTGCCTGCGCTTCGGCGATGGCGGAGCGTTCAGCGCCAAGCAGCGAGGACGTCGCCATGTATGTGAAGTACGCAACCTCGGCCTGCAACACGACATTCTGGATCGTCGCGTTGTGTGTAAGGTTTGCCGCAAACAACTCCTGCCGCGCGCGCTCGATCGATCCACCGCGTCCGCCGAAGTCGAGCAGCAGGTAATTCAGCGAGATGGACGGACCGTATGTGGTCTGCTTTCCCGCTGATCGCGTCGTCGTCGCTGGTGTTTGCGAGCGCGAGACCTGGCCGGCGGCGTTGATGGTCGGGAAATACTGACCGCGCTCCGATCCGAACGTGAATGCGGCCGCACGCGACTGCGACCACGAGGCACGAGTTGCAGGATTATTGGTGAGCGCGATGTCGACGACATCCGTGATCGTCAGTCGCTGAACTCGCTGAGCCAGGTCCGGTGGAATGGCAGCGGCCTGCGCGGGAGTTATGGCGGGCTCGGGCTTCACCGCATTCGCTGGCGGCTGCCACGGACTGTTCGGTGCTGGCGACGCGCCGGCAACGCCATTCACTCGAGGCGGGCGACATCCGGCGGTGACCACGGCGACCATCAATAGAGTTGTGAGAAGTGTGTTCCTGTCCTTCATTATTCCAATTACGTAATGCATGCCAGTTGTGCTGGCGTATATAGAAGGTTTTGTGCGACGCCGAGTTGCACTACATTTGGCGATTCGCAATTAACTGACTTGGATTCGATGACGAAGTATAAGTTCGCAAAGATTCCCTCGCGTGGCGAAGGAATTGTTTACAAAAACGGCAAACTCTCGGTTCCTGACAATCCGATCATCCCTTTCGTTGAGGGAGATGGGACGGGTCCGGACATCTGGCGCGCTTCGGTGCGCGTTTTTGACGCCGCGGTAGAAAAGGCTTACCAGGGCGCGCGCAAAATTGCCTGGATGGAGGTTTTCGCCGGCGAGAAGTCCTTCAAGCAGTTCAATGACTGGCTGCCCCAGGAAACCGTGGATGCGATGGACGAGTATCGCGTCTCCATCAAAGGGCCGCTTACGACGCCGGTGGGCGGTGGCATTCGGTCGCTGAACGTCACGCTGCGGCAGGTACTCGACCTCTACGCCTGTATCCGCCCGGTGCGCTACTTCGAGGGCGTCGGCGCGCCGGTGAAGGAGCCGGAGAAAGTCAACGTCGTGATCTTCCGCGAGAACACCGAGGATGTGTACGCGGGAATCGAGTGGAAGGCGGGATCACCAGAAGCCGAGAAGATCGCCGACTACCTGCGCAAAGAGTTCAAGAGCGAAATCCGTGAGCACTCAGCGATCGGCGTGAAGCCGATGTCGGAATTCGGGTCGAAGCGCCTGGTCGAGATGGCAATTCGCTATGCGATCGAGAACAATCGCGAATCGGTGACCCTGGTGCACAAAGGCAACATCATGAAGTTCACCGAAGGCGCGTTCCGCGATTGGGGCTACGAAGTCGCGCGCGAGAAGTACCCTGAAGACACGACGACTGAAGCGGAGCTGACCAAAGGAGGTCAGAACGCACGCGCTGATGCGATCGTGATGCGCGACCGCATCGCAGACTCGATGTTCCAGCAGCTGCTGCTACGTCCGTCGGAGTACTCGGTGATTGCGACGCCCAACTTGAATGGAGACTATTTGTCCGATGCGGCGGCGGCGCAGGTTGGCGGCCTCGGAATCGCCCCCGGCGGCAACGTTGGCGACGGTGTCGCCGTATTCGAAGCGACCCACGGCACTGCGCCCAAGTACGCAAATCTCGACAAGATCAACCCGGGCAGCGTGATTCTGTCGGGTGTGATGATGCTCGAGTACATGGGCTGGGGGGAAGCCGCCAGGTTGATCATCCGGGGAATGGAGAACGCCATCAAGTCGAAGCGCGTCACGTACGACCTTGCCCGTCAGATGCCGGGCGCAACCGAGGTCTCGACGTCGGCATTTGGTGATCAGGTGATCGCCGGGATGAAGAACTAGCGGTGCTTTCCGTCAGCATCGCCTCGCAGAGCCCGATCGAGGTCGGCACATCGCTGCTCGTCATCGCTCTGCCCGAAAACCCAACGCTTGCGGGAATCGCCGCACTCGACGCGGCAACCCAGGGCGCGCTCACGCGGATGATCGACATGAAGGATTTCCGTGGCGCCCGCGACGAAACCCTTCATCTCACCGGATTCACCAAAGGACCGCGGCGGATTCTGCTGGTTGGAATGGGCGCGATCACCGAGCGGCGTGCCTCGCTCAAGCGGGCAGCGACTCTCGCGGCGCGCAACGCGCATCGACTCGGCGTCGGCGAGATGGTCTGGTATTCAGGCGAAATCTCGCCTGAAGAAGTCGAGGTAATCACGATCGGCCTGATCGCGGGGGCGTGGGAGTACGCCGACCTCAAGTCGCCGGTGCCGGAGCCTGACCGAAAGAAGCCGCTCGAGAGGGCGATCATCCTCACCAACAACACCGACGAAACGCGCCGCGGTCTGAACAGCGGAAAAGCGATTGGCGACGGACAGAGTCTCGCGCGTCGTCTGGCCATGATGCCGGGCAACTTGTGCACACCCGATGTGCTCGCGGACACCGCGCGCGACATCGGCAAGCGATACGGCATGGATGTGACCGTACTGGGTCGCAAGGATCTCGAGAAAGAGAAAATGGGATCGTTCCTCGCTGTCGCGCAGGGAACGCCGCAGGATCCAAAGCTGATTGCGATCGAGTTCAACGGCGGCAAGCCGAATGCGAAGCCGGTGGTGCTCGTCGGCAAAGGCCTGTGTTTCGACTCTGGCGGCATCTCCATCAAGCCGGCGCAGGGGATGGAGTTCATGAAGTTCGACATGTGTGGCGCCGCGGGCGTGCTCGGCACGATGGAGGCGATCGGTCAGCTCAAGCCCGAGGTGAATGTGGTCGGCATCATCGGCGCGACGACGAACATGCCGTCCGGCACCGCGATGAATCCCGGCGATGTGGTGAAGGCGAGCAACGGCAAATCGATCGAGATCATCAATACCGACGCCGAGGGGCGGCTGGTGCTCGCCGATTGTCTGCACTACGCGACGAGGTTCAATCCAGATGTGGTGATTGACGCAGCGACTCTGACAGGCGCGTGCGTGATCGCGCTCGGACATACAGCGAGCGCCGTTTTCTCGACCGACGAACCACTGGTGTCTGAGATTCTCGCCGCAGGAAAGAGGGCGGGCGAGCCGGGCTGGCCGCTGCCGCTGTGGGACGAGTACAAGGATCTGATCAAGTCAGACGTCGCCGACGTCAAGAACTCGGGTGGTCGACCGGCGGGCGCGGTGACGGCCGCACTTTTCCTGAAGGAGTTCGCCGAAGGCTATCCGTGGGCGCATCTCGACATCGCGGGGACCGCGTATTCCGAGACAGACCTTGTTACGATTCCCAAGGGACCGACTGGGGTTCCGACGGGTACCTTCATCGAATTCGTCCGCGGGAGAGCGCGCTGATCCGAGCGACCAGGAACATTCTCCGCTTTGCCCGCCCCGGCCTCGTGGTCGGGGCGATTTTGTACGCGGCCGGGAATCCGCTTGGGGCGCAGGTGGTGCAGCCACCTGCGAGCGAAGTTCCGATACCGGTGAAGCCGAAGACGGACTCGGGGCCGGACAGCGCAAAGGTGAAGACTGACACGATCAAGCCGCCGGTTGGCCGCTTTGCGGATCCGGTCCTCTATGAGATTGGACCGCAGTACGAATGGAATCGCGCGCAGCTCTTCGCGACGGGGGCGCTGACCCTCGTTGATTTGCTCGATCGAATTCCCGGAGTCGCCACGTTTCGCTCGGGCTGGCTGGCGACGCCGCAGACCGCGACCTACAACAACGATTTCAGTCGAGTTCGTGTTTTCTACGATGGCATCGAAATCGACAATCTCGATAATCGAAGTGGCGGTGTGCTCGATCTGTCGAGCATCCAGATCTGGACCCTCGAGCACTTGAGCATCGAGCGGAGCGCTAACGAGCTGCGCATCTACATGCGCACCTGGCGCGTGGACAACACCGATCCTTACACGCGCGCCGACGTCGCGACGGGAAACGAGGAGACCAATCTCTACCGCGGCTTCTATGGCAAGCGCGGCGATGGCGGCAGCCTCCTCCAGGTTGCCGGGCAGCAGTACGGAGTGACGAGCGCGCGCTTCGCGGGCGCGGGCGACGCGCTGTCGTTGTTGGGCAGAGTCGGGTACGCGAAGAAATCGTGGAGTATCGATGGCTTCGTGATCCGTCACCATCCGACGCGCGCCATTCAGCGCGCCTTGTTCAGCCGTCCGCCGGTGCTCGGCCTCGACGCGACTTATACCGATGCGTACATCCGTGCAGCGATCGGCGAGAGCAATCACGGGCCCTGGCTGCAGCTCACCGCCGCTTCGCTCGGCTTCAAGGGGAATACGCAGCCGAATCGGAGTGTCGGCGCGACAGCCTTTGGCGACACACTCGAGCGGCGAGTCTTTGAGAGTCAGTACGTCGCCAGCGCCGGATATACACTCGGCGCACTACGCGTCGAGCTGGACGATCGCCTCCGTGCACTTTCCGGTTCGACGTACAACAGCGCGAGCGGTCGACTGGATCTGGTGTCACCGATCGGAGTCGTCAGCGGTTTCGCGCAGCACGACGGGTTCAGACAGATCACCAGCGTCGACGGCGGCATTCGCGCGCAGCCGCTGCCGTTCGTCGCGCTCTCTGGCTCCGTATCGCAGCGAACGCCGACTGGCACATCAACCGAGGTCAGCGCGACATCATTTCGCTACGAAGCGGGCATCAAGCTGGTACGACCGTGGGTATCAGGCGGCTTCATCAGTATGGAGCGCGGCAGCGGACTCGCACCAATCGTCTACGACACGCTGTTGTTGCCGACAGCGCCAGGTCGCGTGACGGGTAGCACCGGATCGATTCGCGGACCGCTCTTCTACGGACTCGGCATCGACGCGTGGGCGGTTCGATGGGCCGGAACCAGTCCTTATCAACCGAAGTGGCAAAGCCGGTCAGAACTGAGCTACGCCAACAATTTCCTGAAACAGTTTCCGCGCAACGACTTCGAAGTCCGGGCGGCGGGAGTTTATGAGTACCGCAGTGCGGTGGCGTTTCCACTGGCGGATAGCTCCGTCGCGACGCCCGTGGCGAAAACCATTTCGGCGATTCTCGAGATCCGCATCATGCGCGCGGTGATCAGCTACCAGCAGCGCAATATTCTCGGCTACCAGTACAGCGTGGTGCCCGGTTTCGAGATGCCGCGCGTGCTCGCGATCTACGGCGTACGCTGGGACTTCTGGAATTGACAAACCTATTGCCGCGGCGTAGGATAGCCCGCCTCACATGATATCCAGCATGACGGGTTTCGGCGCCGCCGACGGCACCATTGCCGGCTCACACGCCAGCGTCGAAATCAGAACCGTCAATCACCGCTTTTTCAGCCCGAATCTCAAACTTCCGGCAGCGCTCGCGCGGTGGGAAGGCGAGATCCGCGAGCTGCTGCGCCAGAAAATCGCGCGCGGACATGTGACTCTCACCGCGCGCCTCGAGCACGCGACGGTCGGCGGCCCGCACATCGATGGCGACAAGGTGGCGCAGTACGCCATCACTTTGCGTGAGCTCCAGAAGAAACACGCGTTGGGTGGCGAGATAGATCTCGGCACCATTCTGCGCCTGCCCGATGTGGTAACCGCACCGAGCGAAGAGCTCGACGCGTCCGCCGGCGAAGCCTTCGCCGCGATCGTCAGCAAAGCCGCCGATAACCTGGTCGTGATGCGCCGCGCTGAGGGAGCGCTACTGGCGGCGTTCCTACTGGAAAGGATCGGGGCGGTTGAGTCGCGGCTCGCGCGAATCGAAGCGCGCGCGCCGATCAGGCTCAAGGAGCAGCACGAGCGCGTCAAGAAAACCGTGGCCGATCTGGTTGGTAGCGCCGGCGCCGATCCGCAGCGCATCGCCCAGGAGATTGCGATCCTCGCGGACAAACTCGACGTTGCAGAGGAGCTCGATCGGTTTAGGTCGCACGTGGCGGCGTTCCGGGAAACGGCGCAGTCGAAGACCGCCGATCCGGTCGGCAAGCGACTCGGTTTCATTTTGCAGGAGATGGTGCGCGAGGCGAACACCATCGGCAGCAAAGCGAGCGACGCCCAGATCCAGGAGGACGTCATCGCAACCAAGGAAGAGCTCGAACGCATCCGCGAGCAGGTCGAGAACCTCGAGTAGATGCCCGTTCCGGTCATTCTTTCCTCGCCTTCCGGTGGCGGAAAGACGACAATCGCTCACGAGCTCCTCGCGACACGCAAGGACTGCGGCTACTCGGTGTCGTGCACCACGCGCGCGCCACGGCCCGGCGAACAGAACGGGCGCGACTACTACTTCGTCGACCCCGATGAGTTCAAGGCGCGCGTGAAGGCCGGCGAGTTCGCGGAATCAGCAACGGTCCATGGGCATTTGTACGGGACTCTGCGAGCAGAGGTCGACCGGGTGCTGAAGTCCGGCCGCAATGTGATCATGGACATCGACGTCCAGGGCACCCGTCAGTTCGTCAAAGCTTTCCCGGATTCGCTGCTGATTTTCATCTTGCCGCCTTCCAGTCGGGCGCTAATCGAGCGGCTGGAGGCCCGGGGAACCGAAGACGTAGGCGCCTTGTTGCGGCGTTTTGAGAGTGCCAAAGCCGAGCTGAAAGCGATAGATTTGTACCAGTTCGTGGTGGTCAACGACAAGCTGGACACGGCGGTCGAAGCCGTCGCGGACATCATCGATGGTAAGGGCGACCGCTTCCGGCGGTCGAAGGTTTCGGGGCTCGACGCTCGGGTGAAGGAATTGCTGGACGGCATTCAGCGCGCGATCGACCAACACTCAAAGGGGAAGTAATGCAGGTTTTCATTCCGAACGAAGTCGCCAAGCACGCGACCAACAAGTATCTGGGAGTTCTGGTCGCCGCCAAGTACGCGCGGGTCCTCAACGAGTTCCCACGCGATCGCTCCGCGCCGGGCGAAAAGAAGCTGACCACGCGCTCGCTCGAAGAGCTGACCGACGGTCAGGTCGAGTATCGCGTCGTTCCGCGCCGTCGCACGGAGTAGCTACCGCGCGTCCCTTCGACGGCACCCGCGTCCTCCTCGGCGTCACCGGGGGCATCGCCAGCTACAAATCCGTGTGGCTGGCGCGTTTGCTTACACAGGGCGGCGCTGAAGTAGATGTCGTGATGACTCGCGGCGCGCGCGAGTTCGTCGGCCCAATCACATTCGAAGCGGTAACTGGCCGGCCGGTCCACACTGAGATCTTCGGGCCCGGTCACGCGCTCGATCACATCAAGCTCGCGCGAGAGGCGGGCGTAATCGTCGTGGCGCCGGCGACGGCGGATTTCATCGGTCGCGCTGCTCACGGTCTGGCGGACGATTTGTTGACAGCGTGTCTGCTGGCGGCGACGGGCAAAGTCCTGTTGGTGCCGGCGATGAACGATCGGATGTGGGCGCACGCGCAAACCCAGCGCAACATTCGACACGCCAGAGAGCTCGGCTATGAGATTCTGGAGCCCGACACGGGTCCGCTGGCGGTGGGAGAGGGAAGCGGACCGGGAAGAATGCCGGAACCAGAGACGATTCTCAGTCACGTCGCGCGGTTGCTCGAGAAAAAATCGTCGCTAAACGGTCGAAAGATTGTGGTGACAGCGGGCGCGACGCGCGAAAGCATCGATCCGGTTCGGTTCATCTCCAATCACAGCAGCGGCAAAATGGGAGTTGCACTCGCGCGGGCGGCGTGGCGACGCGGCGCCGAGGTTCAGCTGATCGCGGGTCACGTCGACATTCCAGTTCCGCCGGAGATTCGTTCGACAAAAGCGGAGTCGGTCGAAGACATGGCGGAGGCTGTCGCCGCAGCTTTGCCCAAAGCGGATGCGTTGATCATGGCGGCGGCGCCAGCGGATTTTCGTCCGGCGTCGGCGGCGTCGCAGAAGATCAAGAAGGGGAAGTCCGCGCCCAGGATCGAGCTGGAGCCGACGGTCGACATTCTGAAATCGACAATCTCGAAACGGAAAAAGAACAGCGTGATCGTAGGCTTTGCGCTCGAGACCAACGACGGTGTGAAGAATGCGCGCGACAAGCTCAAGGCAAAGGAGCTCGATTACGTCGTGCTCAACGACGCGACCGAGCCTGGCGCCGGTTTTGGAGTCGATACCAACCGCGTGACGATCATCGGTCGCGACGGAGAGGAGGAAGCGCTGGAGCTAATGTCCAAGTCTGATGTAGCGGAAGCAATTCTCGACCGGATCGAGGCGGCGTTTCGTGAACGCTAAGGCGCTGCTGCGCGCCTATCTCGAGCAGCGCCGCGAGCTCGGCGAAACCGAGCTGGTGCTGGACTCACTCGATGTCGACGAAGTGATGAGATTGCTCGGCGCGACCGGGCGCCCGCGCGTCGCCGACAGACCTGTGCCGGCTCAGCCGAGTCTTCGAAAGCTCGCCGAGGAAATCGCAGGGGAGGACGTCAAGGATTGGCGCGATTCGCTGCGCCAGGCTGGCGTGAATGTTGACCCGGGTTCATCCGCGAGAAACGAATCGTTGTCCCCAACCGCCGAGCCCGCTCAAGACATGGCTTTCAAGAAAGGAATCGTCATTTCGTCGGGA
>DASTGU010000106.1:0-7997 GCA_035718845.1 Gemmatimonadaceae bacterium | reverse complement strand
GGGCTCGAGCGCTTACTCCGAGCTGAGGAGATCGACGCCGGCGCGACGCAACTTCAGGAACGCGCTGACGACTGCCGGATCGAAGAGACCGCCACTTTCGTCGCCGATGAAAGCGAGCGCTTTCTGCAGTGACCACGCTGGTCGAAAAGGGCGCTCGTGGGTCACCGCCTCGAATGAGTCGACCATCCCAACTACGCGCGCTTCTATTGGAATGCGCTCGCCGGCGAGTCCATCGGGATATCCTCTGCCGGTCCAGCGCTCATGATGACTGAGCGCAATGCGCTCTGCACTCTGTAGGAGCGCTGACTGTCCGCCTGCCAGGATCCTTGCGCCAATCCTCACATGCGTGCGCATGGTGCGCTGTTCCTCGTCGGTCAAAGCAGTTTGCTTGAGCATGATGGAGTCAGGGATTCCGATTAGCCCAATGTCATGAAGGGGCGCTGCGCGTCGAATGTTGTCGACCACTTCCGCGGGTAATCCCATTTGCTCCGCGATCAGACCGGACAACCTGCCGACGCGCCGCGGGTGATCGCCCGTCTCGTGGTCGCGAAATTCGGCGGCGGCGGCGAGTCGCTGAAAAACGTCGAGGTGTTCGTCCTCGATCTCGCGCGTGCGCTCTGCCACGCGCTGATCGAGTGTGCTGGACGACATGCGGCTCCTGGCCACGGCTTGATGGTCAGCGATTATGCCGCGAACCGCGGTTGGCCGCAACCTCACCGCAACTGAATAAGCACCTTGTCCCCCGACGCTGTGATCACAGTTGCGGGCGAACCGCTCAGCGTAAGTTCGGCAATGTTCACTCCCGACGTTCCCTTCCCTTCGAAAGCCGCCGCTGTGCTCGCGATCGCGAAGGTCACCGTCTTCGCCTGCCTATCGACCAGCAGCGGAATCCTCGACTTCATTCGCAATACCACACCATTCGTAAACCTCACACCGATCGGCACTAGATCGTAGATCGCCGTCTGATCGTTGACCGCGGTCACACCGAACGGAGTGTAGGCCATGCCGTTGATGTCTCCGGCACCAGCGTAATTGATGGTGACGAGGGTCTGCCTGGTGTTGAGGATCGAGTCGACCCGACTCTGAATGATCCGCTCGCCCTCGCGCTGGAATGCCTGCCGGTTGACGAGAACGCTGTCGAAACCGTACTCGGCCTTCGCCTGTGAAACGAGATTAGACCGTTGCTCCACCGACAGCGGGATTGCCGCGTTGAGCAGATCGGTGAGATAGACGGCCGGCGCAAAGATCTTCTGCTTCCAGCTCGGCGCGACATCGTCGAGCAAGAGCGCCTGCGCGCCACCGGTGTCGTACAGGCGGACGCGCATTGGACCTCCACCGTACTTGTTGCCGAAACGATTGTCACCGAACGACGCGACGTTCACCATATCGTCCATCCGCCTTACCAGGCGCTGCCGCAGTACGCCACGATAGCCGGTGAAGCCGGTGTGGTAGTACATCTCCGGAATCGGTTGCACGCGCTCGCCCAATTCGAGAAACCGGAGCTCGACGTAGCGCGCAGTGCCTTCCTTGAACTCGTTGAGATTCTCGTACGTAAGCGAAGCCGTATCGAGACCAGATCGGCGCAGTGCGCGGACTGCCAGGAATTGCTCGAGACGATGCCGCCGTTGATTCGGATCCGTCGCCAGCACCGCATCTCGCAGCGCGCGCGTCTCGACGGCGACGAGCGCGTTGTTACTCGGGTCAAGAAGCGGATAATGCGCCGCCATCTGCTCGTTGGCGCCTTTGTTGGGCGCGAGCCGGTCCTGATGAACGTGAAACGCCTCGTGGAGAATGACTTCCAGTTCGTCATATGCCGACGGGACGAAATTCCAATTCTTGCGCCACTGCTCGAGATCACCGTGTCGCGCAGTCGCGTCGATCTGCTGGCGTTCGCGCGAATACTGATCGGACACGACCAGCACGCGCATGCTATCGAGATCGGTGCTGGTGTTCTGCCCATCGATCGCCATCAGCGTCGAATCGTCGCGGGCGTAGATGATCTTGTCCGGAAGCACGGTGTGCCCGCTGAACCTGCTGTAGCCCGGCGGCCGCCTCGGCGCATTGAGCAGAACGTCCTGCACGAGTGGGCGATAGAGCAGCAGTGGCACCGTGTTCCATTTCCAGCCCGGGTAGATGTCGGGCCCAATCGTTTCGAGAATGTGCCGGTACTCTTTGACCGAAACGAGAAGAAGCGGGTCGATGCGCAGGTCGCGCACCGGTTGTTCGACTTTCGTCTGACCGCCGAGATCAGCGGCAACGACAAGCGAGAATATCAGAGACACTAGACGAAGGACGGGACGTGACATATGTGCTCCGGGATTTCACCCAGTGTTCATGGCGTACCACCGTTCGCGATTTACGCGGGCCATGAGCAGCCAGATCATCAGCGACCATTCGCCGAGTCCGGCGGGGATGAGAACGTAGGGATAGATGGCGCGCTTGAATTCCGGTGCGACGATCGCGCTGTAGCCGTTGATCAGATAGCAGAGGCCCGCGATTGCCAGCAGCACGCCGAGTGGTCGCGGGAGAAAAGTCGAGCGCGCGATCAGGTATCCGCACATAACGCAGTGCACGCCGAAGAACAGCAGGGCAACGTTGTATCCGATGCCGTGAAGTCGGAGCGACGCCATGACGAGATCCTGCGACTGCCCGGTCGTAGCGAGAGCGACTCCGCCCCCAAGAAAAATCAGCGGCGCGATGTAGTTGATGGTATTGAGTGCTGCGATCGTGGCGTGCGCCGAGCGAAAGAAGGCTGCGGTGAGCGACAACGTTCGGCTGACAGGCTGCAGCAGTCGAAACAGCAGGACCGCAATGCCGATGTCGCAGAGGAAGGCCGTGATGTCCGCACCGGCGCCCAGGCGATAAAGTGGTTCGTGGGTAATGATGTTGGTGACCGTTCGGCCGGGATCGCCGAACGTTATTAGCCGACCGCGAACACCAATCTCCGCGAACATGGCCGTCACAGTAACGATCGCGTACAACACTCCTGCAACGCGTGCGAGGCGGAGCGGCGAGTCGTCGTGCCGGTGATCCGGCCTCACTGAATTAGTCACCGGCCCGCGCGCAGAGTTGTCCGCGCCGAACGTGACGAGCCACAGGCAGAACACGACCTGGCCTGCGATTCCAACAGCGAGGTTGTACGGGTTCAGCGCTTGTGACAATGGCCGCCAGAGGAAGGTGAGCCACGCCAGACCTGCGATTGCGCCAACGACGCCGAGGGCTTTCGGGAAAAGCCCGGAAGTGAAGGCGAGGTACGCGGTTATGAGCCAGGAAACGCCGAAGCAGACCAGCCCAACATCGATACCGGCTGGGTGCCAGCGCAACGGAGCGATGACGAGCAGCGCGACCGCCAGTAATGCTGCGGCGAGCGCGAGTGCTCGATTCACCGGCCTGAAGATCTGGTAGAAAAGCACCGTGACGACGAGGTAGAAGCACAGTGCCACCAGGCGAGCCGCAATCCGCAGCTGACCGTGCGCGCCGAACTCACTGTAGACTCCGACGGCGACTGCGACCAGGAAGAACAGCCCTGCGAGCCTTGGACGAATCTGAGAATCCCTCATAGGCGATTTTTGGCTAATAACTTAGTTTATAGTTTTCCTCGCCATGGGCGCAATAGGCGGTGTCAAAGTTCCTAGGAGGACGAGGGGATACGGACCGCGGCGCAATGTCTAGCTGGCCATGGCCGCGGCCTGATCGCAGATTTGCGCCTCACTCTGATCGGAGGCAGCGTGAGATTCTTTTTGGCGTTGCTCACCTTTGCTGCGGCGATTTCCGTCAGTGCAGCGCAGGCGCCAGCGACCACCGGCACCAAGGTCGTGCTGCTCGGCACGGGGAATCCGGGTCCCGATCCCGAGCGATCCGGTCCAGCGACCGCTGTCGTCGTGAACGGAACCGCTTATCTCGTCGACTTCGGCCCCGGAATCGTTCGCCGCGCGCAGGCGGCGTTCGAGAAAGGCATTCCAGAGCTGCAACCGACCCGGCTCCGCGTCGCGTTCGTTACGCACCTGCACTCGGATCATACGGTCGGCTATCCCGATTTGATCTTCACGCCGTGGACAATCGGCCGTCGCTTTCCGCTCGAGGTGTACGGGCCGAAAGGAATCAAGGCGATGACGGAGCATATCGAGGCAGCCTATAGCGTCGACATCGACACGCGCACCAATCCCGACGGGAATCAACGCGAGTTCCCGCAAGGCCACAACGTGAACGCCCACGAGATCGGCCCTGGCGTCATCTATCGCGACTCGAATGTGACGGTGACGGCCTTCCCGACGAAGCACGCGATGGAGAGCTACGGCTATCGCTTCGAGACTCGCGACCGCACCATCGTGATTTCAGGCGATACGAATCCGATTCAGGCGACGATCGACGCCTGCAATGGTTGTGACGTCCTCGTGCACGAAGCCGAGACGCCAGCGTGGCTCGCAACGCGCACCGAGATGTTCAGACAATTCGCCGCGAAATATCACACGAGCACTCGCGAGCTCGCCGAGCTGGCGACGAAAGCGAGGCCGCGACTGCTCGTTCTTTATCACTACAATGGGTTGTCGAACCAGGAGATCGTCGCCGACATGCTCGCGCATTATGCGAGGCCATTTGTGGTAGGCCGCGATCTCGACGTTTACTGATCGCGAGCGCTGTCGTTGTTCAGGAGATTCGACTGTCAGCGCTCTTCGCGCGGCGTGCGCTTTCGCACCACTGTCGCCTGTCGCCAGAGCGCGATCATCCGCGAGAAAAAGAAGGCCTCCCACCCTGCGGGAACTGGAGCCAGTCGCCGCTTCTCTCCGGTCTCGCTCTCGAAACAAAGCCAGCCGTTCTGAAGATCCGGCGCAACCCGCCCGCCGAGTTTGCTCGCCGCCTGATCGATGGAGGATGGGCGTACCTCCCAAACCTTCCACTCGACTCCATCAGGATCGCTGAAGCCTCGGTGCAGGGTTTCGTCAGACTGTTTCCAGAGCGCCGACAAATCGCCGCGAAAGAGCTTGCGCGACGGGTCCTTTGACGATGAAATGGTTGCTGCCGGATGCGAGAGTTTTCCGTGGCAGCAGAAGAGCCGCTACGGAATTCTACGTAGGTAACCCGTTTCGGGGTTCGCTCCGGATGCAAGATTCTTTCCGCGTAGCGCCACTGTTAGTGTTTCATCGCACTGACACCAGCCGCCACACTTTGCCGTCGTACCGCAGCGTCGCCGAGACGCTGATGGGCTGACGCTCGTCGTGTCCCTCAGCGTTGACATAGTCGTAGCGCCCGACGAATCGGGCGCTGGCTGAAGTCCCTGAAGAGGTCACATCAGCGACTCGGAGTGTGACGGTGATATTCTGGGCAGCCTGAAAAAGCTGCTCGAAACCTCGCTGCTGCTCAGATGTCAGGCCCGGCTGAACGCTTCGCACAGCGCCGACGCTTCTTGATTCGATCGCGCGGGCATAAGCTTCGACTGCGGGTGCAATGTCAGCGGCCGTCGGCGCGGAGGGCGGGGCGGGCACCACCGGAGCCAGTCCGGAATCCTCCTGCTTTGAGGCAACGATCGGTTGCGCTGTAAGGAGCGCTGGTGTCGTCGGCGGTGGCTGTTGAACCGACGCTGCGCGGTCGCTGGCAATGGTTAACGCCTGAGAAGTCTGCCGATGGATCGCGACTGGCACCGACTGCCGTGCGACAATCGCCGGTTCAGCCGCGGTGGGAGCAGGCGCGAGTTGCGATGTCGAGGTGACTGGTGTCGGGCCCAATGATTTGGAAGCAGCCGTCGGCGCCATCACCGATGTTGCGTTACCACCTTGCGTGGATCGGGACAACATGATCGCGACGACTGCAGCGGCCAGGACAACCATGCCTGCTGCGACGTACGCCATTGTTCGCCTTGGCCGCGGCTTTTCGATCGATGCATCGCCCAATCTCGATCTCAGCGCGATCAAATCGCTCGCCATGTCTGCCGCAGTCGCGTATCGCTCAGTCGGCTCCTTCGCCATCGCCTTGCCGACGATGCGATCGAGCTCGCGTGGAAGTCCGGGCACGAGCTCACTGATCGGCCGCGGATTCTCACTGACGATCCGAAATAAAAGATTCTGGAGATTGTTCCCGTCGAATGGTTTGATCGACGAGAGCAACTGATACAGTACCGCGCCAATCGCGAAGATGTCCGTGCCGGGACTCGTTGTTCCTTCGGTGATCTGCTCCGGAGCCATGTAGCTGGGCGTACCCAAAATGGCGCCGGTGCTGGTCATGCTGGATGACACCAGATGCGCCACTCCGAAGTCCATCACTTTCGCGCGACCGTCTACATCGACGCGGATGTTCGCCGGTTTGATGTCTCGATGCACGATGCCGCGCTTGTGCGCGAATGCGAGTCCATTCAGAACATCGATGACCACATCGAGCTTGGCCTGCACCGACCGTGGATCGCCCCGCTCGATCATTCGCTCCAGGTCGACGCCGTCGACGAATTCCATGGCGATGAAGAGGTGTCCATCCACGTCACCGAAGTCATGGACACACACGATGTTGGGATGCTGGAGCGAGGCCGCGGCGCGCGCCTCGTGCAGAAAGCGTTTGCGGAGATCTTCCTGCTGCGCGATCGAATCACTCATCACCTTGATCGCGACCGGCCGGTCGAGCACTGAATCGACGGCCCTATACACTACTCCCATCGCGCCCGCGCCCACCGGCTCGAAGTCGCGGTATTTACCAATCCACGAAAGTTTGGCGTCTGCCATCGGCGGATGTGGTCGGGGCCGGCGATCGGACCGGCCGGAGGAATAGACAGCATCCGGTCAGGCACTGCAACCGATGTCAGCATCCCGTCAGGTGATGCAACGACGGGGTGTATACATCAGTATTGCGTTGACAAACGGATGGAATGACTTAGCGATAGCATGAGCTCGACCTGTGCGAAGGCCGCTCCCGATCACGTCACCCAAGCGGGAGTTCCCATGCGGCATATAGCAGTGGCAGCACTCATCCTCCTCGTCACTCCGCTCGAGGCCGCTGGTGCACAGTGGGGTCTCCATTCCAAACGGGAGACATATACGGTGCCGGTGTCGCACCCGCCGGAAATCGTGCTGCCAAACATCAAGCGAATCGCAATCACCGGGTTCGCCACGCATTATCTGTGTGGCCAAATCGTAAGGGACCACCTGGCGGAGACCATCACGCGAAGTGGAACTTTCGACCTCGTTTCGGTGCCGGTGACTCAGTACCTGAATGCGTCGGCACTTACCGATCGCGTCAACGCAGTCACACTCGCCAGACTTGGACCCGCAGCAATCATCGCCTTCACGGTGTCCCGCTGTGACGCCGATGTCTCTCCGCTCACTACCCAGGCTGGAAAGCGAGACAAGAAAGGGCACACGCCAATGTTCTATTCTCGCACGACGACAGGCCACGTCGCACTCAGCGTTCAGATCATCGATGCCGCGACCTCGAAGGTCGTGGTTGCCCGGAACTTCGGTTCCGACCCGGTCGAAGAACGGAATGCAACCGATGCGATGCCGGAGATCGTCGATCAGCGCGAGCTTCTCACTCAGGCCACCGTCGCCGCGGAACAGAACATCGAGCACATCCTGTTTGGGTGGAGAGAATCGATCAACGTGACGGTGCACGCCGACAAGGAGTGCGATCTCAAGCCTGCTGCTGATCAGATTCGTGGCGGCGATTTCGTCGGCGCTGCCGAGACGATGCAGAAAGCAATCGATCGCAAGTGCGACGCGCCGGACGACAAGATTGCGCTCGCCAAGGCGTACCATAACCGAGGGGTCGCGCTGACCTACGCTGGTCGACCGGAGGAGGGTTTGACGTCGCTTCAGCAGGCCAACGCGTTATGGCCGGGCAACATCTCCGAGGAAGCGATAGCGGCGACGAAGAAGGTCATTGCCGCGAAGGGTGAGCAGCAGATTCAGGACGCCGCCGCGGCCGACGCGGCGAAGATGGCGTCAACGAATGTCCCCGCCGCGCAGGCACCGGAGCCTTCGGCACCGACCAGTGCCGATCCTTCTCGTTTTACGAGG
>DASTGU010000105.1:0-23285 GCA_035718845.1 Gemmatimonadaceae bacterium | reverse complement strand
GAGCGAGTAGAGGAGTTGATCGCGAACTACGTGGCGCGGATGCGCAACGATCCCGCGATCCCCAAAGCAAAAACGCTCGCCCGTCCGCTGCTGGAAGATCACGCGATGAGTTTTTGCGGTGACCTGTTTCAGTCGATCGTGCTGCTAGAGAAATCGGAGCAGATCAGCGACCGCGAAGAGTCGTTGCTGATGCGCGACGGGAGCTACATCCAGCGGCTGATCGCGGAGCTGCATGGGCGACAGCGCTATCGGATGGGGTGGACTGCCGAAGCGCTGCGGCGCGAATACGAGATCCTCGATGAAGAGCTCGCCACGCTGGTGAAAAAGCACGCCTCGGCTGCCGGAGCGGCCGCCGAGCTCGATTGGGCGCTAGCCGCCCTGCGGCATATGCTGAAACAGGCGCACGACGCCAGCTTCGCAGCTTTTGGTGCCGCGCAGCGCGAAGGTGAAGGCCGCGCGAAGGAAGAAGAGTCCTTCCGCGTGAGCCCGTAGGGAGCGATACTCACGGGCGTGATTCGCGCGCTCGTGGTGTGTGCTTTGATCGTTGGCATTGCGCCGCATCCGTTGCAGGCGCAAGCCTATCCGCCGAGCCAGCGCGGCGGCGTCACGCAGAACGTCGCGTACACTCACTTCTCAGTGGTCTACGGCCGTCCGGTCGCGCGCGGTCGCGCGTTGTTCGGCAGTCTCGTCCCATGGAATGAGATCTGGCATCCCGGCGCCGACTCGGCGACGCGACTCACCTTCAACCACGACATCACCGTCGAAGGCAAGCCGCTCCGCGCCGGCGAATACACGCTATGGCTGATTCCGCGCGAGAGCGCGCCATGGACATTGATCTTCAGCCGCGCCGCGCACGTCTTTCACAAACCCTATCCCGGCGAGCAATACGAAGTGCTGCGCGTCGATGTACCGCCCGAGCAAGTGACGCAGGTTGAGTCGCTGACGATCGATTTTCCATCGGTCCTGCGCGACGAAGCGGTGCTGCGGATTCACTGGGGGACGACTGCAATCTCGGCGCACCTCAAGGCGGCGTACACTCCGAACTGAGGACTGAGGACTGGCCGTGCGGGCGCCCTACTACTGGCGATCATAAGTAACGGGTTCCGAGTTGCCGGTAGCACTGTTCCCTGTTCCCCGTGAACTGCGCATTTAACCCTTCTGCCCGGATTACAGAAAAGGCAGCGGCTAGGTGCCGTTGCCTTTGTTTTTTGCTTTTACCATAGGCCGGATCGAACGGTTTCGCACCGTAGTTAACGGACAACAGGGAACCGTGCTACCGAGAACTCGGAACCCGTTACTTCAGACCGCCGGTAATAGGGCAGCAGCACGGCCAGTCCTCAGTTGATCAGTCCGCAGTCGAGGGATTCTTGACCCCGCGAAACTACGAGTGTAATTCCTAACAATGTACCGGAAGCCCCGCGATTCCGAGATCGACGTTTTCGGCGTCACCCATGTCGGGCTCAAGCGGCCGACAAATCAGGACCACTTCCTGATTGGTTCGTTGCGGCAGCGCTTCAACGTGCGCCAATCCAGTCTGCCGGATTTTTCCGAATTGCCGCTGGTGGAAGATCGCCTCGCATCACTGATGATGGTGGCGGACGGCGTCGGTGGCGGACGCAAAGGCGAGGAAGCGAGTCAGCTCGCGGTGGCAGCGCTCACCAGGTACATCAGCGAGAGCGTGCGCTGCTACTACAGCGCGGCGCGCGGCGACGCGGATTTCACCGCTGCGCTCGAGGAAGCTGCGTTCCGCTGCCACAACACGGTGCTCGAGGAAGCGGCGAAGCATCCCGAGTACGAAGGAATGGCGACGACCCTGACACTGTTCATCGGCGTGTGGCCGTGGTGCTATCTGCTGCAGGTCGGCGACTCGCGCTATTACCAGTTTCGCCAGAATCACCTGGTGCAGATCTCACGCGATCAGACGATGGCGCAGGAGCTGATCGACAGCGGGATGTTCGCCGCGGCCGTGAACAAGACGGGCCTCACCAACATTCTATCATCGTCGATCGGCGGGCCCGAGACAGCTCCAGTCGTGAAGCGGTTGCCCAACTCGTGGAACACCGTTCACCTCCTTTGCACCGACGGATTGACCAAGCACGTGTCTGACGAGCGCATCGCCGAACGGCTTGGCTCGATGAAGTCGGCGCAGCAGGTGTGTGAGGCGCTGTTGCAGGATGCGCTCGACGGCGGTGGGACGGACAACATCACCATTGTAGTCGGTCGACCGGTTCCGGCATCGAGTATCGATGTGATGGATACGAGCGAGACGCCCGCTGTCGAAGCTCGCGCCGAACAGGTCAGTTCCAACTGAACCCGCTGCGCGCGCGCCAGTAGTCGTTCGAGTTAATCGCGAACGGTAGCAGCTGTTCTTCGAGCTCACTGGTGAATTCGAACCCGCGCGCGAGTGCGTTCGCTCGCAGTTGATCGACTGATGCGGCGCCGCTCAGAACGAAGGCAGCCCACGGGCGCGCGAGTGCAGCCGCCATCGCGAGCATTTCTATAGTAGTCCCCTGACTTTCAGCGATCGCTCTGAGTTTTGGGATGTACGGGGCGAGCAAAGGGTCGCGATTAGGATTCGCGGTGGTCAATCGACCATTGGCGAGCGCTTCCTTGATCACCACTTTCATCCCGGCATCCTTCGCTTCGATCAGCGCCGGCTCGGCTCCGCGCTCGAACAGATTCCACGTCGCCTGCACGGAATCAAACACGCGTCGACCGTCGCGCTGGACGCTCAACGATTTGCGGATCGAAGTCGCCTGCCCCGGTCCGCTGGTACTGAATCCCGCCCTGATTCCCCTCTCTCTCAGTCGCGCAATCGCATCGATCAGCGAATTATCATCGAGGGTTTTGCTCTCCGCCGTCACTGAGTGAATCTGGTAGAGCGACAAATAGCCGTTGAGTCGCTCCAGACTCTCACCGATCTGTCGAGTAAATGTCGCCACCGAATGATCCTTCACCTCATGCTGCTCGGCGTGCGTCGACCAACCCGCGGTGTAGGTGTAGCCCCACTTCGAGGCGACGGTGACTTCTCCGGCCGAGAGTCTTCGTCGCTTCAACCACGACGCGAAGAAGTCTTCGGCCTTACCGTATGAGCGCGCCATGTCGAAGTAGCGCACACCGGTCTCATACGCGGCATCAAGTACTTCGTGTGCGTGCGATTCCATAGCGGCGGGATCGTAATCCCCGCCGAGGGCGCTCGCGTGGTCGAGAGTCACGTATCCAGGGCGACCGAGTGCCGCCATGCCAAGTCCGAGTTGCGCGTTCATCGGCTGCAACATAGCGTCCTGTTGATGACCCGTCTCGCTGTGATCGCCATACTCGCCGCGTCGATCGCGTGCGCCGGCGCGATATCGACACCCGCCGGCAATCTGGCGATTCAGGGCACCTGGGGCGGCGATAATGCCGGACTCATCGTCAATCTCAACGACGTCCACGTCCACATCGGCTGCACCCTGGGCGACGCGGTCGGTCCCGTCACCACCGATCCCAACGGGCACTTCGAGGCGAGCGGCACCTACAACGTCGACGCCTATCCGGTCAACCGCGGCATCGAGCATCCGGCGAAGTTTTCCGGTGACGTCGTCGGAAATACGATGACGCTAACAGTCTCGCTCACTGATACAGCAGCCGTACTCGGCCCCGTCAAACTCACCTACGGCAAGGAGCCGCAGATGGGACCCTGTCCGATCTGCCGAGTGCCGAAAGTGAGGCTCGTCGGCTCCTAACGCCGTCGCAGGCTGGTGGTTACTTTCGACCGCTAAGACTCCTACAACTCGAGATCAATGAATCGCACCGCTCTCCTAGCGCTCTGCGCCCTGCTGCCGTTCTCGCTCAACGCCCAGACCGCCAACGACCGCTTCACCTTCCTCGGCAACGCGCGCAGCTACGATCGCACGCCAAACGGCGTCGTCATCCACGCTGATAATGGAACTGTTTCAATCGAGACAATCGCCGGCGTCGGCGCGCGGGTGCGCACGCGCTTCGGCGACGGCAACGCGACCTTCCCCGCGATTCATTCGCTGGCGACCGGCGATGTCGCACCTGCACCAGGTGCGGCGACGGTGAGCGAGAAAGGCGATTCGATTCTCGTCAGCGGCGAAGGAGTCGTGGTGCGCGTCGCACGACATCCGGTGCGGATCGCATTCACTGACGCGGCGGGCAATCCCCTCGTTAGTGAATCCTTTGGCGGTGGGACGTGGCAGAATCGCATCACCCACATCGTCAACGATCCTGGTCGCGTCGCCTACTATGGATTGGGCGAGCAGCCGATGCCGCTCATTCGCAACGGCAATGTGTATCCGCTCTGGAACACCGATGCGTTCGGCTACGGGGTCGGTCAGATGCCGATCTACTCTTCGATCCCATGGTACATCGCCTTGAGAGATGGGCGCGCGTACGGAATTCTCTACGACAATCCGTACAGAGCTGAATTCGATTTCTCGGCGCGCATGCGCGACGCAATCGCGTACACTGCCGACGGCGGAATCGACGGCGGTGAGCTGCGGTATTACGTGATTCCCGGTCCGGGCCTCGACAGCACGCTGGCTCGCTATACCAGACTCACGGGCCGTACTTCGCTGCCGCCGCGCTGGTCACTCGGTTATCACCAGTCGCGATACAGCTACTATCCCGACACCATGGTCGAGAATCTCGCGCACGAATTTCGTCGGCGCGACATCCCGGCGGACGTGATTCATCTCGACATCCACTACATGCGCGGCTATCGCGATTTCACGTTTGATCCGGAGCGATTCCCGCAGCCGAAGCGAATGATCGATACGCTCGCCGCTGAGGGGTTCAAGGTGGTCACCATCGTCGATCCTGGATTGAAAATCGACAGCGCCTGGTCGGTTTATCGCGATGGACTCGCGCGTGACGCGTACGTGAAGATGCCGGACGGCACTCCGTATGTCGCGATCGTGTGGCCAGGGCGCAGCGTGCTTCCCGATTTCACGCGCGCCTCCGTGCGTCAGTGGTGGGGCGCGCAGCACCAGGCGTTGATCGACGTCGGTGTGCGCGGAGTGTGGAACGACATGAACGAGCCGGCGTCGTTCGGCGGCAAGACGATTCCCGATATCGCCGAGTTTGAGGGCGATGGACATCCGGGTACGCACGTCGAGTATCACAATCAGTACGGGACGTTGATGGCGCGCGCGGCATTCGAGGGATTCAAAACGCTGCGTCCGGACCGGCGTCCATTCATCATCACGCGCGCGGGCTACGCGGGCGTGCAGCGTTACGCGACAATCTGGACGGGCGATAACAATTCGACGTGGGATCATCTGCACGTTTCGCTGCCGATGATCATGGGGCTCGGTCTCTCGGGAATTCCCTTCGCGGGCAGCGATATCGGCGGATTCAACGGCGCGCCGGACGCCGAGCTGTACTCGAGATGGCTGCAGGCGGCGTCGCTCGTTCCGTTCATGCGCACTCACGCGATGATTGAGACGCCACGCCGTGAGCCGTGGAGTTACGGGGCAGAGCATGAGAGAGCCAATCGCGCGACGATCAGGCTGCGTTACAGGATGATGCCTGCGATTTATACGGCCTACGATCAACACACGCGAAACGGGTCGCCGGTGATTCGTCCGATCTTCTGGAATTCGCTGACCGATTCAACGGCGATGGTGACGGACGACGAATTCATACTTGGCGATCATTTGTTGGTGGCGCCGGTGGTCGAGCCGAATCAGAACACCCGCGCGGTTTATTTGCCGGCGGGTCGCTGGTATCGCGTTGGGAGTGGCGAGTCATACAACGGTGGGCAGCGTGTGACGGTGAACGCGCCGAGGGTGGAGAGCGATGGTGGCGACACGACAGGACTTGTTGGGCTGCCGGTATTCGCGCGCGCGGGCGCGGTGATTCCGTCAGCGCCGGTGGTGAACTACGAGGGCCAGCGCAAGATCGACACCCTCAATCTCGATGTGTATCCGGGATCGGCGACGAGTGAGCTGTACGAAGATGCTGGTGATGGCTACGCGTACCAGCGCGGCGATTTCCGTCGCACGACTTTCACGACGTCAGGCCAGTCGGTGACGATGACGCGCGCGGGAGCGTACGCGGGAGTTCGGTCGTTCAACGTGACGTTCCACGACGCCGCGCGGCCGCAGCGAGTGACGGTGGATGGTCGTGCAGCGCGCTTCGATTACAACGCTGCGCGGCGTGAGGTGCGAGTAGTGGTGCCGGCGACGGCGCGGTCGGTGGCGGTGGCGGTGGCGGTGGCGGTGGCGGGAAGCGGGAAGCGGGAAGCGCAAACTCCACTAACCACTAACCACTAACCACTAACCGCTTCCCACTTCCCGCTTCCCGCTTCCCGCTTCCCGCTTCCCGCTTCCCGCGTTTGCGATTCGCGTTCGGCGCCGCAAAATGCAACGGATTCCGTACAAACGGCCCTTGGGGCCCTGCTGTAAACCGTTGGGAAGCAACGACTTAGTTGTATGACAACCAGCTTACAAATGTGATTTGACGGTCGTTGCTTGTTGCGCGCTGGGTTGTCTTGATAGCGACGTGCCAAATCGCTTGGCACCCCGAATTTCGAGGACAACACCATGAGCAACAAAAAGGGTTTCACGCTGATCGAGCTTCTGATCGTTGTCGTGATTATCGGCATTCTTGCCGCGATTGCGATTCCGAAGTTCTCAAACACTAAAGACAAGGCGTACGTCGCGCAGATGAAGTCTGACCTGCGCAACCTCGCCACGTATGAAGAGCAGTACGCCGCTGACAACCAGGGCGCGTATTTCGGTGGTACCGCGACGATGGCTGCGCCGCTTCAGGGCTTCACGCCTTCGCAGAACGTCACCATTACGGTGACCAACGTTGCCGGTCCGCCGCCGTCGTGGAGCGCCACCGCTGTTCACTCACAGTCGGCGCACACCTGCGACATGACCAACGGTGTCATTACTTGCACCTGATCAATCTGGGTTGATCTGGTGGCTGTACAAACGGGGGCGCGGAGAGGCGCCCCCGTTTTTTTTGGTTGACTCCGGACTGCGGACTTAAAAGCGCACGCGCTGGTAGCTGATAGCAGCTGGCTACTGGCTATTGGCTGCCTGCAAAAGGACAGATCTCATGGCATAAACGCGAACAGATCGCGTTTCCTCTGTGAGTCGCGATCTGTCCCGTCGCCTGCAGCTATCAGCCATCAGCAAGCTGCCAACAGCTACCAGCGCGTGCTGCTTTTAAGTCCTCAGTCCGCAGCCGTCACAGCCCAAGCCACTCCTTCGCCGCCACATCATCTCGGAAGACCTGAATCGTCTGCCCGACGCTCTCGGCTCGTAGCGCGAACATGCGCGCCATGCCGAAGACGGCGTCGTCGGTCGCGACGAAGGCGCGGCGGGTGCCGGGCTCGAAGAATTGATCGAGGGAAGTTTCGTTGATGGTGCCGGTGCTGACACGGATGCCCGTGACGCCGGTCATGTCGACTAGCTGCTGGTACGTCGCGTCGAAGCGTGGATCGGTGCGCAGCTTTTCATTGTGCTCGAATACTTCGGTGTCGGTGACCGCACCCCAGAAACGACTGGTGACGAGGCGGTGCTGGGGATCGATTTCGTATGTACCGGGCAACTCTCTCTCTTCGACGCGGGACGAATAAGACTGCAGCGAATACAGTCATTGTAGCAGAGAGACATGACACGCGCATCCCGTCATCCGTTTCTTTGCAGCCACAACGTTTCGTTTTGCGGAGAAGCCGCGACAAGGGTCGATGAGAACAAACCCCCTAGTTTTCTGAGCGAACCCCGTTGGAGCTATGAGAGCACAACTAGTTGAGATGAACGTCGCAAACGTGCCGGGTCGCAATGGGCACATCGATATTCGCCGCGACGCTCCACATATCGTCACCACCCAGGCGTTCGACTGGCCCGGCCTCCGACTCGAGGCGGGCTCGAACAACATCACGAGCGTCGACGAGATCTCGGGCATTCATCACTACGTCTCGCTCAACGTCGACGATCGGCCGTTGACGCTCGAGATCAAAGGCGCGCACGGCTTCCGTCGCGTCGTACTGCGCCGCGGCAGCGCGTGGTTCGTGCCGGCCGGCGACGTCGTGTCGGTGAGGTTGCACAGCAACTTCAATTACGTGCGACTGTCGATCGACCCGCAGTATTTCGCGCGACTGGTCTTCAGTGACCCCGGCAGTCCGCCACTCGAGCTGCGTCGCACCTACGGCATCACCAAATCGCAAATCGGCCACATACTCGGCGCGTTGGTCGCTGAGGCGGATGCGGGAAATCCGGGCGGCCTCGCGTTCGTCGAAGCGTTGGCGGCCGGACTCAGTCGCCAGATTGCGCTGCACGCCGCGGTCGAGCCGGCGACGACGACGCGGGTACGCGGTGGATTGTCGGCGGCGGCAAAGCGTCGCACCCTCGAGATCATGGAAGCGCATCTGAGCGCGAATCTCTCGGTCGATTTGCTGGCGCGCGAAGTTGGCTTATCGCCCGCGCATTTTGCGCGCGCGTTCAGAGAGAGCACTGGCCGCGCGCCGCATCGCTATCTGCTGACGCTGCGACTGGAGCAGGCACGACGACTGCTCGACACGCCTGATGCAATGCTCTCCGACGTCGCGCAGCGCACCGGCTTCGCCGATCAGGCGCACCTGACTCGCCTGTTCAAGCGCGAGTTCGGCATGACGCCCGGCGCGGTGGTGCGCGGGAGGCGAGAGGCGGGAGGGGAGAGGCGAGAGGCGGGAAGGGGCTAGCGATTAGCGGTCAGCGATTAGCGGTCAGCGGCAAACCAACCACTGCCGCCTCCCGCCTCTCGCCTCCCGCCTCCCGCTCACCAGCAGATTCCTTCAAAAACTCGCCCCGCATTCATTCAAGACTGGAGCGTTTGTCTTCGTGAGATTGGGCTTGTAAACGATTCCACCCATTCTGCGGAAGCAAAGGCATACTATGACTAAGACAGCAAAAACAACCGCCCGTGCAAGAGAGATCGCTGCGGCGCTCAGAGGTCGGGCAAGACTAATCGCGGTGGTAGTGCTCGCCGCGTGCAGCGGAGGAGTTGGAGGCTATGGCAGCACGACTGGCCCGCCACCTCCCCCGCCGCCCAACGGAACGGTCGACGCAACGCCGAGCCTGGCGTTCACACCGCGGCAGGTGACGATCGGCGCGGGCCAGTCGGTGACGTTCGATTTCGGCGCGATCGCGCACAACGTGATCTTCGACGATCGCACCGCGGCGACGCCCGCCGACATCGTCGGCAACAACGTCAACACATCGACGACGCGCACCTTCACGACGGCGGGTACGTACAACTATCACTGCAACATTCATCCGAGTATGACGGGCGTCGTCGTCGTGCGCGTCACGCAGGGAATGTGAACGCGGTGTGTTTCACTTTGGGATGACCAACTGCAACCATGATTGACTCTGCTTTGATGGATCCGCTGCCGGCTCCCGCACTCGTGCGCAGTGTCGTGCCTGACGTCGTCTCGATGCGAGTGATCGCGGCACCGGAGCTGATCGACGTAATCACCGATCTGTCCGACCTGTTCGTCGAGACGGTCAACGGTGGCTCGCCACTCGGCTTCATGCCGCCGATCACGCGCGACACTGCGCGCGACTACTGGATCTCGCTGCTCCCCGAGCTGCGCTCTCTGCGTCGCATTTTGCTGGTTGCGATGGCGGAAGGCCGAGTGATCGGTTCGGCGCAGCTCGAGCTGTCGCGCCGCGGCAACTCGCCGCACCGCGCGACGGTCGAGAAGGTGTTCGTCGGCCGCTCCGCCCGCGGCCGCGGCGTTGGCACTTTTTTGATGAACGCCATCGAGGACGTCGCGCTGCAGCACGGGCGGACGTTGTTGCTGCTCAACACGCGCTTCGATCTGCCGCCGCATCGGTGGTACCAGTCCCTTGGCTACCGCGATGTTGGTGTGATTCCCGGGTGGACGATCGGGGCGAATGGGGAGAGGTTCGACCACGTCTCGATGTATAAAGAGCTGAGGACTAGGACTTAATAGCGCCCCGCTGGTAGCTGATGGCAGCTTGCTGATAGCTAATCGCTGCAAGCGACGGGACAGATCGCGACCTCACAGAGGAAGCGCGATCTGTTCGCGTTTATGCAATGAGGTCTGTCCCGTTGCAGGCAGCCAATAGCCAATAGCCAGCTGCTATCAGCTACCAGCGCGTGCTGTTACGTCCGCAGTCTATTTCTCTCTCCATTGCACGAGCGGCGCGTCCTCAATCGCCCCCATCACCGCGTTCGCAACATCTCGCCGGAGCGCCTCATGCCGCAGGTTCGCTCGGGTCGGATTCACACGATTGGTGAACAGCACCACAAACACTCCTCGCTCGGGATCCATCCAGATGCTCGTCCCCGTAAAGCCGGTGTGTCCGAACGAGCGCGGTGAGAAGAATCGACCCGCGCTCGAGTTTTCGCTCGGCGTGTCCCAACCGATTGCCCGGCTCGAGTTCTTGCCCTGGCGCGCCGTCCACCTCGCGACCGTCGTCGGCTGAATCAGGCGCACGCCGTTGTACTGGCCGCCGTTGAGAATCATCTGCGAGAAGACCGCGGCGTCCCGCACTGATGAGAACAGGCCGGCGTGACCGGCGACGCCGCCCAGCGCGCACGCATTTTCGTCGTGCACGATGCCGTGAACTTTGATGTGGCGGAACGCAGTATCCATCTCGGTGACGGCAATCCGATTCAGAATTGGATTGTCAGCGCGGAACGGCGCGGTGCAGATGCTGTCGGTGGGGACGGGTCCGAGCGGATTGAAGCCGGTGTCGTGCATGCCGAGCGGCTGCCAGACACGCGTGGCGACGAATTGGTCGAGCGGCATCCCGCTCAGTCGCTCGACGATGAATCCGGCCAGAATGAAATCCCAATCGCTGTAGACCATCGAGTCGCCCGGAGCGTAGATGAGCGGGCGCGCATTGATTTGCGCGAGATAGTCGGCGCGCCCTTTGTGCTCGCGCCACAGCGGTGCAAACGCCTCGAACCCCGCGCTGTGGGTGAGAATCTCTCTCACCGTGATCTTGGCTTTGGCCGAGTCCGTGAGCTCGGGGATGTAGGATCGAACAGTGGAATCGAGATTGAGTCGGCCTTCGTCCTCCAGCATCATCAACGCCGTCGTCGTCGCCACGACTTTGGTGAGCGACGCCATGTCGAACATCGTCGAGTCGGTCACCGCCGGCGAATCGGGAGTGTTGTCGATGTGCCCGTACGCCTTGAGATGCACCAATCGCCCGTATCGACCAACGGCGAGTGCGACGCCAGGTGCCGCGCCCTGCGCCATCGCGACATTCACAATCGAATCGAGACGCTGATTGAGATCCGCTGCCATATACACTGCGCGCGGGTCCGCAGGAACTAAGGTGCTCACCGGAGTTAAGCGCACGATGGGATGATAAGGTGCGCACGCGATCGCGCAGAGGGAGAGATAGCTGACCAGCTTCCTTGACCGAGGCCCGATGACTAAGTGCATTGCTGATTGCTGATTAAGTGAGGATTTCAGAAGTGCTCGATCATTAGTCCGGAGGGTACTCGATCATCAATTAATCAGCAATCAGCAATGCCGTTAGTCCCTGGGCCTCGGTCATCAATTCAGTCATCGACTCAGTCGTTACCCTGGGATCACACCGAAATCCAGAGAGTTACATCAGCCTCTTGCCGTGAGCGCTGGAGCGTTCGCATCCTAGAGCAAATCCCGGAGACCAGAATGCCCGTCCAATTCGCGAACTTCCGCGCCGCCTTCGGCGCAGTCACCATCCTTGGCCTCATCGGCGCCACTCGGCTCGCCGATCCTCCTCGCGTCAAAATCGACACTGGTACGCTGCAGGGAGTCGTCGACTCGGCGAGCGGAGTGCTGGTGTTCCGTGGAATTCCCTATGCCGCGCCGCCGGTCGGCGAGCTGCGCTGGCGGCCGCCGCAACCCGCCGCGAAGTGGTCAGGGGTGCGCGACGCCAGCAAGCTCGGTCACAACTGCATGCAGCACCAGCCGTACGAGGACATCGATCCGTTCACCGCCGGCGTGTCGGAAGATTGTCTCTACCTCAACGTCTGGACGGCGTCGCTCACTCCGAAGACGAAGCGCCCGGTGATGGTATGGATCCACGGCGGTGGATTCTGGGCCGGCTTCGGCGGCGAAGAACGACACAACGGCGCGCCACTCGCGAAAAAGGGTGCCGTCGTCGTCACGCTGAATTATCGACTGGGCGCATTTGGATTCCTCGCGCATCCAGCGCTGGCGACCGCGTCGCCGCAGGATCCTGTCGGCAACTATGGACTGCTCGATCAAATCGCCGCGCTCAGATGGGTCAAGCGCAACATCGAGCGCTTCGGCGGCGATCCGGATCGCGTAACCATCTTCGGTGAATCCGCCGGCGGCATGAGCGTAGGCTCGCTGATCGCATCGCCACTCGCTAAAGGACTCTTCCAGCGCGCGATCCTCGAGAGCGGCACCGGCATGAACGGGCTCGGCGTGTTCACGCGCGACACCGCACAGGCGATCGCAGCGCAGCTCGTCGATTCCCTGCACCTCACCGGCACGGGCGCCGACCTGGTTAAGCAGCTGCGCGCGGCCGACGCCAAGGACATCCTGAATGCCTCGCTGCACATTGGCCAGCCGGGTCAGCCGCGATTCTTCCCGGTCGTCGATGGTTGGGTGTTACCGCATGCAGTCGATACTGCGCTCATGCGCGGCAGCGCCAATCTCGTTCCGGTTATCGTCGGCACCAATCGCGACGAAGGCGATGAGTGGATGGCCGCGCCATCACGCGCGTTTGCCCGACTCCTCACGTCGCATGATGTGCCTGCCTATCTCTACGTCTTCTCGCGCGTCGGTGAGGACAGCGTCAATCAGAAACGCGGTGCGTATCACAGCGCGGAGATCACCTTCGTCTTCGGTCGGCCGAAGCCGCTGCAGCCGAGTGCTGGCACGACGCCGTATGACGCGAAGGTCGCGGATGCGATGAGCGATTACTGGGTCGCGTTTGCGAATACCGGCGATCCGAATGCTGCGCCTGCGCGCGGCAAGTGGCCACGCTGGCCGAAGTACGATCCGAAGACCGACGCGCTGCTCGAGATCGGACCGGAGATCGCCGCGCGCACGAACTTCAAGCGCGCCGTCTACGATTCGCTCGATGCCGTTGCTCGATCGCACGGCAGAATACGGCCGAACTGAGCTCGCCATGAAACGCAGAGAGTTCGTTCAGCGCAGCGCGGCGATCGCCGGCGCCGCCGCGGTCAGCATCAGTCCAACGAGGAGCTCAGCCCAGGGCATCACCGAGCTGATACCGCAATCCGACAAGGCGAAGACGCGCGCGGACGCGCCGCCGCCGATCAGCGAAGCAGAGCGCGAGCAGCGCCGAGAGAAAGCGCGTACGCTGCTGAAACAATTGGGATTCTCGGCGATGCTGATCGAGCCGGGCGCGAACATGGATTACTTCGCCGGCATCAACTGGGGCCGCAGCGAAAGATTGTTCGCGTTCCTGCTGCCGGTGACGGGCAAGCCCGTAGTGATCTCACCCGCGTTCGAGCAGCAGCGCGCGGAGGATCAGGTCGCTGGGCGATTTGATGTGCGCGTCTGGCAGGAAGATCAAAACCCCGAAGCGCTCGTCGCGCAAACGTTGACCGACCTCGGCTTCGCAACGGGCAGACTGGCGATAGATCCGAGCGCGCGCACCTTCGTCTTCACCGAGCTCGCTGTTGCAAGGCCGTCGATGCAGATGGGCAATGCCGCGATCGTCGTCAATCAATGTCGCGGTGTGAAATCGCGGCACGAAGTCGAGATCATGCGCTTCGCCAATCAGACGACACTGGCCGCGTATCGCGAAGCATTCAAATCGCTGCGGGTCGGTATGACCCAGGCGCAGCTCGCTGCGAACGTCTCGGCGGAGATGAAGAAGCTCGGATACGACGGAGGAGCGCTGGTGCTGTTCGGCGAATCGTCAGCGTACCCGCACGGCCTGCCGCATCCTCGCGCGCTCGAGGAAAATCAGGTGGTGCTCGTCGACGGCGGACTCAACGTGCACGGCTATCAGTCGGACATGACGCGCACCGTCGTCTTCGGCACCCCTGCGCCAGAGATGCAGAAAGTCTTCGACATCGTGCACGAAGCCCAGGCGCGCGCACTTGCGACCGCCGCGCCTGGCAAGAAAGCCGGCGATGTCGACGCCGCCGCGCGCAAAGTCATCACCGACGCCGGCTACGGCCCCGACTACCGCACCTTCACCCATCGACTTGGCCACGGCATCGGACTCGAAGGGCACGAATGGCCGTACTTCGTCCGCGGCAGCACGGTGATCCTCGAACCGGGAATGACCTTCAGCGACGAGCCAGGGATTTATCAGTACGGGAAGTTCGGGATTCGGCTCGAGGATATACTCGCGATCACCGACACGGGCGCAGAGATGATGACGCAGAGGCAGTCGTCGCTGCGCGCCGCAGACCTTTAACTGAAAAAGAAAAACTACCAGCTGGCGGCTGGCTGCTTTCAGCCAGCGGCTTCGAGCTATGTTCAACCACAAACGGCCAGCGTTTTTTGCTGGCCGTTTTTTCTAAGCCCGGAGCACCCGGCTGAGAGCCGCCAGCCGCCAGCTGGTAGTTAGCAGTTGCAGTTCAAATCAAGGCAATCCGAACACCATGATCCGACTCTGGCTCGCCCCTCCCGGCCAGACCGGCGACTTCATTCCGGCGGCGACTCCGATCAGCTGTCGACCGCCCGCGGTGTAGGTGACGATTCCGCCCCCTGTGGAGAGTCCCGTGTCGGTCTGCCAAAGCACGCGACCAGATGCGGCATCGAAGGCGTAGAAAGTCCCGCCCAGGTCGGCGGTGAAGACAAGTCCTCCCGCGGTCGGAGTTACAGCCGCCAGAATTGGTTTGGGCGACTGAAATTTCCAGCGCACCGTTCCGTTCTCCGCGTCGAATGCAGTCACCCACCCGCGCGCATTTGCCGGCGGATCCATGATCTGTGGCTGCGGAGTCTCAGCGCCCAACCAGACTTCGCCCGCCTGCGGAATCTTGGTCGTGTCGCCGACCAGCTGCACGTTCGCACACCAGTCGACCGCGCCAGTGTAAAGCAGATTCGTCTCGGGGCTGTAGGCAGCGCCGTTCCACTCGTTGCCGCCCTGAATCCCCGGACAGAAATGGGTCGAGGTCGTTCTCGACAGCGCAACGTCGGCATTCAATCGCGTCGTCGTCGGAGTTTGCGAGAGAAGTCGCAAACCGCTGGTCAATGCATTCGGATCGTGTCCGACCCGCGAGCGATCGAGAATCGACAGCAATCCATCCTTGTTCGCCGAGGCGACAATCTGCTGGCCGGAGCGCGTGGTCACCAATGATGGCGGACTGTCCACATCCCAGTCGTGTGCATCGCGCTTGACCAGCTGGTTGAACGCGAGCATGCGGCCGCTGCGCGGTGAAATCGCGATGACGGAGTTCGCGTAAAGATTTTCGCCGGTTCGCAGCGCAATGTCGAAATCGGGCGCCGGATTGCCGGCCGGCACGTAGAGAATCCCCTTCCCTTCGTCGAGAGTGAACGACGTCCAGAATGCGCCGCCAGAAATTGGCAGACGGGAATTCTTCCACGTCGAACGCGCCGGTCCGCCGGCGGGCACGACGTCGAATTTCCAGGTGAGACGCCCGTCGACTGCATCCAGCGCATAGACGTGGCCCGTGACATTTGCGATGTCACCGCCGGCATTGCCGACATAGACGCGTCCGTTGTAAGCGATCGGCGCCATCGGAATCGAGACGCCTTTGGCTTTCACGTCGAGCTCTCGGTCCCACAATGTCTGGCCCGTCGCAGCATCGAGTGCGATCACGTGGACGTCAGAGGTGCCGCGGAATAGCCGCCCATCAGCATACGCGAATCCGCGATTCACCCCGAGTGCACTCGGCGTCTCGCTGTGCCGCACTTTGCGCCACTTCTCGGCGCAGGTCCCCGCATCGATCGCGTACGAGATGGTGTCGGTGGTGAAGTACATCACGCCGTTGACGACGAGCGGGCCTGTCTGCAGCGACGTCACTTCCGGCAAAGTGTAGTTGCAGACGCTGCGCAGCTGCGTGACGTTGCCGGTGTTGATGTCCTTCAATGGAGAATATCGATCGCCGGCGAGAGTGCGATTGTAACCGGGCCAGTCGCCGGGGTTCACTGGTGCGATTGGATATGCACCGACGACTGTTGGCTCACCCGGATAGCTGTTGAGTGTCTTGTGCGCGCACGCCACGGCGGCGGCGATTGCGCAAGCGATTGCGAGATGTTGGTATTTCATTGGCGGCTCGGTTTGTCATTGTCAATTGCAAAACCTTCGCCGACGCCGTGTTAAGCGGCGAACGGGTCAATGCGCAACGCCTGAGAAAGGTGAGTCAGGCCTGACACGATCCGAAGCCCGGAGCGGTCCGCCAGGCTTGACACGACTCGAAGCCCGGGGATAAAACAGGTGCAACCCACCCGCGACCATAGACCTCCCGTTCCGAGGCCCGCATGCGCCATCTCCGAATCGTTCTCGCCCTCACCGCACTACCTATAGTAGGAACCTTTGGCGCACGAGCTACGGCTCAGGCTCCCGCGCTGCAGCCGCCTGTCGCGACAACGAAACCGAAAATCGACACGCTGCACGGCGAGATACGCACCGACAACTACTTCTGGATTCGCGAGAAAACGAATCCCGATGTGATCGCGTATCTCAACGCCGAGAACGCATACACCGAAGCGAAGATGAAGCACACCGAGGCACTCCAGCAGAAGCTGTATGACGAGATGCTGTCGCGCATCAAGGAGACCGACGTCTCGGTCCCCTACCGTGATCACGGCTACTACTACTCGACCCGCACCGAGAAGGGGAAGAGCTACGCGATACGTGTGCGGCAGAAGGGATCACTGCACGCACCCGAGGAAGTTTTCCTCGACGACAACGCGCTGGCAGTCGGCAAGAAATTCTCCCAGATCGGCGACTGGTCGATCTCGCCCAACGGCTCTCGGCTCGCCTATCTGCACGACACCACCGCGCTGCGCGTGTATACGCTATACGTGAAAGATCTGAGCACCGGGAAAATGCTCGCGGATACGATTTCACGCGTTGTGCCATCGATTGCCTGGGCGAACGACACCGTTCTGTTCTACCAGACACCGGATTCCGCCAGGCGCGGCGATGCAGTGTGGCGCCACATAATCGGTCAGCCAAGATCGAGCGACATCGAAGTGTTTCACGACAGCGACGTTCTCCACAACGTCGGGGTTTACCGCGGTAACGACGACAAGTTCATCATCATCACCTCCGATGGCTTCACGTCATCGGAATCGCGCGTGATTCCGGTGGCTAACCCATTTGCCGCGCCCATGGTCGTCGCGCCGCGCAAGGAAAACGTCGAGTACCAGCTCGACCATATCGATGGCGCATTTCTGCTGACGACAAATGAGAACGCGCAGAACTTCAAGGTGATGCGTTTGCCGGACAATCAGGTTGGCACGGGCCAGTGGAAGGAGTTCATCCCGGTCTCCGATTCAGTCTTCATCGAGTTCCTGCTGCCGTTCAAGAACAACCTGGTGGTCGTGCAGCGGTCCGGCGGATTGCGTCGCCTGCGCGTGATGGATCTCAAGACCAGGCGCGCCGACTACTACGTCACGTTCCCAGAGGCGGCGTACGCCGTGAACCCGACAGGGAACGCGGAGTTCGCGACAGACACCGTGCGGTTCATTTATCAATCGATGCTGACACCGCCGTCGACGTACGACTATTCGTTCTCCACCCGCAAGCGCGTGCTCAAGAAGAAAGTCGAAGTGCCCGGATTCGATCCATCCAGGTACGAGGTCAAGCGCTTCATGGTGCAAGCGCGCGACGGCGCGATGGTTCCCGTGTCGATGATCGTCGGCAGGAGCTGGAAGCAGGATGGAACACATCCGCTGCTGCAGTACGCCTACGGATCGTACGGTTCAACGACCGAGGCCGGGTTCAACTCCGCCGTGCTGAGCCTCGTCGATCGCGGATTTGCCTACGCGATCGCGCACATCCGCGGCGGCCAGGAGATGGGCCGAGCCTGGTACGATCAGGGCAAGATGATGAACAAGAAGAACACCTTCAACGATTTCGTCGACGTAGCGCAGTATCTGGTCGACAACAAGTTCACATCGACCGATAAGCTGATCGCCAACGGCGGCAGCGCGGGCGGATTGTTGATGGGCGCGGTAGTCAACATGCGCCCGGACCTGTTCCGCGCAGTAGTCGCCGATGTGCCCTTCGTCGACGTCATCAACACGATGATGGATGCGTCGATCCCGTTGACCGCGCAGGAGTGGCAGCAGTGGGGCGATCCGCACGACCCGGCGCAGTACGCCTATATGCGCTCCTATTCGCCGTACGACAACGTCGAGCGCAAAGCGTACCCGTGGATGTTGGTCACTACTTCGTTGAATGACTCACAAGTTGGCTACTGGGAGCCGGTGAAGTGGGTGGCGAAGCTGCGCTCGATGAAGACCGACAACAATCCGCTATACATCAAGATCAACATGGCGGGCGGTCACGGGGGATCGTCGGGGCGTTACGATGTGCTGAGGGAGAGGGCGTTCAGGTACGCGTTCATGTTGGATGCGGTAGGAATTACGGACTAGCTTTCTCGGCGTATGGAATGCGGCTGGTCGACTAGCATCCACAAAACAGAAGGCCGGGAGCTGGTGGCTAAAAGCTCTTTAGCGCCGTGCTAGGGTTGGAAGCACGCTTTCATCTGGATATGCGCGCTGAACAAATCAAAAAAGAGCTGGGCGCTAAGCTGCTTCCAGCTCTCAGCTCCCGGCCTTCTGTTTTGTGGATACCAGCTACGCGCCGCGGTCTCTACGCCGAGATCACCGGCGCCAGTCTATGAATTGTTGCCGAATCTGCCACCTCTCCTTCCAATCATCAAACCGCATCACGAACAGCGATTGAACGAAGACCGGCTTGGCGTCGTCGGGTGAAAGCGGCGCGATCAGTACGGCAGACACAAACGCCATGTCCCCGCTCATGTCGAAATCTTCGACCGTGACATCGACGTGGGCCCCGCCGAGGGTGGTGTTGAAGATTTGCGTCACCACGCCGAGCGGAGTCGAGCCCTCGGGCTCGCGGCCGATAACCGAGCGCGCGTTCGGCGTGTAGGTGGCGGCGAGAGCGAGCGAGTCCTTCTGTTCGATCGCCTGTGCCCAGCGCTGGAGCACACCGCCGATCTGTTCGCGGACTTTGGCGTGATAGCGCGCCGTCTCCGCGTTTACCCCGTCGTGCGGCACCACCATGTCGACGATGCCCTGCGCCGTCGCTGGACTGGCGTAAATGACTAACGACAGCGCGAACAGAACGGCCTTATTCAGCTTCGTAAAGGAAAAGCGCATGCAATTTGATCTGAATTTTTGGGACGGGGCTGTTCGATTTGGACACTAAACTGACCTCAAAGGTTCAGCCGCAACGTAAGAAAATTGCTAACATTCTTCTGTACTACGGACTCGCGCATGAAAATTCTTCTCACCGCTCTTAGTTGCACTGTCCTCGGCGCCGCCATCACCGCGCCGGTTGGTGCGCAGTCGAACATTGCGACGGCATCGTCACCACTCGTTGCGCCCAATCTGCCGCGCATTCTCTTCGAATCGCCGAGTGGAGGAAAGAGCCAGCTCTGGATCATGGACGGCGATGGGAACGGAGCGCGCCAGCTGACCAATGAGGCTGCCGGCGTAAGCGGCGCGCATTGGGCGGCCGACGGCAATTCGCTCTTCTATTCTGTCACCGACGGCGATCTCAGCACGGTGTACGAGCTTTGGCCGGACAGCGCTCGACAGCGTCGGATCGGTGTTTTCCCAGGTCGAGCGCCCCACATCGCGCCAGGCCGCGCGCAGGTGATCTACGACGTGGGTCCTTGGACGGCATCGCACCTGGTGATGACCGACATCAATCAACGCAGCTCACATCAGCTGACCGGCGACGACCTCGTGGTGTGGATGGGTGTCTGGTCGCCCGACGGCAAGCGCATCGCATACACCGCGCGCGACAAGAGCGGACTCGCCGTTTGGGTGATGAACGCTGACGGGTCCAATCCGCATCGCGTGACTCACCTCACGCAACAGGAAGGCTCGGCGCAAATGCCGGCGTGGAGTCCGGACAGTCAGATGCTCGCGTTTCAGGCGAATTCGTTGACCTCGCGCGGCAAAGCAACGCTGTGGGTAATCGATCTGCGCACACTCGGTGAGCGCGAGATCATACCGCATCAGTCGATCCTCCTCGATGAAACGCCGAGCTGGTTCCCCGGCGGAACACGCGTCGCGTTTCAGAGTAACCGATCCGGCCAGATGGAGATCTGGAGCGTGAACGCCAACGGCACCGATTTGCGTCAGCTCACGGGACGCACCAGGTAAGGACATGGTCACCATCTCGATTGCCGACGGCCGCATCCACTTCGATGTCGAAGGCATCGATCGAATGTGGGCGCTACGCAGTCAGCTCGAGTTTCCACTCTCCCACATCCGCAGCGTGCGCGTGGATCCCGAAGCGGCAGCGGGCTGGTGGCACGGCATCAAGCTGTGGGGCTCCAACATCCCCGGCATCCTCACCGCCGGCACCTTCTATCAGAACGGCCGCGTGGTGTTCTACGATGTGCACGACCCGGCGCGTACGATCGTGATCGAGCTCGATCACGAGCATTACGATCAGATGGTCGTCGAGGTTGAAGATCCAGAAGGTGAGACGACGAAGATTCGGAAGGTTATCTCGGCGTAGAGCCGGCGACGCATAGCAGCCAATCACAAAACAGAAGCGGCGAGCCTCAAGCTTAGTGAGCAGCTACGCTCCGAGCTGTGCTTGTCGCATCTAGAGACAGCGGAGAGCTTGGAGCGAGCTCTGAGCTTTGAGCGTGTTTTGCGGTGATGTGGGAGCTACGACGATGCTGAAATTCCCGCCGAGGGAGCTACCTATGATGGCATGGCGCATTTTCAGAAGCTCAAGGTCTGGGAGAAGGCCCACGCGCTAATGGTGCAGACGCACGGTGTCGTGAAGCGCATGAAGCGGACATACGACAAGTCGTTGTGCGCGCAGATGAACCGAGCGGCTGAATCGATTGCGGCGAACATCGTTGAGGGAAAAGGAAAGTCCAGTGATGCCGAATTCGCAAGATTCTTACGCTTCGCGTTGGGCTCCGCTCACGAACTCGAGTACCACTTCATAGCCGCCAGAGATATAGAAGCGATTCCGGCCGACGCTGCCGCTCCGCTAATTGCCCAAGTGATCGAAGTCCGTCGCATGATCTACGGTCTGTTAAAGCGCCTGGAGGGTGGCAAATAAGAATCGCGCGATCAGCTCAGAGCTCGCTCCAAGCTCTCCGCTGTCTCTAGATGCGACAAGCACAGCTCGGAGCGTAGCTGCTCACTCAGCTTGAGGCTCGCCGCTTCTGCTTTGTGATTGGCTGCTAGGCGATGCGGACTCTACGCCGATGTGTCAAAGCCGCTCAACGCTCGTCGCCCTCGGCTGTGAGCACCTTCATCCCCCATAACTCGGCGCTGGCTCTGGCGGCCTCGCGCGACGGCGCAGAGAAGTAGTTGCGACCAGCAGCACCATCAACACCGCGATTACCAGCGACGCCGTGATCCGACTGATGTTGAGTCCGCCCTGATCGTGTGGCTTGGTGAGGATGTCGCCAAGGGTAGCGCCAAGCGGTCGCGTTAACACGTAGGCCGCCCAAAACAAAACGCTCGTTGGCAGTTCGGTGAAGAAGTGCAACCCGGCGACCACGACGATCAGTCCGCCAAAGACCAACGCCCCGCGCTCAAAGCCGAGACCTACGCTCGTCGCCACGAAATCTCCGAGTGCCGTGCCTAGCGTATTCGAAACGAGGATCGTCACCCAATAGAAGACTTCGTCGGTGCGATTCGTCACGCGATCGACGACGATGCGACCCGTGGTGACCCGCCAGACAACGAGGATGACGATCACGAGTGCCAACAGCACAAAGGACGACTTCACGTAACCGACCTGCAGCGTGCGATCGATGTAGTCCGATGTCGTCGTGCCAACCGTGGTCGTTGCGACTACGACGGCCCAATAGAACACCGGGTGATAGTGACCCGACCCGACCTGCGCGATCAGTGTAACCAGGAAGAATCCAAGGAAGATCAGCGTGCTGACGGCGTAGCCGAGATTGAGCTGCATCGACAGCGCGTCGCCACCGGTCTCGCCGAGCGTGGTTGCCAGAATTTTTACAACCCAAAACGCCAGGGTGACGCGCGGAACTTTGCTGAGCGCGTCTTCCCACCGTGGTGCTTCTGACCTTTCGATTGTGGCGGTGCCTACAGCCATTTGAAGGTTTTCGCCGTACGGCTGAGCGCCTTCACGTCGGCGCCCTGCGGCGCCCACCAGGTGAGCCAGCCAACCGTACCGCTCTTGAAAAAGAGATAGGCGGTATTCTGCAAACGCACTGCCTTGCTGGACGAATCCGGCTCGGAGTTCGATGTATAATCGATCTCGACAGCTGTACCCGCTGGCAGCTTCACCGACTTCACGTTCTGAATCTTCACCGCGCGTCCCTGCGCCTGGATCAGGCGCGCTTCGTTGTCGCGCACACTGGCCGCCGTCGGGGGACTGTTCGAGCTCGAGATCGCGACGTTGAGCCCGTCGTACTGGTTCACGAAGGTCACATCGGGACCATTCTCGGTGCTCGTCCAACCCTTCGGTACGTCGAGCTGGTAGCCGCCGGTGGATGATTTGTAGCGGACGAAGCTCGCATCCTTCGGTAAAGCGCCTGGCGGATTCTTTTCCGCTGCGAGCGGCTTCTCGTTCGGAGTTTCCTTGATGGTGTTGCCGCCCGCAGACATCGCCGACTCCGACGACGCGATCGTCGTCCCACCGGAATCCTTCGACTGACAGCCGAGAATCAACAAAAAGGAAATCGCTACGAGCTGTCCGATCGGCAGTCGCTGCGCGAATGCGCGGCGGGTTTTGTTAACGAGATGCATTGGGCCGAGTGAGTTGAATCGTGAAAGCATTGCCGGCACTGGCGACGGGTGCGCTTCGGTCGAACACCACATCGCTGCCGAGTCGCACTCGCAGCTCACCCAACAGCCGGGGAACCTGGAGCTCGCATTTCGCCGGCCCCGATTGATCGACGACCACTCGGTTGCTGCTGACGCGATAGGTCGCGCCCGCCGTAGCAGAGCTGAGCAACACCTGATCTGCATCGACGACCTGAACATCGACACTGCTTCCCACGCTGCCGCTGCTAAACGCAATCTCGAGCGTCGATCCGGGCTCGCTGATAAACGAGACGGCCTGTGCGGCACGCGCACTGTCCAGTGCTTTGCGACCCGTCTTGACGGTTACATTGACGGCGCCTCCCCACGC
>DASTGU010000104.1:0-10656 GCA_035718845.1 Gemmatimonadaceae bacterium | reverse complement strand
TCCGTCTTGAATTGCGCGCCAGCGCGCAATGCGGAGGTGCTGTCGCAGACCATCCGCGGCACGGTTGTAAGACCAACCAAGTAACTCGCTGTCTCTGTCTCGTAGGAAAAAGGCCCACGAAAGTGGGCCTTTTTTCTTGGTCGTCATCGGCACCCTTAATGCACATCTCGAGGGCATGCCGACATCAAAGAAAATCGACGAGCTGTATGACCTGATCAGGGGCATCGAGACGGCGATGTTCACCACTCGCCGGCCCAATGGCCAGCTCGTCTCCCGCCCAATGGCGACCCAGGACCGCATCGATGGCGCGGATTTGTGGTTCGTCACCGACAGTGAGACCCATAAGCTCGATGAGCTCGCTGTCGACCCGCACGTCAATCTCGCCTACTTCAACAACAAATCGCGCGAATGGGTCTCCGTCTCGGGCGTCGCCCACGTCTCCAAAAACAGAAACCGGATCCGTCAACTATATAAGGAAGACTGGAAAGCTTACTTCGGCGACGAGGGTGGCGAGCGCGACGGCGGCCCCAACGATCCGCGCATTGCGCTGATCATGGTCGAGGCTGAGTCTGCTACCTATATGAAGGTGAACAAGCCGCGACCCGTCGTCTTGTTCGAGGTACTGAAGGGCATGGTCACTGGCTCGCGCGTAGACATCGGCGAGGTGCGGGAAGTGACTGCGGGAGAGTTGATGGACTGACGCTCGAGCGTCAGAATCCGATTCCCTGACGCGCTCGCCCGACCTCGATCCATGGCGAGAGCGACACTCTGAGAAAGAGCCGCTGCTTGACTGGACTCGATCTCAGCACCGGGTAGCCGACGTCGAACCGAACTCCGGCGCCCCCCAGGCGTCGGGGGTTGAGTCGCAAGCCGACGCCCACGATCCCAACCGACATTGTGGTGTCGGAGGCTGACGCGGGATCCCAACGCGACGACGCGGCAGCGAAGAACGCGCCGTCCAGAACATAGCCCCTGGTTACGCCGAAGAGATGTGCCGAGCGCTCCAGTGAGATCGCCACTGCGCTCTCGGCCAGTCTTCTCGTGAACGGAATGGCAGGCACCGTTGGATCGATAGACTCCAGCGCGCGCACGTCGGGATCGGGGTCGGTGAGCTGTTCTGCGCCGACGCGCGCGATCCACATTCCGTCCGCGGCTTGCTTGTATATCGAGACCGCCGCGCGTTCGGTGGCTCCGCTCCACGCGTCGTGGTTCAGGTAGCCCGACATCCAGATGTCGGTTGTCGCGAACAGATCGCGACGAGGAAACCAGAAACGCCCCGCCCAAAGGTCGGCGTGCATCATCGGAGTCTCCGAGATGAAATCTCGGCCGAATCCGACCAGCCCTTCACCCTCGAAGCCCACTGGCAGGTCGGCGGCACGCGCGCCCGGCAGAAACCAGTCGATCTGCTCGTAACGGGCGGAGTAGCGGGCAAGGCCAAGATCGAGGCCGGCAAAATCACGATTCACACGACGTGGCCCGACAACCGGAACATCGCTGGATACCGACAGGTGAGTTCGTTCGCGCTCGAATCCAGAGAGCAGCGACAATGCCCCGCCCGGTGATGAGCTCACCAGGTGCGTGAGTGTCAAAACCTGCGCTGATCGGTGCACCGTGTCCGAACCCGTCGGCGAGCGGCGGCGCGAGTCGAACAGCGTCAGGTCGCCACGCCAGTTGTCGAATATGCTGCGCTGCCTCACACCGATTCCGAGTCGCCAGTCGCGCCCATCCCGGAAAACGTTTCGGCTCAGCGCGCCCGAGAGTGGCGAGCCAAATAGCCACGGATCAACGTAAGTGAGACCGACTCCGGTACGCCCCGCATCGGAGCGCACGTATGCCCGCACGATGCGGCCGGTGCCCATGACATTCCGCTCTTCGAGGCCGATCGCGGTAGCCGAGGAAGAGCGCACTTTTATCGATGGTCCGGTGCTCCACGAATCCTTGGTCTGAACGAGGACGCGCACAGTCGGCGCGCCACCAGTGGAATCCGAACATTGCTGCAGCTCGAGCGAAACGTCAGCGATGTATCCCTGTCGCCGCAGCCGGTGCACGGACTCTCGCAGTCGCAGGGTATCGAGCGCGTCGCCGGGTTTGAGGAGCAGCTGGCGGCGGATGATGTCTTTCCCGGTTCGGACATGGAGCACATCCAGCGCGCCGGCGGGCCCGGGCATTCTGTCCGGATTGGCGGTGATTATCTCGAGTGATCCGACGGCGAGTCCCGAGAGCGTCCCGATCAGGGAATCCGGAACCGCATGACAAGCGGGCTGCTGCGCCAAGGCGGGCGCCGAAATCGCGCCGGCGGTTAGGCACGTAAGCACTGCTAATTGGAACGACATCCTTGCACTCATCGTTACTGGAACGCGACACACCGAAAAACCTGACGTTGGCGCTCGCCCGCGCCCGGGTTAGGACCGCATCCTTAGCCATACCTTTCGGCGTGCGCCCTTTTTTCGCGAATCCTGCCAATTTGTCACGGCGGCACTCCAAATCCCGAATTGCATCGCGCATATTGGGGACACCGCACCCACTCCGATGACCCAAGCCACTCTCAAGCGCACGCCTCTCTACGACACTCACGTCGCACTCGGCGCGAAAATGGTCCCGTTCGCGGGATTCGAGATGCCCGTCCAGTACCCGACCGGAATCACCGCCGAGCATAAGGCGGTGCGTGAGAAGGCGGGGTTGTTCGATGTCAGTCACATGGGCGAGTTCATCGTGAAGGGACCGCAGGCGGTCGAGTTTGTCAACTACGTCACCACCAACGACGTTGCGTCGCTCAAGCCGGGGCAGGCCCAGTACTCGACGATTCTGCGCGAGGACGGGACCATCGTCGACGACTGCCTGATCTATCGATCAGAAGGGCGAGTGCTGATGGTCGTCAACGGCTCCAACATCGAAAAGGATTTCGCGCACATCTCGCAGTACGTCGAAAAATTCGACGTCACGCTCGACGACATCAGCGACGACATCGCGTTGCTGGCGCTGCAGGGACCGCAGGCGCAGCGCATTCTGCAGCAGCACACCGATACCGATCTGTCGCAGATCAAGTACTACGAGCACCAGACGGGGACCGTCGCGGGCGTCGACAGGGTTTACATCTCGCGCACTGGTTACACGGGCGAGGATGGATTCGAGCTGTACTTTCCCGCCGAGTACGCGCCGCAGTTGTGGGAAGCGCTGACTGAATCGGGAGAGGTGACGCCGGCCGGCTTGGGCTCGCGTGATTCGCTGCGGCTCGAGATGGGGATGGCGCTCTACGGCAACGACATCGACGACACCACCACGCCGCTCGAGGCGGGACTGAGCTGGCTGGTGAAATTCAGGAAAGGCGATTTCGTCGGTCGCGATGCGCTGCTCAGGCAGAAAGAGCAGGGGGTGCCGCGCAAGTTGATCGGGTTCACGACGAGCGAGAGATCGTTTCCGCGCCACGGGTACCCTGTATTCGTAAACGGTGCGCCGAGTGGGGAGGTGCGGAGCGGGACGATGAGTCCGACGCTGGGGATTCCGATCGGGACTGCGTACGTGCCGCCTTCTTCCGCCGCGGAAGGGTCCGCTTTGGAAATCGAAATTCGCGGCAAGCGGATTCCGGCGACGGTCGTCAAAATGCCGTTTTACAAGAGCGGAAGCAGGCTCTGAACTGAATGCGCGTTGCGGTTTTGACGGTTTCAGATTCGGTAGTGAAAGGCGAGCGGCAGGATACTTCTGGCGCCGTTGTTGTTGGGTGGGTCAAGGCGAAGAAGTACGAGCTGGTTTCGTCGACGAACTGCCCCGACGACACAGTCGAGATCGTGCGGTCTTTGATCCAGGCGTGCGATGGTGATCGGGTGGATCTCGTGCTGACCACCGGCGGGACCGGGCTCGCGCCCAGGGACGTCACGCCGGAAGCGACGCGCGCGGTGATCGAGCGAGAGGCGGAAGGGATCGCGGAGCGGATCAGAGTGCTGGCGTTGCCGAACTTTGCGCGCGCGGCGCTAGGGCGCGGAGTTGCTGGCGTGCGCGGCAAATCGCTGATCGTGAATCTGCCCGGCTCACCCAGCGGTGTGCGTGACGGACTCGATGCGTTGGATCCGATCATCCAGCATGCTTGTGATGTCCTGAGCGGGCGAGTTACCGAGCATAATCCGGGTGGGGGCCCGGCGGTCAACGCCGGTCCGCAGCGCGCGTGAAAGTCCTGATCACCCTCACCGACGTCGAGCCGGCCGTCCGCCTCAACGCGCAGCTCGAGACCAACGGCGTTCAAACCACCGTCGTCTCGCCGTTCGACGACCTCCGTGGCGAGATCAAACGATTCAAGCCCGACCTCATCGTCATCACCGGCAATCTGCGCGACGCGGAAAATCAACAGATCGTGCGCGATCAGCTGTGGGAAGGTGTGTCGGTGATCGGACTCGCCGACGTCGAAGACCCGGGCCTGCGCGATCAGCTCCGCACACTCGGCTTCACGGACATCTATACGAAGCCGATCTCCGCTGACGAGCTCTATCTCGCTGTGCGACGCGTGCTCGATCGCAAGCGACTGATGGAAGCGACTGGATTGATCGGTCAGTCGGAGGCGATCGGCGAAGTGCTGCTCAAGATCGAGCAGATCGCGCCGGTGTCGAGCACGGTGATCATCGAGGGCGAAAGCGGAACAGGCAAAGAGCTCGTCGCGCACGCGATTCACCGACTGAGTCCGCGTCGCAACAAGCCGTTCATCGCGGTGAATGCAGGTGCGCTCCCTGAAACGTTGATCGAGAGCGAGCTGTTCGGTCACGAGAAAGGCGCGTTCACCGGCGCCGCCGAGCGACGCATTGGGCGCTTCGAGCTCGCCGACGAAGGAACGCTGTTTCTCGATGAGATCGGCGAGATTCCTCCATCGACCCAGGTGAAGCTGCTGCGCGTGCTCGAGGAGCGAAAACTCACGCGCGTCGGCGGGACGACGCCGATTCCGATCGACGTGCGAGTCGTCGCAGCGACCAATCGTCCGCTGCGCGAGAGTGTCGAAGAAGGGTTGTTCCGCGCCGATCTGTATTACCGGCTCAACGTGCTGAGCATGTACCTGCCGCCGCTGCGCGAGCGGCGCGAAGACATCCCCGTGCTGGTGCGTCGCTTCATCAAGGAATTCTCGTCGCAGCACGATCGGAAATTCCACGGCATCTCAGCGGAAGCGATGCAGATCCTCATGAGTTATCCGTGGCCGGGCAACGTACGCGAGCTGCGCAATCTGATCGAGAGCATGGTGGTGCTGGCGCCGGGCCGAGAGATCCAGGCGGCGGACATTCCGCGAATGATCAGGGAAGGCGGCTCGGCGCGATACCTGCCAGTGCACGTCGGTCCGGTTGTGCGCGGTGCCGTTGGCGCCGAGGGTCGTGAGCTCGAGTTTCTGGTGAGGAGCATGCTGGAGCTGCGGCTCCAGGTCGAGGAGCTGCGTCGGCGGATGGACGAGGAGCGTGATCATCGCGAGCTCTGGGTGAATGGCTCGCGCGAAGTGCACGCGCCGGCGCTGTCGTCCGGCAACAACGCGATTGCAATCGAGCCGCCCAATCAAGCTTCCGCGCCGTCGAACCTGACACTTGCTCCGGGCATGACGATGGCGCAGATCGAGCGTGCGGCAATCGAGGCCGCGCTACGCGAAACGCGCGGCAATCGACGCAAGGCCGCCGAGATTCTCGACATCGGCGAGCGCACGCTTTACCGGAAATTGCGCGACTACGGGATAGCACCGGACGAAATCGGCGCGCGCTGATCTTGCTGACGCCGAGGCCAGATCGCCTACGTCAGCCTACGTATTTGCCACGGCCATATCGGTCATCAAGTTGGGCGCATGGCAAGGCTAACTTGCATCATCGGCACCGCTGTTTTGGTCGCGTGCAGTGGGTTGCAGTCGCCTCCGTCCACTTCGACGCAGCCACGCATTTGCGCGGCAAGCCAGGCGCAGCCGCTGCTGAATGGATCTGCCGCAAGCATTGTTTGCGACCAGACCGATCCGGTCGAGCGCACGGTTGGTTACGTAGCCATGGCAGCCGGGCTGGTCGCTCTGGTTGTCGTCTTCATCGGGTTCTATAAGCTGGCCCGGCTTGTTGGGAGTTGAGACACAGCGCGAGACTCGGAGATAGCGGCGAGATTCTTGAACGAGTTGCGCGTATGATCGACGTGTCCGCGAGTAACGCAGCAGCTCCAATCGCCGTCTTTGGCTCGCACGAGGAGAAGACCCTCGCGCAGTTGCGCGACGTGGCATCGCGCGCCGAGCGCGCGGCGCTGATGGCGGATGGGCACATGGGATACGTGATGCCGATCGGCGGCGTCGCTGCGTATCGCGACAAAGTCTCGGTCGTTGGCGTTGGATTCGACATCGCCTGCGGCAACGCGGCGATCATGACCGACCGGACCATCAGCGACTATACGCGAGACGATCTCGAGCGCATCGCTATGGAGATCCAGCGCAGCGTCTCGTTCGGGATGGGCCGTAAGAACGTCTCGCGCGATGCGCCGCGCGCGGATGAATTGTTCGACGACGCGGCGTGGAGCGCGCTGCCACAGCACGTCCAGGGCGAGCTAAGAGACAAAGCACGGAATCAGCTCGGCACCGTCGGCAGCGGCAATCATTACGTCGATGTGTTCGCCGACGAGGACGGCCGCATTTGGGTCGGCGTGCACTTTGGGTCGCGCGGATTCGGGCACACGGTCGCGTCCGGGGTGATGGCGCTGTCGATGAACGAGAAGTGGGGCACGCGTGTACCCGAGCGCGAGACTTTGCTCGACATCAGATCACCGCTGGGAGACGCGTATTGGTCCCTGATGGAGTTGGGCGGCAAATACGCTTACGCCGGCAGGGAATGGGTGGCGCGAAAGGTCGTGGAGATATTAGGTGCAAACGAGCTCGATCTCGTCCACAATCACCACAACTTCGCCTGGAAGGAGAACCACGGCGGGGAAGATCTGATCGTCGTGCGCAAAGGAGCGACGCCGGCTTTTCCGGGCCAGTGCGGATTCGTCGGCGGATCGATGGGCGACAATGCGGTGATTCTCGAGGGCACGCGTGACGCGCCCGAAAAGTCGGAAGCTGCACTCTGGTCGACCGTGCACGGAGCGGGGCGAGTGATGTCGCGCACCGAAGCACGCGGCAAAAAGAAAGGTTGGGGCCCAAAGGCGCGGATCGTCTCGCCCGGCAAAGTCTCCTGGGACATGGTCAACCAGTGGCTCGGACCCAAAGGAATCATTCTGCGAGGCGGGGGGCTCGACGAAGCGCCGCAGGCGTACCGCAGGCTACCAGAGGTCCTGGCGGCTCAAGGCGAAACCGTGCGTGTGCTGCACACACTCAGGCCGCTAATTGTGGTGATGGCGGGCGAAAACGAGTACGATCCCTATAAGGACTAGAATTGTCCAACGTGGTGTAACCCGGCCACTGTCTGCAACGTACGACAATTATGCAAGCGATTATACAATCGACCCCCAAGCCAGATATCGTGGTCGGCCAGCAGGGCAAACCGTCCGTGCGGGTCTTCGTCGATGGCGACAAGAGCACCAATCTGCAGATCCCGCAGAGCCACGACGACATGATGGCGCTTCTCTCACAGCGCCGAATGCTCAACGACCAGCTGGAGCAGGCGACCGAGCGGCGCAACGATTTGATCGACCGCATGAACGAAGTTCCCGATGTCGCGAAGCCTGGATTCCAGGGGCAGCTCAACCTCCTCAACGACCGTGTCACTCAGCTGGAATCGAGCCTCAATGTCGTCAGCCAGGAGATCGCCGGCGCTGCGCCGGAGCTCTCATCGATGGCGGAAGAACCGGCGTCGCCAGCGTCCGACGCGCCAGGTTCATTCGCTGATGGAATCTTCGTGGGCGCGGCCAGCTCACTGGTCGGCGTGACGTTCCTGCTTCTGCTCGGCCGCTGGATCTGGAAGCGATTCATTCGCGACGACGTGCCGGCGCAACGCCGCCTTCCCGCCGAGGATTCGGAGCGTCTCAAGAGACTAGAGAACGGAATCGACGCGATGGCGGTGGAGATCGAGCGGATCTCCGAGGGTCAGCGCTTCGTCACCCGACTGATGTCCGAGTCGCGCGGTGCCGAATCAACTTCACGCCGATAATCGAGATTAATGCAGGTGACGGTTCGCACTCAATCGGGCGCTGACGTGGCGCCACAGGCAAGCACTCCTGGCATCACCGTCTATACCACCGATGGTGGCAACGCCGTGCTGCACGTTCCGACTTCGCGCGAGCAAATGCGGGCATTGCTGGCGCGACGGCGCGAGATCTCGCTGCAGCTCAACTCGGTGACCGAGCGCCGGAGCAGCCTGATCGAACAGCTCCGCGTCGCACCCGAGGGAGGCGCAGAGGGACTCAGACACCAGTTAGGCGTCCTCGACACACGGGTACTGCAGCTCGAGACGGACCTCGGTGCCGTTGGCAATCAGATTGCCGCTGCATCGCCGCAGCTCATTGCTATGGCGCAGGAATCAGTCAGCCCGCCGGCCGAAGACATGTTCGGCGCGGGAGTCGGCGCCGGTGCGGGCACCGTCTTCGTGCTGATGTCCGCGTTCGTGTACTTCATGCGCCGTCGCTGGAAAAAATCGCGCAAATCGACGCCTGCGCTTCCGGCTGGTGATTCCGATCGGCTCCAGCGACTGGAGCACGGGATGGAAGCGATCGCGATCGAAGTCGAGCGAATCTCGGAGGGGCAGCGCTTCGTTACGAAGCTGCTGTCGGAGAGCAAAGGCTACGAATCAGCGCCGCGGTAAACGCAGCGCCATTTGCAATCAGCGACCTCTGGAGGCCGCATGAATGAGTCGAGCAATGACGTAATGCGTCCCACGCCGAGGACGATCGGCATTATCTGGCTGGCTTATTTCGTGGTCGGCATTCCCGCGTTGACGATGCTGAGAGGCATGGTCGTGAAAAGCGATGCCGCGGCGACGGCGCAGAACATCATGGCGCACGTGGGCCTGTTCCAGACGTCGGCGTCGATAGATCTACTCGGCAACGCACTCTATATCGCGTTGACAGCGCTGCTGTACGGGTTCTTCCGGCCCGTCAATCGAAATCTGGCACTGACGGCGGCGTTCTTCAGTCTCACGGGGTGCATCGTGCAGATCATCGCTGGTCTGCTCCGAATTGTTCCGCCTTACCTCCTCAACGACGCCCAGTTAGCCAGTGCGTTCAGCGCGCAGCAACTGCAGGCCGCGATGATGTTCGGCCTGACGATGTACTCGAAGGCGTTCCTGATCTCCTTTCCGTTGTTTGGTCTGTTCGAGCTTGTGACCGGTTATCTGATTCTCCAATCGACGTTCCTGCCGCGCTGGCTGGGTTACTGGTGGCTGATTGGCGGCGTGTCGTGGGTGATTTTTCTGTGGCCGCCACTGGCAACGACACTGCAAGGTGTGGTGATCGTACTCGCCGGGCCCGCGGAGCTGGCATTCGCGCTGTTGCTGATCGTGAAAAGCGGAGACATCGCACGTCGGCGCGCCGCTGCGGGAAACGGCTAGCGTTTCACCGGCTGCTTGCGAAGCGAAATGGATGCGGCAATTTCCTCGCAGACAACGGAGGGTGCGAATGTCCAATTACCGACTCGTCGCTACCGCGCTGCTGATTGCCGCAGCCGCAACGTCCGGCTGCAAGAAGAATCCTGATCCGTATCATATCGACCTTGCCGACTTCAAATCGGGTCGCCAGGTCGCCGATACTCTGAGATACCTCGTCGGCAGTACCGAGCCGATGGTCTGGGAAGCCATGCAGCGAAATGGGTTCAGGTGCGCCGAGCGACACAACAACATCGTCAAGGACGGAAAGCTCGCGCTGAGCCCTCACGCATATCTCGATTGCTACAACGAGCACCGAATCAATTTTGGACTGCGGCGGCGGGTGTGGAATGTGACCTTCCCGCTCGACAGCTCACGCACCACCGATGTCTACGCGAGCTACATGAATCAGGACATGTGACGCGGTAACTGCCAGGGAACCAACATCGAGGAGAGCCTATGTATCTCATTTTGTTGGTACAGCAAACTGCGCCGGTGACGGACGTCGGGATCGCCGTCAATCGACTCACCGATTTTCTGCTCAAGTATCTGACGCCGCTCATCGCCGTCGGTGCTTTCTCGATGGCGTTCGTCGAGCTGTGGAAGAAACTGCTCGACAGCCGCACCAAGTTTCAGGCGCGGCGCTGGGTAAGCTGGATGGACCACAACGCTGCAGCGGGCGAGCTCGATCGAAATCACAGCGAGCAGGCTCTCACGCAGCTGCTGCAGCTCTCGACCGGCGTCTCGGCGGGGGAGGGCGGCTCGTGCGCGCGCGATCTGCTGCAACTTGGCGGATTGCCGCGCGGCTGGCGACCTACGCGCAAGCCGGCGCATTCGGTGTTCGCGCTGGAGCTGGAGCGAATGATGGGCGCGATTCAGGAAGCGTCGGACATCGTGCTGGCGAATCCGCAGCAGTACGAGAGCCTCTATCGTGTTCTCACCACCGGAGCAAATCAGGATGACGTGCAGGAGTGGTATCGGCACGGACCATCGGCACTGCTCAATGCGGCGAAGCTTCCGGAGGACAAGCAGAAGGAAGAAGTGAAGCGACAGAGTGAGCTGATCTCGCGGCTGCGGCAGACCGTGAAAGGGAAACTCGATGGATTTCAGCTTTACACGTCAGACAGCTGGGCGAACTGGAATCAGCTCGCCGCGAACA
>DASTGU010000103.1:0-4519 GCA_035718845.1 Gemmatimonadaceae bacterium | reverse complement strand
AGTCAAACGCCGCCGGCGGATCGACCGTGCCGTTGTCCTGCAGGTTGCTCCACGTGTGAGACCCAGCCAGATACACCACCTCTCCAGACGCATTCTCGAAATACCGAGGATTGCGCGTACTCCGATGCAGTAAAGTGGCGGAACCTGACGTGTGCGGCGGTGCCATCATGGCGACTTCCGAGGCGCCTCCACAGGCGATGGGCAACACTGTGCACGCTAGCGCGAGAATGAGATCCCGCGAACTGTGATTCCACAGGGCGGCCGCTGAGTTACGCCTGCGAGTAGACACCGACTTTGTCATGCGGCGGAACGCAACGCCATTACACGGTCCGATATCTCTCTTCCAATGGCTAGAGATGCCGTTGCTGCAGGAGACGGCGCGTTGAGCACGTTGACGATGCCGGGCTGAACCTCGATGTGAAAATCATCGATGAGCCGACCGTCAGCGCCGACCGCCTGTGCGCGCACACCGCTACCTCCCGGGACGATGTCCGTGTCGACAACACCCGGTACCAGCTGCTGCAGCGACTGGAGGAAACGCCTCCGGCTCAAACTGCGATGCACTTCGTAAATCGCAGTGCGCCATTCTCGCCGCGCCATCCGCCAGAATCCCGGAAATGCTGCGAGCTCGAGAACATCGCGGGCCGAAATGTCCGTCCACGCGTAGCCCTCGCGCTTGAATGCAAGAACAGCATTGGGCCCCGCCTCCACTATGCCGTCGATACCGCGGGTAAAGTGCACTCCGAGGAACGGCATTGCCGGATCGGGCACCGGGTAAATCAGACCGTGTACGATGCTCGCCCGCTCGGGGCGCAGCGTGAAGTACTCGCCACGAAACGGAACAATCCGCACGCGGGGTTCGGCACCCGCGAGGCGTGCCACGCGATCAGACTGAAGTCCGGCACAATTGACCAGCAGCGAGGCGCGGACGACTCCTCGATTCGTCTCGATGACCCGCCCACCGCCTTCTCGTCTAATCGAAATCACTCGATGGCCGGTACGGACCTCCCCACCCAATCGGACGAGTCGCTGCGCCATCCGCTCTGCAACCTGCCCGTAGTTCACGATGCCGGTGTCGTCAACCCACAGTCCGGCAATGCCGCGCACCTCCGGCTCACGCTCCCGGATCTCCGCCGCTGAAAGGCGACGCACTGTGACGCCGTTGGCGCGCCCACGCTCCTCGAGAGTGGCGAGGCGCTGTAATTCCTCCGCTCTGACCGCTACGACGAGTTTGCCGCAGCGACGATGCGGAATGTTCTCCTCAGCGCAGAAGCGATACATAGCCGCGAGCCCGGTACGACACGTTCTCGCTTTCGCTGACCCCGGCTTGTAGTAAAGACCGGAATGGATGACGCCGCTATTATGGCCGGTCTGATGCGAAGCAAGTCGTGATTCTGCCTCCAGCACTACCGGGGGCGCACCACGCTCCGCCATCGCGAGGGCGGTGGCGAGACCAACGATTCCGCCGCCAATCACGACTGTTTGTGCCTGCTCTTCGTGCATCCTCTGTTGATCCTTCACCGCTTTGGTGTGCCAGTCAGGGCCGGCCTTACCGGCGAAACGGCTATGAATTCGCCGGCGTCGCAATTGCGCCCGGCATCCGATCGACCAGGCTGAGAAAATCTCCGCCTCCGTATTTCACGGGCGAGTTGACCGGTGCCGCAGCACCATTGCCATTTGCCGCTTGCTCGCGGACAACCAGATCGTCGCTCGTCGATGAATCCGACCGCCAAACCTCCCATGGCGCGCGACCCTTCGACCAGAGCTCCTCGAAGTGCTGTTTGTCCTTGAATGTGTCCATGGACATGGTGAAGCCATCGTACGAGTGAGCGAACAGCTGTCCGGCGGCAATGAGGCGATCGAATGGCTCGCGGACCAGTTCCTCACCGGGCGTGATGTAATCGAAGATCTCACGACGAAAGAGAAAGAAGCCCGTGTTTATGCGGAGATCGGTCTGCATCACAGGCTTGATCTCAGCCACGCTGCCATCCGGACGTACAGAGACCGCGTGGAAACTCAGATTCGGCCGCACGCTCACGAAGTTCCCGATCTTGCCCTCTCGCTTGAACCGTTCAACTACGGTCGGCAAATGCATGTCGGTGAGGCCGTCGGCGTAATTGGCTAGAAACATTTCGTCGTCGCGCAGATAACGCCGGACGGCGAGCAGGCGCTCGCCGATGTTCGCATTCACGCCGGTATCGGCGAATGTAATTCGCCAGTCCGAGATGTCACGATTCATCAAATCGATCTGGCGACCACCGTTCGACAGCACGAAATCATTCGAGCCGGTTTCCTCGTAATTGAGGAAAAATCTCTTGATCGCGTCCGCGCGGTGGCCGAGACAGAGGATGAAGTCCTTGTGGCCGTAGTGCGCATAGTATTTCATCAAGTGCCAGAGGATCGGTCGATGACCGATCGGCACCATCGGCTTCGGAATATCGTCGCCTGCCTCGCGCAGGCGCATGCCGAGACCCCCACAGAAAATCACGACTTTCATGCGCCGGTCGCCACGTAGAGAGGGTTCTCGGCTGACTTCCAGCGGAGAGAACCGTCAAGCATTCCGAGCGTCTGGAGAGCACGGATGCGTTTGATTCGGAAGTAGCGGTCGCCGAATAGATCTTCGCGGCTGAGATGGTACTTCGCGAATGCGTCGCGGAGCTGCTCCATTCCGCGTCGGACCGTCCACTCGGGTTGGTACTCGGGCAATGTCCGTCTGATTTTGCTGCAGTCTACACGATAGCAGCGTGGGTCCGGTCCGCCTCCCTCGGCGTAACGAACTTTGCTTCCGGGAATGACCTGCTCGACCATGGCACCGAGGTCGCGAACGCGGTAGTTCTCTTCGGATCGGCCGACGTTAAAAGCTTCGTTGTGAACGAGCGTCCGCGGAGCGTGGAGAACCGCGATGAAGGCGCGGGCAATATCCTCGATGTGCACCAGCGGACGCCACGGACTGCCGTCGCTCTGGATCAGCACCTCGCCGGTAGTAAACGCGACTGCAACCAGATTGTTGACGACGACATCCGCGCGAAGCCGCGGGGAAACGCCGTACGCGGTGGCGTTGCGCAAAAACGTGGGAGTAAAGTCGGCATCAGCCAGCTCGGACACATCGCGCTCTACCAGCACTTTGGATACACCGTACGGCGTGACTGGATTGAACGCCGCTGTTTCGGTGAGCATTTCGTCGCTGGCTACACCATAAAGACTGCAGGATGACGCGAATATGAACCGCGGTACTCCCGCCTGCTTGGCAAGTCGCGCCAGACGAACGGAAGCAAGGTGGTTGATGTCGAACGTGCACTGTGGATTGACGTCGCCGAGCGGATCGTTGGACAATGCGGCCAAGTGCATCACGGCATCGAACCCGCGCAGATCAGCGACTTCGATGTCTCGCAGGTCCATTCGGAGTCCTTCGTCTCGCGACACGTCTGGGCCGAAGGTGCCTCCCTCGAAGAGATAGGTATCCAGTCCCACGACATCGTGCCCGGCCGCGCGCACCATCGGCGCCAGCACCGAGCCTATGTAGCCGTTATGGCCGGTTATGAGAACTCTCATCTTCAAACTGGTCTCGCTGTTTCGGTTTGCTGGCCGCGCGCTGACATTTCCGGTCTTGATTGAGTGATTGTCGTGGATTGAAACTTGGGCCCGAATTGATATCGGGATGCCGTCGCGGGTGAAGGCAACTCACGCGCCCGGCTGAATGGCGCGAAACACACGTCAAAGGGTGGTGAAACGCCCTTTTGAGTGGCCGCTGTAGCATCCGTCCGACAGGTTTGAGATGGCGAGCAACACTACGGCGAAACCGGGCCGCGAGGCCCCCGTTTCGGGGCTAACCACGATTCGCCAGCGTCGGCCTCGTAATTGATCACGACGAGCGCGACACATGATCGCGCTGAAACGATTCCTGGGGACAGGCTTTTGTTGCCTGGCGATTAACCCCGTTTTCTCGCCAACTCGGTCGGCGATTACGGGGAGTTACGTCGCCGTCACGCTAGATGGTCGCTCGCTACCTGCCGATTTGCGGGTGCCGGCCGTCGATGGCGCCTTCCGGCTGTTCACCCTCGAGCAGGGTGTCCTGAGACTCAATGCGGACCGCACTTTCACGTTGTATTTCCGGTACTACCACCAGCTGGTTCGACGCGGAGCGCACCCATTACCAACGCCGGTGATGTCGGACTCCGAGAAGGGCACTTACACCATCGAGGGAAGCCGCGTGACCCTCGTCCCACAAAAGCGTAGCAAGGGAAAATCGCGTCCGAGCATCGTCGCAGTTTGGTCCGGAGATGAATTGAGAGCGTCTTACGTGTTGCGTACCAGTGGCGCGTCGGAACGTATCGCGCTTGTGCTGCATCGCGATTCGCGCTACTGGTAGTCTTTCTTCTTAGTGTATGAAGACGACGGCTGGTCCGCTGAAGGGTGCGGTCAGTGTTTTTTCGCCACCGGTTATCGTCCCGCCGTCGGTCGTGACACCAGTGTTCGGGTTAAACCACTCCACACTCAGCGTACCCGTAACAGCCGTCAG